>JBGQFW010000016.1:0-57011 GCA_041497115.1 Methylomirabilia bacterium
CGCCCGGTTTGTCTCGCGCGGAGGTTGACGGTATACTCCGCTTCCGTTCACCACGTGCCGAAGTGGCGGAACTGGCAGACGCGCACGTTTGAGGGGCGTGTGGGGCAACCCGTGGGGGTTCGAGTCCCCCCTTCGGCACCAACTTCTGATTTCCCGCCCCAATAGCCCGATCGTTCGTAAAAGGCTAACGGATGGCTAACCACGTTGAAATCACGCTTCTGGTCCGATGCCAAGGAGCGATGGCTTCGGGACGACGTCTCCGCGCCTGGCGAGTTGGGCGAAGCGTTGGGCGCGATGGCCAGAGGCAAGAGCATCGCCGAGGAGCAGCCGCGCGGAGAGACGCTGATCGTTTGGCGGTTCACCTGCACGCCGCGGCAGGCCGAGGTCCTGCTCGACCGTGCCCGGCAACTCGCGCGCGGCTTCACTGGCTCCAACGATCACGTCACCGGTCTCTACCTGAAGGCTGTCCAGCAGATCCAGGCCGCGTTGTAGGGTCGGCGGTCTCGACCATCGTGGACGCGGTCGTCAAGGCGCTGATCGCCTCGCCGGTGGTGACCCAGCCGGTGGCGATTCCAGGCGTGCAGAAGTAGCCGGCCACCCATTGCTGGCCTCGGTCCCGCGCGGCCAAGGGCGCTCAGGTCCGAAGGAGGAAGCGCCGGCCGACGTAGCCGATCACCCCGAGTGCCACGAGTTCCAGCGCCAGCCGGGTGAGATCGACCCCGGCGGCGCTGGACGGCGGCGCCCAGAGCGGCGCCCAACCGAGCGATTCGCAGAACACCCGGTTACAGATCCGCCACGGCACGACGACGAAGGGCAGCGCGAGGGTCAGCGGGGCGAGGCGCCTGAGGCGGCGCCAGGGCACCCAGCGCGCGGCCAGCACAATCACGAGCGCCGCGATGGCGCCGTAGGCCAGCAGGGCAAAGAGGGCACCGAGTTCGTTCGTGGTCATTACTCTCTCCTGAGCAGGCGGCCGCTCCTGAACCACCAGGCCCTTCGGGAGTCCTGCGGGCCGGGGGTAGCCCCTGCAATCTTGCATCGCGCTCACATGGCCAGCGCCGCCCACGCCGCCCGCTGCACCGCCGCCTAGGGCGCCGGCTCCCACGCCGACCCGCCGACGATCGAGCGCGCCTGGCCGGTCACCGTAGAACGTCGCCCGCCAGTGGCCGTCACCGTACTCCATGAGCTGGAGGTCCCGCGCGGTGCATCCCACCCGCGATCGCGCCGAGGCCGGACCAGGTGTCGAGCCAGCGGTGGAGGAGCGCGAGCTCGGGGGCGCGCGGCTCGAGCTGGGCGAAGCCGAGGGCGGCGCGAAGGCGCGCGGCGGCGCTCACGCGCCGCGCCCTCGCGGCTGCGCCCTGGCAAGCATCAGTGCTTCGGCGGCACAATTATCGCGTTGCCGTCCGCATCGCGGCACACGATCCGCCCTATGGTTTGGCGGCAATGATCCCGGAAGTATTCATCCATGCAGTACCTGAGCTTCATCAAGCTCGACGCGCCTTCAATTTGATACCGGCCGTCGGGCCAAACCTGCGTTAAGCGTCCGCCGCCCGCCGATACCTCACACGACTTCGCGGCATCATAGATCACGACCTGGACGGGCGTCAGTCCAGAGGCGCAACTGGCGAGTAAGATGCAGAGAGCGAGGATGCACTTCATTGCCGTCTCCTTCCGCTTCCACAATGCGTGGCGCTCATCGCTGCAACGCCAGCACCGGCCCCGACCGCCCGCAGACCGAACAGGCCGCGATCGCCTCCTCGAGCCATTGTCGCTTGCGGAGGACCTTGATCGCCTCTCGGACTCGGTGAACGTCAAGCGCGAGCTTGGCCGCCGCGCAGCGCACGCAGAGAGCGGACTGCCGGCGGAGCAGCCCGGCGAGCTGCGCCGCGTCCGCGCTGGGCGGACGGACCGAATCAGCCATGGAACGGACGGCCACTCACCACGGCGGCAACCGCGCGATCGATCTGGTCGATGCGAAATGGCTTGCTGATGTAGCCGAACACGTCCAGGGCCCGGAGCTCCTGATCGAGGGCGGGCTCGACGCGCGCGGTGACAATCAGGACCGGCAGCTGGGGATAGTCCCGGCGGAACTGCGCGAGGGTCTCGGCGCCAGACATCCCAGGCATCGTCAGATCCAGCAGCACGACGTCGGGCGGCGTCCTCCGCACGATGCCGAGGGCTGCCGCGCCATCGGCGGCCGTGCTGATGTCGTAGCCCAGGCCAGCGAGGAGGTCCGTCAGCACCTCGAGAATGTCAGGCTCATCATCGACGATAAGGACGCGAGCCATGGCGTCAGGGGAGGGGCGGCGATCCGGGCTCTGCGCGATGAAACCGCAGCAGCTCGCGCAGCACGTCCTTCTGGGTGACGATGCCGATCGGCCGCTGCTGGGCGTCAACGATTGGCACGGCGCCCACATTCTTGAGAATCATGAGTTCCCCGAGGCTGGATAGTGGACTCTCCGCGTCCGCAGTGAGGACCTTCGGGGCGCGGGTCATGATCTCGTGGACCGTAATGTCGCGGATGCCCTGGACGACCCCTTGCGCGTTGGCGCGGTCGAGCACGACCCGATAGTCGCGGTTGGAGAGCACGCCGGCAAGCGCGCCGGCGTCGTCGACGACCAGCAAGTGACGGATGTCGTGACTCCGCATCAGCGCGAGGGCCGTCCAGATGCTCGTGGTCGGCTCGACCGTCACGAGCTGCCTCGTCATGATGTCGCTGGCGTTCAATCGACGGCGCCCCCGAGTCTCACTCCGGGGAGCCTAGGCGGGCGTCTGCGGGCGCGTCAATGTCGGGGAAACCCCGACCTTGGGTGAGTCGGTCAATTCCACTCCGGCCGCCGCGCCAGGTCGCGCCGGAGCTCGAGCGCCCGTCCCAGCGCCGCCTTCGCCGTCGGTCGAGCCGGCCTCGCGCTGGCCGCGGGCCGCCGGCGGAGGTTAATGTAGCTCGATGCCGAAGCCAAGCGGCGCGACGAAGACCCGGAAGGCCGCCCAGTACGACTTCGACTCGCCGCAGCCCTGCACGCCGGCCGCGCGGCGGCTCCTCCAGCGCATGCGCCGTGAGAACGATCGCGCCTGGGCTCGGATGACCTTGGCGGAGGCTCGGCAGCACGAGCGGATGTACGCGGGGGTCGCAATGGACGAGACCCTGTATTGGCGGCTCGTTGCGAAGAACCTCGCGCTACTCGCGCGGCGGTGACCGAAGCCATGGGCTTCTATCTCCGCCGTTCGTTCCGATTCGGCCCGCTGCGCTTCAACCTCAGCAAGCGCGGCGTCGGCGTGTCCGCGGGCGTGAAGGGACTCCGAGCTGGCGTGGACGCCAGCAGCAAGAACTACGTCGCTGGCGGCCGCGGCGGGCTGTACTTCCGGGAGCGGATCCCGACGGCGGCGCCGGGCGACCAGACCGTCACGCCGCCGCGCACGCTGTCAGCCGGCCGCGTGGTCGCGTGGCTGATCGTCGCGGCGATCGTGGCGACGGTGCTGATCGCGCTGGGCGGTTGTACAACCACCGGCGCGTACACCTTCCGGAATCCGCAGACAGGCGAGACGGCCAGCTGCGAGCGGACCACATACTGGATGCTCGGAGGCCTGTCGCCGTGGTCAGAGGGCATCACTCACGCGATCCTCATGGAGTGCGTCGAGAAGTTCAAGGCGCGTGGGTTCACGGAACAGGTGTTTGACGAGGGACGCGCGACGCCCGTCAGCGACTGCGCGCCTAGCGAATATTGGAGCCCGTCCGCCGGCGGGTGCGTGGCGCGATGATACGCTTCGGCGCCCTCGCGCTGACGTTAACGCTCAGCGTCGGGATCGCCTCTGCGGGACAGGGATGGTACTTGCTCACGCCCCCATCGAAGGACATAGGCACGCTCGGTGAGACAAACACGAAAATGCTCCAGGCAGAACTTAAAAAGCCCAACCCTTCACCGGTGATCGTCGGCGCGATCTGGCTGGACCTGTCGGCCCCCCTGCGGGATTGGGACCATGGAGGGTCGTTCGATTCTGCGGCCGAGTGCGAGGAGTACCGCCTATACGCGGTGAAGCACACGAAGAAACCGCCCCTTACCGTCGCATCTTTTTCGACCGCCCGCTGCATTGCCTCCGACGACCCGCGCTTGAAGTGAAGCCACGGGACTGGGGAAGGAGAGGCGCGTGAAGAGGCTCGCGTGGTGGTTGAAGAAGCGCCACGTACCGTTGCTGCTTCTGTACGCTCTCCCCGTTGTTATTTTTCTCACAGGCCCGCGTGTCGGGAAGTACTTATCCTACACGCCGTCGGATACGATCTATCTTCTGACCGGGATCGCCGTGGCCCTCTATACCGTCGAGACGTGGAGACTCCGTCGAGAGACCCAGCTCCAGACGGAACTCCAAAATCGCCCCTACTTGTCACTTGACTGGATACCCAATGATCAGCGCTTCACGCTGACGAATATCGGCAAGGGCATCGCCATGAACGTGACTGTGGTCGACGTGGAAGTGAAAGGCGAGCCGGCATATCGACTGCGCGTGCGACCGATCACATATCTCGCGATAGAAGAACCCCGACCCTTGCCATGGACGACCCTCCAAATCGGGGCGGACGGCCAAGCCGATGAGATTCCCGCCAATGATGATTTACCCGATCGACTCCTTGCTCGCCGAGGCGGGACGGTGCGGTTGTCCTATAACTCGATCGTCCCACGTGACCGCCATGAGCAGGTGCTCGAAGTCGCGCCGATGACGGATGAAGCCCCGGAGCCTCGGATCACGCTTGTATGATCGCCGCGCTCTACGCCCGCAAGAACACCGAGCAGCTCGGAGCCAGCGACGGATCGTGATGGAGCGGCGGCCCGAGATCATCACGAAACTCGACGCGGCCCGGCGACAACTTCGTACAGCTGTCACCCTGTTCTTTCAGCATGGCGACGAGGTTGCCGTGCACACGCTGACTGCGGCGGCGCACCAGATTCTCATCGATCTGTTGAAGCCCCAGGGGGGGGAAGACGCGACTGGCTGAAGCCGAAGAGATCATCGTGAAACCTGAGTATCAGAAGCTCTATCGCCAAACGGTTGTCCGGGCCGAGAACTTCTTCAAGCATGCCGAGCGCGATGCGGATATCGCTCTGGATTGGGACCCGCGGGAAACACATGTCCTGCTCGTTGACTCCGGGGACGCATACCTCGCCTTGACCGGACACTATCTGCGCGAGCTGTGGGTGTTCCTTCTGTGGTTCCAGCTGGAGTATCCGCATCTCTTGAAGCAGGGTGCCCTCACCGATGCCGTGATCGCGTTTCTCAGCGATGGCAAGGTCACCCACTCCAACAGGAAAATCTTCGCCGCCGCCTTCGCACGGAGCGGGCCCTGGCCGAGCAATGTTGACTAACCGGAGGACCCCATGAGAGGCCACCTGGTCCAGCGCTACGAAGGCAGCTGGTCGATCGTCCTTGACCTCGGCTACCAGCCGGATCCGGTCACCGGCGTGACGAAGCGCCGCCAGAAGTGGATCACCTTCCGAGGCACGAAGCGGGAGGCCGAGACGCGCCTGACCGAGCTCGTGCGCGACACCCACCGCGGCGAGCTCGTCATGCCCCACAAGCAGACGCTCGGCGCCTGGCTCGACGAGTGGCTCGAGAAGGCGATCAAGCCGCCGGCGCGGACCCTGCGCGCGTACGAGACGTACAAGAGTGTCATCGCCAAGCACCTGAAGCCGCGCCTGGGCGGGATCCCGCTGCAGCAGCTCAAGGCGGCCGACCTCAAGGCCTACTACACCGAGGCGGCCGCCCGCGAGAAGGAGCCCCTAGCCCCGGCGACGCTCGAGCCGCACCACACGATCCTGCACAGCGCCTTGCAGGCGGCTGTCCTCGAGGGCCTGGTCCAGCGCAACGTCGCCAAGCTGGTCGTGGGCAAGCCGCACGCCGCCGAAGGCCACCAGGACGCCAGGACGCACTGCTGGGAGGCCCACGAGGCGAAGGCCTTCCTCGTGGCTGCCAAGGCCGCTGGCGCCCGCCCCGCGGCCTCCTACACGCTCGCCCTGGACACCGGCGCCCGGAAGGGCGACCTGTGCGGGCTTCTGTGGCCCGACGTCGACCTGGCGGCTGGTCGGGTCACGTTCCAGCGGCAGCTGCTTTAGCCGGGCCCGGCGCCCGTGTTCGGGCCGATGAAGCACAAGACCGCCCGGACGGTGGAGATCGCCGCCGAGACGGTCGCCCTGCTCAGGAAGCTCCGCGCCCACCAGGCGGAGCTGAAGCTGGCCAACCGGGACCACTACCACGACCACGGCCTCGTGTTCGCGAAGGAGTGGGGCGACCTGCAGCGGCGCCACGACACGCTCGGCGACCCGCTGCAGGCCAACAACCTCGGTCAGCGCGAGTACGCCAAGCTCATCACCGTCGCCGGCGTGCGGCCGATCAAGTTTCATGGGCTGAGGCACTCGTGCGCGACGCTGCTCCTTCAGGCCGGCGTGCCGGCGCACGTCGTCCAGCGGCGCCTCGGCCACAAGAAGATCGAGATCACCCTGACCGTCTACGCCCACGCACTGCCGGCGATGCAGCATGACGCGGCCGCGCGGCTGGCGGCGATGCTGCACTGACGCGGTTGGCGTTCGTGCGCGCGGAGGGTTATGCTGCGGCCCCCAATGGCCGATCAGCCAGCTAAACAGGTGTATGGTCCGATCCCGACAGTGCAGGCCATCCTCGCGTGCGATGGCATCATCACGGACGCGGTCACTCAGAAAAAGACGCTCGTCGGCGTGTTCGACATGATCAACCTCCCCGCCGGAGGCGGCGTGATTCCGAGCGCCCATCTTTTCGCGAGGATGTACGACGGGCGAGGCCGGTATATATTTAAGATTGATTTCGTTGACGCAGATCAGGAAAAGATGATCCTGCAGGCTGAGACGCAGCCCGTTGAGATCCCGGATCCTCTGGCGGGCTGCGACATCGCGCTTCCTCTGCCCCCGCTAGCGATCAGCGGGCCAGGCAGGTACGAGTTTCGGCTGTACGCTAACCAAGCGTACATCGCTCACCTGGGCATCCGGGCCGTACGACAAACTCAGGAGCAAAAGTGATGGCGACAGCGACGATGGAAGCGACGATCACACCGACGGGCAGCACAACGGTCACGGGGCGCAAGCCACGACGCGCGACCATTCAGCTCGCCGGCGGGGATGTGCTCTCGCGGGATGTGCGCCACCAGACGGCGGCGTTCTCCCGCGCTCCGAAGCGGATCCGCTTCGGGGGAGCCCTTCACCCGAAGCTGCGGGTGACCCAGCCGATCCCGCTCGATATCAAGCGAAGCGAGAAACTTGTCGTTGTCGAGAACCAGGAGCTCGAGGAGTTCGGCAGCGGCGTGACTCTCGGTGATGCCCTCGCCGACTTTGGTAGCGGCCTCGCAGAGTTGTTTTTCCGGCTCGAGGACGACAAGGACCGACTCGGTCCGGATCTGCAGCGTCTCCGTCAGGTCATTGCGCGCTTCGTTGCGCTGCGGTGAATCTCAAGGTTCACCACTTTGAGCGGATCGTAAGCAAACTCGGCCTCACGACACGCAACACCGGCGATCGTCATGCGTGGTTTGAGCATGACGGCCGAGTTGTGACGCGCACGAAGCGGTCGATGGGCGACGGGGATCTACCGGCCGATCTAATCCGACAGCAGCTCAAGTTGAACGAGGATCAACTGAGGCGCCTCGTCGGCTGCTCCCTTGACCGGGACGCATACGTTGAGATTCTTCGCGCAAAAGGCCTTCTCGGCTAACAGACCGCTAACCAACCCGCCACCACAGGCCAACACCAGCCGGACGCGCGGCCAGCGGGGCGAGCCGCAAGCGCGCGAGAAACCGGACGTCACGGACGAGGCGCCGCGCAACGATACTCGACCGGCACAGTCCCCCCTTCGCCCTCATCCTTCCCCGGCCTCATTTGACTCGCGCCGCGCGCCGATCGAGAATTACTCCATGAGCCCGTGGTGGCGGTCCGTCCTCGTGCTCGCGCTGGTTCTGGCGCCGCTGCCGGCCGTCGCGCAGGTGTCGCCGACGGCGCCGGCGCATCCCTCGATGCCGTGGAGCGGGATCACGACGCCGCAGGGCCAGTTCATCCGCTTCATCTACGATCCGCCGCAGCCCGGGACGATCGAGTACCTCGCGCCGGCGCCGGCGAGTCCGGCGCCGGAGAGCCCGCCGGCGGAGTCGGCGCCCCCCGCCGAGGGCGAGGCGAAGGGCGAGGCGAAAGACGAGGCGAAGGGCGAGGAGAAGCCGCCGGAGGCGGCCGCGCCCGAGGAGAGCGCGCCGCCCGCCCCGCAGGTCGTGCGCCAGGTGGTGATGATTCCCGGGTACTACGTGCGCGAGACGACGGTCGGCTTCGAGTACCCGGAGCGCTGGACGCTCGAGCAGGTCGGGCCCGGCGCCTACGCCTGGCGGGTGCTGCCCGCTCAGCTGATCCGGAGGTGACGCCGCCCCTGCGCGCCGCCGTCCTCGGCGTTCCCTTCGTCCTCGCGCTCAGCGGCTGCCTCGTGCTCGCGAAGGTGCCGGGGATGGTGGACGAGCTGGGCGACCTCTCGGTCTCCGGCGTCGAGTACTTCCGCTACGAGGGGCTGACGAAGTACCAGGAGCCCTACCGCGTCCGTTACCTGCTCGATCCCGAGGCGCGCCGCCGCTACCGCGTCGTCGTGGTGGACGGCAAGACGCTCGACTCCGGGTGGGAGAACGTCGGCGCCGAGCTGGAGGCGGGCGCCGCGGTGTGGGGCGCCTCCTGGCAGGGTCGCTCGGAGGCCGAGGTGAAGAGCAGCTTCGGGCCGCCGACGACCGCCACCGACGCCGAGGGCGTCCGCACGCTCTGGTACATGGGGCGCGGCGACGGCGCCTACGGGGTGGTGTTCCGCGACGGGCGGCTGCTGGTGGCGTTCCGGACCAGCCCTCGCGAGCTCGACGACCTGCTGGCCCGGAAGCCGCCCTACTGACCGCCTGTCCCTTGACTCCGGCAACGTGGCATAATGTTGCGGTTTTGGGAGCCTGCGCATGATCCACTCACTTCCCGTGCTCGAGCCGAGCCCGCTTTTGCAGGGCCGCAAGCCGGCCTGGCTGAAGGTGCGCGCGCCGGGCGGCCCCAACTACATGCGGCTGCGCCGGCTGATGCGCGAGCGCAACCTGCACTCGGTCTGCGAGGAGGCGCACTGCCCGAACATCGGCGAGTGCTGGGAGGACGCCACCGCGACCTTCATGATCCTGGGCGACGTGTGCACGCGCAACTGCGGCTACTGCGCCGTCGCCCACGGCACGCCGGTCTGGGAAGATCGCGAGGAGCCGGCGCGGATCGGCCGCGCGGTGGCCGAGCTGGCCCTCGAGTACGCGGTGATCACCTCGGTCAACCGTGACGACCTCGCCGACGGCGGCGCCGCGCACTGGGCCGCCACCATCCGGGCCGTGCGCGCGCAGGCGCCGGGCTGCCGGGTGGAGGCGCTGATCCCGGACTTCCTCGGGCGGCGCGCCTCGCTCGACACGGTGATCGCGGCGGCGCCGGCCATCCTCAATCACAACACCGAGACGGTGCCGCGCCTGTACAAGCTGGCGCGCCACGGCGGCCGCTACGCGCGCGTGCTGGAGCTGTTCCGCCACGCGCGGGCGGCGGCGCCGGGGCTGCCGCTGAAGTCGGGGATCATCCTCGGGCTGGGCGAGGAGCGGGACGAGCTGGTGGCCACGCTGCGCGACCTCGTCGAGGTGGGCGTGTCCCTCCTCACGCTCGGCCAGTATCTGCGACCGTCGGCGCAGCACCTGCCGGTGGCGCGCTACTACCATCCCGACGAGTTCGCCGAGCTGGCCGGGATCGGCCGCGCGCTGGGCTTCGCCCACGTCGAGTCCGGCCCCCTCGTCCGCAGCTCCTACCACGCCAAAAAGCAGGCTGACGCCGGCGGCGCCAGCAATGCCGCGGGAGCGGAGCCACCCCCTTCTAAGACAGGCCACCCACGGCCCGAGCCGGCCTCACGGCCCCCGCTAGAAAGAAATGGACCGTGAGTCAGGCCGCCCGCACATCGACCACGAGACCAAGATCGTGAAGCCGCGCAATGAGGCGCTTGGCGAGCTTGGCCTTGTCGCGCCGGTCGAAGTGATCGGCGCCGAGGTCGCGATAGTCGGTGCCGTCTCGGAGCATGTGGTACGCGGCGGTGAGCATCGAGGCGGCGACGGCCAGGACTGCTTTCTTGGGTCCCCGGCGGCTCTTGATACGCAGGAACTGAGCGCGGAAGTAGCTGTCTTTCTTACGCGCGGCGGACCACGCGGCCTGGACGAGCGTGGTCTTGAGCCACGGGTTGCTCGAGCGCGTGCGAGTGGACAGGCGTTTGCCGGCGCTCTCGTGCAAGCGAGGGCAGAGACCGGCCCACGAGACGAGGTGGCCCGCGCTCGGGAAGCGCGTCATGTCGAAGCCGATCTCGGCGACGATCACCCGCGCGACGGTTTCACTCACCCCGGGCATGGTGATCAGGTGGTTGACGGCAGCCCGAAAGGGCGCGAGGGCCTCGCCCAGGCGCGCCTCCACATCGCGCACGGCGGCTTCGAGGGCCTCGATTTGGCCGAGGTGCAGCTTCAGCATGAAGCGGTGATGGGCGGTGACCCGTCCGTGAAGAGCCGCCATGAGCTCGGCCCGCGACGCTTTGACCTTCTCATGGGCGAGCGCGGCCAGATGCTCGGGCTGCGTCTCGCCCGCGACGAGGGCGGCGAGGATCGCGCGGCCGCTGACGCCCATGATGTCGGCGAGCACGCTCGTGAGCTTCACATTGGCGGTCTCCAGGGTCTTCTGGATGCGGAGCGTGTGTTGGGCGATTTCTCGCACGAGCTGTTTGCGCGTGCGAGTCAGGTCGCGCAGCTCCTGCACGGCTGGGGGCGGGACAAAGCTGCTTCGGATCAGCCCGTGCGCCAGCAGGTCGGCGATCCAGGTGGCGTCGTTGACATCGCTCTTGCGGCCGGGGATGTTGCGGATGTGCATCGCATTCGCGAGGATCAGCTCGACGTCCCCCTCCAGCACGTGCCAGACCGGCTTCCAGTACACGCCGCTCGACTCCATGGCGACGTGGGTGCAGCCACGCGCGGTGAGCCAGTCGCTGAGCGCCACCAGGTCCAGCGTGGTGGTGCCGAAGGTGCGGACATCGTAGCTGACCGTCTTCCCCGATGCGATACGCGCGCACGCCACGACGGTCTGCTGGTGCACATCAAGACCAGCACACTTCGGATGCACGACGTCCATCGTGACCTCCTTGGTGAGGTGGCGGCGGCGTGGAGCCCGCGTCGGCGAAGTCTAGAAGGCGCGCTCGCCGGCTCGTCGCCGGGGGCCGCAGTACGGGGTGCTCGCGGGGCTCCGGGTCCAACTCCAATACGGGCTCTGCGCACCAATGCGGGGCCGACCTCTATGCCGACGCCTGGCCGGGACTCTACCTCATTTCATGCGCCGCGGGTCCGCACCACGGGTGGGCAACTCCAATGACCTATGCTCCCATCCTGATGGTGTTCGCATTCGCGGCGGCGGTGGCCGGTGCCCTGCTGTTCATCCCCTCGCTGCTCGCGCCGCGCCGGCTGACGCCGGTGAAGCGGGCGACGTTCGAGTGCGGCAAGGATCCGATCGAGGTGTCGGAGGGGCGCTTCGCGATCAAGTTCTCCACGGTGGCGATCTTCTTCATCCTGGTCGACATCGAGCTGCTCTTCGTGTGGCCGTGGGCGATGCTCTACCGGAGGCTGGGCTGGTTCGGGTTCGGCGAGATGCTGGTCTTCCTGGGCATTCTCATGCTCGGCTTCCTCTACATCTGGCGCAAAGGGGGATTGGAATGGGAGTAGGCAGCTTCTTCACGTCCAAGCTGGATGAGGCCATCGGCTGGGCGCGCAAGTACTCCATCTTCCAGTACCCGTTCGTGACCGCCTGCTGCGGCATGGAGTACATGGCGACGGCCTGCTCGCACTACGACATCGACCGGTTCGGCGCGGGCCTGCCGCGCTTCTCGCCGCGCCAGGCGGACGTCCTGTTCGTCGTCGGAACGATCTCGCACAAGATGGCGCCGGTGCTCAAGCGGATCTACGACCAGATGACCGAGCCCAAGTGGGTGGTGGCCTTCGGCGTCTGCACCTGCACCGGCGGCTTCTACAACAACTACGCGACCGTGCAGGGCATCGACACCATCATCCCGGTGGACGTCTACATTCCCGGCTGCCCGCCGCGGCCGGAGTCGGTCATCGACGGCCTCATGAAGCTGCAAGACCGGATCGCCACCCAGGTGCAGAGGTTCTAGTGACCGGCGCGCAGATCCTCCAGCGCGTGCGCGACCGCTTCGGCGGCGCCATCGTGGAGACCCACGAGCACGTGGGCGACGCCACCGCGGTGGTGGAGCGGGCCACGCTGGTGGACGCGCTGCGCTTCTGCCGCGACGAGCCGGCCCTCGGCTTCGACGTCCTCATGGACCTCACCGCGGTGGACTACCTGAAATACCCGGGCCGCGAGGACGGGCCGCGCTTCGACGTCGTCTATCACCTCTACTCGATCGGCCACAACCACCGGCTGCGGGTGAAGGTGCGGGTGGACGAGGACGACGCCCAGGTGCCGACGGCGGTGGACCTCTGGCCCATCGCCAACTGGTTCGAGCGCGAGGTGTGGGACATGTTCGGCATCCGCTTCGCCGGCCATCCGGATCTGCGCCGCCTGCTCCTGTACGAGGAGTTCGTGGGCCACCCGCTGCGCAAGGACTATCCGATCGACCGGCGGCAGCCGCTGGTCGGGCCGAGGTAGGCGCCATGGCCGAGCCCGTGCGGCGCGAAATCATGCTGGGGGAGGGGAGCGGCACCGGCTCCGGCCAGAATCTCCAGGTCGGCGTGGGGCCGGCCCACCCGGCCATGCACGGCATCATCCGGATCGAGGCGGAGATCGACGGCGAGATCATCCGCAAGTCCGACGTCGAGATCGGCTACCTGCACCGCGCCTTCGAGAAAGACTGCGAGGCGGGCGGCTACAACAACGCCATCCCGTACACCGACCGCCTCAACTATGTGTCCCCCCTCATCAACAATTTCGCCTATGCGTCGGCGATCGAAAAGCTGCTCGGCATCGACGTGACCGAGCGCTGCAAGTTCATCCGCACGGCGATGGCCGAGATCTCGCGGGTCTGCGATCACCTGACGTGCATCGGCGCCACCGCGATGGAGCTGGGCGCCTTCACCGTCTTCCTCTACATGATCAAGGCCCGCGAGTTCCTCTGGGAGCTGGTGGAGGACGTCACCGGCGCCCGCCTGACGATCTCCTACGGCCGGGTGGGCGGCGTGAAGGCCGACCTGCCCGACGGCTTCGCGGCCAAGATGATGATCGCGTTCAAGGAGACGCGCGAGGTCCTCGACGAGGTGCACCGCCTGCTGACCGGCAACCGCATCTTCATGGACCGGATGATCGGCATCGGCGCGCTCTCGCGCGAGGAGACGATCGGCTACTCGATCACCGGCCCGATGCTGCGGGCGGTGGGTGTCGGCTTCGACGTACGCCGCGCGCAGCCGCACTGGGCGTACGACCGCGTGCAGTTCGAGGTCCCGACCCAGAAGGACGGCGACAACTTCGCCCGCTACCTCGTGCGCATGGCCGAGATGGAGCAGTCGATGCGGATCGCCGAGCAGGCGCTGGCCATGATGCCGGGCGGGCCCGTCAACGTCGACTTCGAGGGGCGGCCGATCGAGCCCTCGGCGTACGTGGACCAGGGCAAGCAGGGCAAGACCCAGGGGCTGCTGCTGGTGCCCATCACGCTCTCGCCGAACCTCCAGGGGCAGAACCGGGCGGCGTGGAACCAGGTCAACACCCACGACAAGCGCGTGGCGCTGCCGCCCAAGGAGAACACGTACGGCTCCATCGAAGGATTGATGAACCACTTCATGCTGATCATGGAGGGCTACGGGATCCGGCCGCCGCAGGGCGAGGCGTACTTCGCCTCCGAGGGCGCCAACGGCGAGCTGGGCTTCTACGTCGTCTCCGACGGCGGCGACCGCCCCTACCGCGTCCGCTGCCGGCCGCCCTGCCTGCCGCCGCTGGCCGCGCTGCACCGCATGATCGAGGGCGAGATGATCGCCGACCTGATCCCCACCTTCGGCTCCGTCAACATGATCGGCGGCGAGCTGGACCGATGACAGCCCCGGGCTCCTCGAACAGGCCACCTGCGGCCCAAGCCGGCCTCGCGGCACCCGCTCCAACCATCGCGTTCACGCCCGAGCAGCTGGCCGAGGTCCGCCGGCTGCAGGGGCTCTACCCCGACAAGCGTGGCGCGCTGTTGCCCGTCCTGCACATGGCGCAGGACACCTTCGGCTGGGTCTCGCTCGAGGTCGAGGAGTACGTCGCCGGCCTCTTCGGCCTGGCGCCCGCCCACGTGCACGAGGTCGTGACGTTCTACACCATGTACTTCCAGAAGCCGAAGGGGCGCCACGTCGTCGCCGTCTGCCACAACCTGTCCTGCTACCTCGCCGGCGCGCCCGACATCCTCGCCCACGTCAAGCGGCGCCTCGGCGTCGAGGTCGGCGAGACGACCGACGACGGGCGCGTCACGCTGCAGTCGGTCGAGTGCCTGTGCGCGTGCGAGGTCGCGCCCATGATGCAGGTGGATGACCGCTACGAGGTGAGCCTCACGCCCGAGAAGGTCGACCGCATCCTCGAGGGGCTCCGCTGATGGCCGAGATCGTTCTGATGCGCAACTTCGGCAACGCGAACTCCCACACGCTGGCGGCCTATCGCGCCACCGGCGGCTACGCGGCGTGGGAGAAGGCGAAGACAATGGAGCCGGCCGCCATCACCGAGGAGGTCAAGAAGTCGAATCTCCGCGGGCTGGGCGGCGCCGGTTTCCCGACGGGGACGAAGTGGTCCTTCGTGCCCAAGAACCACACGGGCCCCGTCTACCTCGTCATCAACGCCGACGAGGGCGAGCCGGGGACGTTCAAGGACCGCTACCTGCTCGAGAAGGACCCGCACGCGCTGATCGAGGGGATGCTGATCGCCGCGCGCGCCATCCGCAGCGCGCTCGGCTTCGTCTACATCCGCGGCGAGTACGTGCAGCCGTGGCGCGTGTTCAGCGCGGCGGTCAAGGAGGCGTACGACGCCGGGCTGCTCGGGCACGGGTTCGACATCGTGGTGCACCGGGGCGCCGGCGCGTACATCTGCGGCGAGGAATCCGCGCTGCTGTCGTCGCTGGAGGGCAAGAAGGGGTGGCCCAAGATCAAGCCTCCCTTTCCGGCCGTGAAGGGCGCCTTCGGCCAGCCGACCATCGTGAACAACGTGGAGACGATCTCCTGCCTGCCGCCCATCATCACGCGCGGTGCTGCGTGGTTCGCCGGGCTCGGCACCAAGACCGAGGGCGGGACGCGCCTCTACTCGGTCTCCGGGCGCGTGAAGAAGCCGGGCGTCTACGAGGCCTCGTGCGCGGTGACGCTGCGCTCGCTCATCTACGATTACGCCGGCGGCGTGAGCGGCAGCGGCAAGCTCAAGGCGGTGGTGCCGGGCGGCGCCTCCGCCGCGGTCCTCACCGCCGACGAGATCGACGTCCCCATGGACGTGGACGGGCTCAAGACGGTGGGCTCGATGATCGGGTCGGCCGGCGTCATCGTCATGGACGACACCGTGTCGATGCCGCAGGCGTTCCTGGTGCTGGCCCGCTTCTACGCCCACGAGTCGTGCGGGCAGTGCACGCCGTGCCGCGAGTCCACCGGCTGGATCTACAAGATGCTCCACCGCGTCGTGGAGGGCCACGGCCGCAAGGACGACCTCGACACCATCCTCGACGTCGCCCGGCGCGGCAACGGCACGACGATCTGCGCCTTCTACGAGGGCGCGGTGGGCCCCTACCTCTCCTACATCGAGAAGTTCCGCCCGGAGTTCGAGGCGCTATGCCGAAGCTGACGATCGACGGCAAGGAGATCGAGGTCGAGGCCGGCACCAACCTCGTCGAGGCGGCCCACCGCCTCGGCATCGCGGTGCCCCACTACTGCTATCACCCCGGGCTGTCCATCGCCGGCCAGTGCCGGCTCTGCATGGTGGACGTCGAGAAGACGCCGCGGCCGACCATCGCCTGCAACACGGTGGTGGCCGAGGGCATGGTGGTCCACACCGACACCGAGCGGGTGCGCGAGACGCGCCGGTCGATCATGGAGTTCCACCTGATCAACCACCCGCTCGACTGCCCGGTGTGCGACCAGGCGGGCGAGTGCTGGCTGCAGATCTACTACATGCAGCACGGCCTCTACGACCCGCGGATGAAGGACGAGAAGGTCCACAAGCCCAAGGCGGTGCCGCTGGGGCCCCACGTGATGCTCGACGCCGAGCGGTGCATCCTCTGCTCGCGCTGCGTGCGCTTCTGCGACGAGATCACCGGCACCGGCGAGCTGGGGATCTTCAACCGCGGCGACCACTCGGAGATCGGCCTCTTCCCGGGCCGCGATCTCGTCAACCGCTACTCGGCCAACGTCGTGGACATCTGCCCGGTGGGCGCGCTGACCGACCGCGACTTCCGCTTCCAGGTGCGCGTGTGGTACCTCGACACGGCCAAGTCGATCTGCACCGGCTGCGCGCGCGGCTGCAACATCGAGGTGCACGTCAACCGCCGCCGCCCGCACCACGCCGAGGGTCGCCGGGTCGCCCGCCTCAAGCCGCGCCTCAACCCCGAGGTCAATGCGTGGTGGCTGTGCGACGAGGGGCGCTACCACTTCGGCTTCGTGGACGCGCCCACCCGCCTGGCGACGCCGACGCGCCGGAGCGCCGGCGGGCCCGCCGCGGTCGGCTGGGACGACGCGGTGGCCGGCGTGGCCGAGGCGCTGCGGCGCCATCAGCCCGAGCAGATCGGCGTGCTGGCCTCGCCGCTGATGGCCAACGAGGACCTGTTCGCGCTGCGCCGCCTCGTGGAGGCGCGCGGGATCCGCCAGGTCGCCTTCGACGTGCCGCCGGCGACGGCGGCCGCCGGTGACGAGTTCCTGCTGCGCGCCGACCGCGCGCCGAACCGGCGCGGCGCCGAGCTGATCGGCCTCGGCGGCGACGCCGCCGCGCTGCTGGCGGCCGCCCGCGCCGGGCGGCTGCGCTGCCTCTGGGTGTTCCACCACGACCTGCTCGCCGCCAGCTGGCCGGCCGCCCAGGCGGCCGAGGCGCTCGCCAAGGTGGAGACGGTGATCTTCACCGGGACCAACGCCAATGCCACCAGCGAGCGCGCCCACTGGGTGCTGCCGGCGGCGGCGTGGGTGGAGCGCGAGGGCACGTTCACCAACTTCGAGGGGCGCGTGCAGCGGTTCCGCACCGCGCTCGATCCCCTCGGCGACGCGCTGGCCGAGTGGGACCTGCTCGGCCGCGTCCTCGTCGCGCTCGGCGCCGCCGCCGCCGGCAGCCGCGCCGAGCACTGGTTCCGCGACCTCAGCGGCGCCGTCCCCGCCTTCGCCGGGATCACCTATCAGGCACTCGGCGATCTCGGCCGTATGGTGGCGGGCGCGACGTCCTCGGGCGCGCCCGTCCCCCCCGGCCAGCGGTCCCGGGTCCCCGCGTGATCCTCGACCTCGGCATCACGTTCGGGCGGGTGCTCTTCGTGATGATGTTCATCCTCAACATGAGCGCGCTGCTGGGATGGGTCGAGCGCAAGCAGTCGGCGATCATGCAGGACCGGATCGGCGCCAACCGCGCGTCGATCTACGGCTTCCGCGTCCTCGGCCTGTTCCACCCGTTCGCCGACGCGCTGAAGCTGCTCACCAAGGAAGACTTCATGCCGGCGCGCGCCGACCGGTTCCTCTTTCAGCTGGCGCCGTTCGTGTCGGTCTTCTTCGGGCTCGTCGCCTTCGCCGCCGTCCCGTTCGGCGACGTGCTGCGCGTCGACGGCCGCGAGATCCCGTTGCAGGCGGTGACGCTCAACGTCGGCCTCCTCTACATGTTCGCCATGCTCTCGCTGGGCGTCTACGGCGTGATGATGGCCGGCTGGTCCTCGGCCAACAACTACGCGCTGCTCGGCGGCCAGCGGGCGGCCGCCCTGATGATCTCCTCGGAGATCGCGATCGGCGCCTCCATCATGGGCGTGGTGATGGTCTACGGCTCGCTGAACATGCAGGACATCGTGCGCGCCCAGGGCCACGCGCTGTTCCCGCAGTGGCTCGGCGGGTGGGTGCCGGCGTGGGGCATCATCACCCAGCCGCTCGCCTTCATCCTGTTCCTCACCGCCGGCATCGCCGCCACCAAGCGCGTGCCCTTCGACATGCCGGAGGGCGAGTCGGAGATCATCGGCTACTTCGTCGAGTACAGCGGGATGAAGTCCGGCATGTTCATGATGTCCGACTTCCTGGAGACCGTCGTCATCGCCGGCGTGACCGTCTCGCTGTTCCTGGGCGGCTGGCAGGTGCCGTACCTCGTCACCGAGGGGTTCCATTTCCCGTGGGGCGCGACCGCGGCGCTGCCGCACCTGGTCGTGACGGCGCTGCAGGTCGGCGCGTTCGTCGTCAAGGTGAACCTCTTGATCTTCGTGATGATGCTGATCCGGTGGACGCTGCCGCGCTTCCGGTACGATCAGGCGATGCGGCTGGGCTGGCTGGGCCTCTTTCCGCTGTCCATCCTCAACATCGTGCTGACGGGCGTGGCGCTGCTCGTGCTGGGAGGGCGGTCATGAGGCTGAGCCAGCGCTTCTACCTGATCGAGGCGGTGCAGGGCATCGTCCTCACCTCCGGCCACTTCTTCCGCAACATGGGCCAGCACATCGCCCACGCGCTCGGCCGCCGGAGCGCGCGCGGGGCGGTGACGATCCAGTATCCGGAGGAGCGCCGCCCCTACTCGCCGCGGTTGCGGTCGCTGCACCGCCTGGTGCGGCGCGAGGACGGCTCGCCGCGATGCGTGGCCTGCATGATGTGCGAGACGGTGTGCCCCGCCCACTGCATCTACATCGTGGCCACCGAGCACCCCAACCCCGAGATCGAGAAGATGCCGGAGCGCTTCGACATCGACCTCGGCAAGTGCGTGTTCTGCGGCTACTGCGTCGAGGCGTGCCCGGAGGACGCGATCCGCATGGACACCGGCATCCTGGAGTTCTCGTCCTACAGCCGCCGCGGCATGATCTACACGAAGGAGGTGCTGCTCGCGCTCGAGCCCGCCGGCGTGGACGGCAAGCCGGGCTCGCCGATACCCATCCCGGCGGACCGGACAATGTGATGTCGCTGGCGGCCTTCGCGCTCATCGCGCTGCTCGCGCTCGGGTCGGCGCTGGGGCTCGTCCTGCGCCGCAACCCGATCCACGGCGCCCTCTTCCTCGTGGTCAACCTCGCCTCGATCGCCGTCCTCTATCTCACGCTCGGCGCCGAGTTCCTGGCCGTGGCCCAGGTGATCGTCTACGCGGGCGCCATCATGGTGCTGTTCGTGTTCGCGATCATGGTCCTGATCCCCGGCAAGGAAGAGACCGGCGCCGATCCGCGCCGGCCGTGGCGGCTGCTGGCGCTGCCGGCCGGCGGCCTGCTGCTGGTGCTGCTGCTGGCGGTCCTGGTGGGGAGGCGGGCGGCCGCCCCGACGCCGAGCGGCGGCTCCACGGCGGGCAACGTGGAGACGATCGGGCGGCTCCTGTTCACCGACTACCTGTTCCCGTTCGAGCTGACGTCGGTCCTGCTGCTGGCGGCGATGGTCGGCGTGCTGCTGCTGGCCAAGCGGCGGGCGCTCTGATGGTGCCCGAGTCCTACTACCTCGCGCTGTCGGCGGCGTTGTTTGCGATCGGCGTCGTGGGCGTCATCGTCCGCCGCAACCCGCTGGTGATCTTCATGTCCATCGAGCTCATGCTCAACGCCGCCAACCTGGCGTTCGTCGCCTTCGGCCACCGGCTCGGCAGCAACGACGGCCAGGCGCTGGTCTTCTTCGTCATGGCCGTGGCGGCGGCCGAGGTCGCGGTGGGGCTGGCGATCATCGTGACCATCTTCCGCCTCCGCCGCCGCCTCTCGGTGGACGACCTCAGCCTGATGCGGTGGTAGTGCGAGCCGAGGCGGCCCGGCCGGCGAGGCGAGCCTGAGATAATCGTGCGAGGCGAGGCGGCCCGGCCGGCGAGGCGAGCCTGAGATAATCGTGCGAGGCGAGCCTGTAGATCGAAATTGGTAGGATTGGTGGTAGGCGTCAGGGGGTAGGGGGGCATGGCCCAGAAGGCATCGGCTCAGCAGAAGGCGGCGGCGCCGGCCGGCATCGACGCCGGGCTCGCCCGCGCGCTGTACAACGACATGGTCCTCATCCGCCGCTTCGAGGAGAAGGCCGCCGAGGCGTACGCGCTGGGCAAGATCGGCGGGTTCCTGCATCTCTACATCGGCGAGGAGGCGGTGGCCGTCGGCGCCACCTCCGCGCTGCGGCCCGACGACTACGCGATCGCCGCCTACCGCGAGCATGGGCACTGCCTGGCCAAGGGCGCCGACCCGCGCCGCATGATGGCCGAGCTGTTCGGGCGCGTCGACGGGCTCAGCAAGGGCAAGGGCGGCTCGATGCACCTGTTCGACAAGTCGGTCAACTTCCTCGGCGGCCACGCCATCGTGGGCGCGCACCTGCCGCTGGCCGCCGGCGCCGCGTTCGCGATCAAGTACCGGGGCGGCGACCAGGTCGTCGCGTGCTACTTCGGCGACGGCGCCGTGCCGGAAGGCGAGTTCCACGAGGCGATGAATCTCGCCGCCCTGTGGAAGCTGCCGGTGATCTTCGTGTGCGAGAACAACCGGTACGCGATGGGCACCTCGCTGGAGCGGGCGCTCGCCGAGACCGAGATCTGGAAGTTCGGCCGCAGCTACAACATGCCGTGCGAGGCGGTGGACGGCATGGACGTGCTGGCGGTGCGCGACGTGATCGCGGCGGCGGTGGCGCGCGCCCGCGCCGACGGCACCCCCAGCCTCGTCGAGGCGCGCACCTACCGGTTCCGCGGCCACTCCATGCGCGACCCCGCCGGCGCGGTCTACCGCACCAAGGAGGAGGTCGAGCGCGAGAAGCTGCGCGACCCGATCGTGCTCTTCCGCGAGCGCGCGCAGGCGGCCGGCTGGCTCGTCGAGGACGACGTGCGCAAGATCGACAAGGACGTCAACGATCTCGTGGACGAGGCGGTCGCGTTCGCCGAGGCCTCGCCGGAGCCGCCGCTCGACGAGCTCCTCACCGACATCTTCCGGGAGTCCTGAGATGGCGGTGATGACCTACCGGGAGGCGCTGAACCTCGCCCTGCGCGAGGAGATGCGGCGCGACGACCGGGTGTTCGTGATCGGCGAGGAGGTCGGCCTCTACGAGGGCGCCTACAAGGTGACCCAGGGGCTGCTCAAGGAGTTCGGCCCCCGGCGCATCGTGGACACGCCGATCGCCGAGTCCGGCTTCACCGGTGTCGGGATCGGGGCGGCCATGACCGGGCTGCGGCCGGTCGTCGAGATGATGACGTTCAACTTCGCGCTGCTGGCGCTCGACCAGATCGTGAACTCGGCCGCCAAGCTCAACTACATGTCGGGCGGCCAGTACAACGTCCCGATCGTCATCCGCGGCCCCGGCGGCCCCGCCCACCAGCTGGCCGCCCAGCACTCGCAGTCGATGGAGGTCTACTTCTATCACGTGCCCGGGCTGAAGGTCGTCCGCCCCTCGACGCCGATGGACGCCAAGGGTTTGTTGAAATCAGCGATCCGCGACGACAACCCGGTGATCTTCATCGAGTCCGAGACGCTCTACAACATCAAGGGCGAGGTGCCGGAGGATCCCGAGTTCACGATCCCCCTCGGCCAGGCGGTGGTGCGGCGCGAGGGGACCGACGTCACCGTGGTCGCGTACATGGGCATGATGTACCGCGCGCTGGAGGCGGCCGAGGAGCTGGAGAAGGACGGCATCTCCGTCGAGATCGTGGACCCCCGCACGCTGCAGCCGCTGGACTCCGCGACGATCCTCGCCTCCGTGCGCAAGACCCACCGCGCCGTCGTCGTGGAGGCCGGCGCGGGGTTCGCGGGGATGGGCTCCGAGCTGTCGGCCGTCATCACCGAGCAGGCCTTCGACGATCTCGACGCGCCGGTGGAGCGGGTGACCGGCGTGCCGGCGCCGATGCCCTACGCGCGCAACCTCGAGAAGGCCAAGACGCCCAGCAAGGAGCGCGTCATCGAGGCCATCCGCCGCGTCTGCTACGCCGACGGGGGCCGCTGAGCATGGCCGTGAGCCGCGTCGTGATGCCCAAGCTCTCCGAGCAGATGGAGACGGGCAAGATCATCAAGTGGCTGAAGCAGGAAGGCGACCGCGTGCAGGCGGGCGACATCCTGGCCGAGGTGGAGACCGACAAGGCCGATGTCGAGATGGAGGCGTTCGGTGCCGGCGTCCTGCGCAAGATCCTCGCCCCGCCCGGCACGACGGCGCCGGTGGGCACCCTGATCGGCGTCATCGCCGAGCCCGACGAAGATATTACCGGACTGGGGGGCCCCGATATGGCCCCCCAGACCCCCCAGCCGGCGCAGCCGGCAAAGCCGTCCGCGCCGGCCGCCCCGCCGCCGGCCGCCCGCCCGAGCGTGGTGGCGCCGGTGCGCGAGGCCCCGGTCGCCGCCGCGGCGCCCGTCGCCGCGGGCGGCCGGATCAAGGTGTCGCCGCTCGCGCGGAAGATCGCGGCCCAGGCGGGCGTGGACCTGCGCCTGCTCCACGGCAGCGGCCCGGGCGGCCGCGTCGTCCGCCGTGACGTCGAGGCCGCCGCCACCGCGCCGGCCGCGCGCCCGGCCGTCGCCGTCCCGGCGGCGCCCGGCGTGGAGTTCGAGGACCGGCCGCTCGGCCAGGTCCGCGCCGCCATCGCCAGGCGGATGCCGCTCAGCAAGGCGCCGGTGCCGCACTTCTACGTATCCTCCGAAGTCGCGATGGACCGCGCGTGGACGCTGCGCGAGGAGCTGAACGCCCTCGAAGGCGGCCCGCGGATCTCCGTCAACGACCTCGTCATCCGCGCCTGCGCGCTGGCGCTGCTCGCCCACCCCGGCGTCAACGCGTCGTTCCAGGGCGAGTCCATCCGCGTGTTCCACCGCGCCCACATCGGCATCGCGGTGGCGCTCGACGACGGGCTCATCACGCCGGTGCTGCGCGACGTGCACGCCCGGTCGCTGGCGCAGATCGCCGTCGACGCGCGCGATCTCGCCGAGCGCGCGCGCCAGCGCAAGCTGCGCGCTCCCGAGCTGTCCGGGGCCACCTTCTCGATTTCCAACCTCGGCATGTTCGAGGTCACCGAGTTCTCGGCCATCATCAACCCGCCCGAGGGGGCCATCCTGGCGGTGGGCGCGGTGCGCCGGATGCCCGTCGTGACCGACGAGGGGCTCGGCGTCGGGCGCCGCATGATGCTGACGCTCTCCTGCGACCACCGCGTGATGGACGGCGCCATGGGCGCCCGGTTCCTGCAGGACGTCAAGCGGCTGCTGGAAGAGCCCCTGCGGCTCCTCGTCTGAGGCGGTCGCGATGAAAAAATTCGACGTGGTCGTGGTGGGCAGCGGCCCCGGCGGCTACGTCGCCGCCATCCGCTGCGCCCAGCTCGGCCTCACCGTCGCCGCCGTCGAGGACGACCGCCCCGGCGGCGTGTGCCTGAACTGGGGGTGCATCCCGACCAAGGCGCTGCTGCGCAACGCCGAGGTCCTCCACCTGATCCAGCGGGCGGGCGACTTCGGCGTCAGCGTGGGCGAGGTCAAGGCGGACTACGCGCAGGCGGTGCAACGCAGCCGCGGCGTGGCCGACCGGATGGCCAAGGGCGTCGAGTTCCTCTTCCGCAAGAACAAGATCACCCTGTTCCCCGGCACCGGCACGCTCAAGTCGAAGAGCACGGTCGAGGTCCGCGGCGCCGCCGGCGCCGAGACGCTCGAGGCCGGGCGCGCCGTCATCCTGGCCACCGGCTCGCAGCCCCGGTCGCTGCCCGGCGTCACCATCGACGAGAAGGTCGTCGTCTCCTCCAACGGCGCCGTCCGCAACGAGGCGCGCCCGAAGTCGATCGTCGTCATCGGCGCCGGCGCGGTCGGCATGGAGTTCGCCGACGTCTACGCGGCCTACGGCACGCAGGTGACGGTGCTGGAGGCGCTGCCGCGCGTGCTGCCGGTGGAGGACGAGGAGGTCTCGGCGCTGCTGGGCCGGCTCTTCACCCGGCGGGGCATCGCGGTGAAGACCGGCGTCAAGGTCTCCGCCGTGAAGCCCGGCGGTCCCGGCGCCGTCGTGGAGACGGACGGCGGCCGGCTCGAGGCCGAGCAGGTCCTCATGGCGGTGGGCCGCGGCGCCCGCACGGCCGGCATCGGTCTCGAAGGGCTCGGCGTCGCGCTCGCCTCTGGGTTCGTCAAGGTCTCGCCCACGCTGGAGACGTCAGTCAAGGGCGTCTACGCGGTCGGCGACATGGCCGGGCCGCCGCTGCTCGCCCACAAGGCGATGGCCGAGGGCGTCGTCGCCGCCGAGGCGATCGCCGGCCAGCACCCGCGCCCCATCGACTACACCAACGTGCCGTCGTGCACGTACTGCCGGCCCCAGGTCGCCTCGATCGGGCTGAGCGAGGCGCGCGCGAAGGACGGCGGGCGAGAGGTGCTCGTCGGCAAGTTCCCGTTCACCGCCAACGGCAAGGCCGTCGCGCTGGGGGAGACCGACGGCTTCGTGAAGGTCGTCGCCGCCAAGGGCAGCGGCGAGATCCTCGGCGTGCACATCGTGGGGGCCGAGGCGACCGAGATGATCCACGAGTTCGCAGTCGGCCGCACGCTGGAGGCGACCCTCGAGGAGATCATGCACACGATCCACGCCCATCCCACGCTGTCGGAAGCCGCGCTCGAGGCCACGCTGGCCGCCCTCGGCCAGGCGATCCACATATGAGCTTTCCGCTCACCCCCGGGCAGGAGGCGCTGCGCGTCCGCGCCCGCGAGCTGGCCGACACCGTCTTCGCCGAGCGCGCCGCCCGGTGGGACGCGAGCGAAGAGTACCCGTGGGACAACGTCAAGGACCTGGCGGCGGCCGGCTTCATGGGGATGACGGTGCCGGCCGCGCTCGGCGGCGGCGAGCGGCCGCTGCTCGACGTGGTGCTCGTCATCGAGGAGATCGCGCGCGCGTGCGGCGTCACCGGCCGCATCGTGGTCGAGGGCAACCTCGGCGTCGTCGGCGCGCTCAACGCCTACGGCACCGACGCCCAGAAGCGCCGCTACTTCCCGTGGGTGCTGGAGGGCGAGAAGCCGGCCATCGCGATCACCGAGGTCGACGCCGGCTCGGCGGCGACCGATCTCACGACGAGTGCGGAGGAGACGGAGACCGGCTTCCGGCTGACCGGCCACAAGCGTTACATCACCGGCGCCGGCACCTCACGCCTCTACCTGGTCTACGCGCGCTTCGCCGGCCGCCCGGGCGCGGCGGGCATCGGCGGCGTGCTCGTGGAGCGCGACACGCCCGGCTTCCGCATCGGCCGCCGCGAGCTGATGATGGGGCTGCGCGGCATCCCCGAGGGCGAGCTGCACTTCGAGGGGTGCGAGGTGCCCCGCGAGAATCTGCTCGTCCCTCCCGGCGACGGCTTCAAGAAGCTGATGAACGCCTACAACGGCCAGCGGCTGGGCGCCGCCACCGTGGCCCTCGGCCTCGCCCAGGGCGCCTACGAGCGCGCGCTCGCCTACGCGGGCCGGCGCCGGCAGTTCGGGCGGGCGATCGGCGAGTTCCAGGGCATCCGCTGGAAGCTGGCCGACATGGCGATCAAGCTCGACGCCGCCCGCCTGCTGATCCATCGCGCCGCGGTGCGCGCCGGGCGCGGCTTTCCCGACGCGCTCGACGCCGCCAAGGCCAAGACCTTCGCGGCGGAGACGGCCCAGGAGGTGACCAGCCAGGCGCTGCAGATCCACGGCGCCGCCGGCTACGGCCGCTCGCTGCCGCTCGAGCGGATGGTGCGCGACGCGCGCATGTTCGCGATCGGCGGCGGCACCCTCGAGATGATGCGTAACCTCATCGCCGACCGGATCCTGCCAACCCGTTCCAACTGGCGGGCCTGATCGACCTCGGCTTCGGGCTGCCGGTGGCGGGTAACTGGGCCACACCCGAGGCGCTCGTCGCCGTCGCCCGGCGGGCCGAGGCGCTCGGCTATCGCGCGCTGTGGACCTTCCAGCGCCTCTTCTATCCCGTGGTACCGCGCGACGAGTACTACGGCGCGCCGGGGGCCGCGTGGCCGGCGCCGTTCGCGTCAGTGATGGACCCGCTCACGGTGCTGGCCTTCGTCGCCGCCCACACGCGCACGGTGCGGCTGGGCGTCTCCGTGCTGATCATGCCCTTCTACCAGCCGGTGGTGCTGGCCAAGCAGCTCGCCACGCTCGACGTCCTCTCCGGCGGCCGGCTCGACGTCGGCCTGGGGCTGGGGTGGTCGCGCGACGAGTACGAGGCGGCGGGCGCCCCGTGGGCCCGGCGCGGCGCCCGCGGCGACGAGTTCCTCCGCTGCCTCAAGGCGGTGTGGGCCGAGGACCCGGTGGAGTTCACCGGCGAGTTCTACCGGGTGCCGCGCGCGCACGTCGCGCCGCGGCCGGTGCAGCGGCCCCACCCGCCGCTGCTGCTGGGCGGCTATCACGCCGACGTGCTGCGGCGCGCCGCCACGCTCTGCGACGGCTACACCGGCGGCAACATCCCGTTCAGCGCGCTGGCGGACACGGTCGCGCGCGTGCGGGCGGCCGCCGTCGCCGCCGGCCGCGATCCCGCCCGCTTCCCGATCGTCTGCCGCGGCTCGTTCAACCTCACGCCGGAGCCGCTCGGCGGCGAGCGGCGGGCGCTGTGGGGCTCGGCCGCCCAGATCCGCGAGGACCTCGGCCGCTACGCCGCCGCCGGCGTGACGCAGATCTTTCTCGAGCCGAACTTCCAGCCGGGCGGCGCCACGCTCGAGCGCGCGCTCGCGCAGATGGAGGCGCTCGCCCCGTGAGGCTTGCCACGCCGGTCGCGCGGGTGTACGTGTAGTGGCTGCCATGCCGCGCGCGTCCGTAAGCATGAGATCCCGTCACCTTCTCGGAACACTGCTGCTGCTCGTCGCCGCTACGCTGCTGCTGCAGGCGGCGAGCGTGCCGCACACGCACGCCGGCTTCCGCCCGGGCTACTACAACCAGGACCACGACCTGGTGCTCCTCGCGACGCTCCACGGCGCCGCGACGCTCTCCGCCGCCGCGCCGACGCCGATCGTCCCCGTCGTGGTCACCGCGGTCACGCCGGTCAGCGCCGACGGCGCCGACTCGGCCCCGCGCCCGGCGTCCGACAGCCGCGCGCCTCCCCGCGCCTAGCCCCCTCTCGTCGCGGAACCGATCGAACCGGCGACCGCCGCCATCCGGGGCGGCGCCGTCCTACTGAGCAGGGGAGGAGCCCATGCGTGCATTTCTCGTCGCAGCAGTGTGGCTGGCGCTCGGCCTGGCGCCCGCGCTGGCCCAGGCCCAGGATGCCGACGCGCTCCGCCGCGAGCTGGAGCAGCTTCGGCGGCAGCAGGAGCAGTACCAGAAGGCCATCGAGGCGCTGAGCGAGCGCCTCAAGCGATTGGAGACGCAGAGCGCCCCGCCGGCCGCCGCGGCGGCGCCACCGGCGCCGGCGCCCGCCGCGGCCGCCACCGTCGTCGGACCGGTGACGCCCCCGTCAGCGCTGGACCTGGCCCGCCCGCGCCAGCCCTTCGCGCTCTACCAGCAGCGCGGCGCCGGCCAGCTGCTGTTCGACATGGGCGTCACCGGCGACTTCGTCGGCAGCCTCACCCAGCAGAACGTCGAGAAGGCCAGGGCCGGCACGTTCTCGGGACGCGAGAACCGGTTCTTCCCGCGCGAGGTCGAGCTGAGCCTCTTCGGGCAGATCGATCCCTACGCGCGGGCCGACGTGCGCATCGAGGCGGGTGAGGACACGCCCGGCGCCGAGACCGGCGTCCACCTGGCCGAGGCGACCATCACGCTGCTGACGCTGCCGTACGGCACGCAGGCCAAGCTCGGCCAGCTGCGCAACCGCTTCGGCTGGTCCAACGTCATCCACGAGCACGACCTGCCGTGGATCGACCGCCCCGACGTGTATCGCGTGTTCCTCGGCGAGGAGGGGCTCGTCGAGAAGGGCGTCGAGGCCACCTGGGTGCCGGACTTCCTGCCGTTCTACGTCGAGGTGCTCGGCGGCGTCTTCAACGGCGACAACGAGACCGCGTTCGGCCTCGGACGGCTGACCCACCCGCTCGCCACCGGGCGGGCGCGCGCGTTCTTCGAGGTCACCGACACGATGGGGCTGCAGGTGGGGCTGTCGGCCGCCAACGGCGTGACCCCCGATCAGCTGAAGAGCCTGCTCCTCGGCTACGACCTCAAGTACAAGTACCGCCCCGACGGCTGGCTGCATCCGCTGCTGACGCTGAGCACCGAGGGCATCTACTCGATCCGCGAGCAGACGAACGAGACGGGCTTCTTCGAGAAGAAGACGAAGGACCGGTTCGGCTGGTACGGGTGGGCCGAGCTCCAGCCCTGGCGGCAGTGGGCGCTCGGCGCCCGCTACGACGCCACGCAGTATCCGGTGAACCCGGGATTCCAGTGGGCGGTCGAGCCGTACGTGACCTTCCTGCCCTCCGAGTTCCTGCGCTTCCGCCTGGCCTACAAGCACACCGAGCGGACCCACCGCGACGGCTTCGATCTCAACGGCGGCAGCGGCCGGATCGTCGACGAGCTGCTCTTTCAGGCCACCTTCATCCTCGGTGCGCACCCCGCGCATCAATTCTAGAGAAAAGAGAAGACGATGAAGCGATTCACTCCATTCGTCGCGTTGATGTTCGTGCTGGCCGGCCTCCTCGCGCCGGGCGCTCCGGCGGCCCAAAAGCTTCGCGTGGTGGCCACGATTCCGGATTTGAAATCGCTCGCCGAGGCGGTCGGCGGCGACCTCGTCGACGTCGACAGTCTCACCCGGGGCACTCAGAACTTTCACGAGGCCGAGGTCAAGCCGAGCATGATGCTCAAGCTGCGGCGGGCCGACGCCGTCATCGAGAACGGCGTGGATCTCGACGCCTGGATCGACGTCGCGGTGCAGGGCGCCAACAACGCGAACATCGTTCGAGGAGGCTCGGGCCGGATCGACGTGTCACAGGGGATTCGACTCCTCGAAGTGCCGAGCGTCCGTGTCGACCGGTCGATGGGGGACGTGCACCCGGCAGGCAACCCGCACTTTTCTCTCGACCCCGGCCTGGCGCCCGAGATCACCCAGAACATCGCCAATGGGTTCTCGCGACTCGCGCCTGAGAATCGCGCCGCGTTCGAGGAAAACCGCAAGGCGTTTCTGGCCCGGCTCGAACGAGAGATGGCGAAGTGGAACAGGCTCATGGAGCCCGTCAAAGGCAGCAGGGTAATGGCGTTTCATCCCGATGTCATTTACTTTCTGACTCGGTTTGGCCTCGTGCAGGCGGGTACCCTCGAGGACCGCCCGGGCATCCCGCCGGCGCCTCAGCACCTCGTCAACGTCATCCGCCAGATGAAAGAGGAGAAGATCAAGGTGATCCTCGTCGAGCCCTGGAACGACGTGAAACTCGCCGGCCGCATCGCCGAAGAGGCCGGCGCGCGGGCAGTCGTGATCGCCTCGGCGGTCGGCGCGGTCAAGGGCGCCGACAACTACATCGCCGCCATCGACTACAACATCACCACATTGGTCAAGGCGCTCCAGTAGTGGTCGGTGACCTGTTCGGAATCCTGTGGGCGCCGTTCCTGATGTGCCTGGTGCTGACCGGCATCCACGCCTACCTCGGCGTGCACGTGCTGGCCCGCGAGGTGGTGTTCGTGGACATCGCGATGGCCCAGATCGCCGCGCTCGGCGCGACCGCCGCGTTCCTGCTGGGCCACGAGACCGAGACGTGGCAGTCCTACGCGTACGCGCTGTCGGCGACGCTGGTGGGCGCGGTGGTGCTGGCACTCACCCGCAGCCGCCGGCGGCACGTCTCCCAGGAGGCCGTCATCGGCGTCGTCTACGCGGTCTCCTCCGCGGCGGCGGTGCTGGTGTCCGACCGGGCCGCCCACGGCGCCGAGCAGGTGCGGGGCATGCTCGTCGGGAATCTGCTGGCGGTCAGCCCGGCCGAGGTCGGCAAGGTCGCGGTGCTGTACGCGCTGGTGGGCGCGGTGCACTGGGCCTGCCGCCGCCCGTTCTTCCTCATCTCGACCGATCCGGACGGGGCCTACGCGGCCGGGCTGCGGGTGCGGCTCTGGGACTTCCTCTTCTACGCCTCGTTCGGCGTCGTGGTGGCCAGCTCGGTCCGGATCGCCGGGGTGCTCCTGGTCTTCTCGTACCTGATCGTGCCGGCGCTGGCCGGCGTGACGCTCGGCGGCTCGGTGGGCACGCGGCTGCTGATCGGCTGGGCGTTCGGCGCCCTCGTGAGCGTGATCGGCATGGTGGCCTCGGCGGCCCTCGACCTGCCGACGGGCGCCACCGTCGTCTGCGTGTTCGGGGTGACGCTGCTGGCCTTCGGCCTCGCCTCGCGCGCGCGACGGCGCGTTTGACCGACGGCGCGCCGCGGACTACGATGGCTGGTATGGACCGGCGGCGCCTGTTCCTCGTCGTCCTGACGGCCTGGCTGCTGGTGGCGCCGCTCATCGGCGCCGCCATGGTGCCCGATCCGACCTGGATCGGCGGCGTCTACGACAACGGTGACAACGACGAGATCGCGATCCTGTGGGAGCGCACCACCGGCATCGTGGAGATCGTGGTGGTGCCGTTCACCCAGGTCGGCGTGGCGCTGCCCCGGGTGGTCGCGCCCGTCCAGCTCGTCAGTCGTCCGCTTCCGCACTCGACATCGCGCGCTCCCCCGCTCGCCTGACGTCCTCGGTCGTCCGATCGGCGACGCTCGGTCCGCGGCATGGGGTCGCGGCCCCGGCGACGTCTTTCCCGGGGGGGCGAGAGCATGGAGAATTCGTCGACGTACCACGGCGACGGTGGTGAGGCCTACCGGCTGGTGTGGGTGCCGTCGCGCACGGGGGGCGCCTGGGTTCTCGCGGAGCTGAAGGTCGAGCGACCGCCGCGCAAGTGGCGGCGCCGGGGTCCGGTGCGGCAGCCGCATCGACCCGTGACACGCCACCGCTGAGCGGCGGCGAAAAAGGAGCGGCACATGTTTGGTCTGGGTGCACAGGAGCTGATGATCATCCTGGTGATCGCGCTGGTGCTCTTCGGCGGCAACAAGCTGCCCGAACTGGCGCGCTCGCTCGGCAAGTCGATGAACGAGTTCAAGAAGGGTATCAACGAGAGCACGACCGGCGACGAGGCCAAGGCCGAGTCCAAGACCGAGGCCAAGGCCGATGCCACGACCGATCCCAAGAGCGGCGAGGTGAAGAAGTCCTGACGATGCCGAGCATCTTCGTTCCCGAGGTGTCCGTCGTCGAGAAGGTCGTGCGGTCGGTGGTCGTCTACCTGTTCCTCCTGGCCGCCTTCCGGTTCACCGGGAAGCGCCAGGTGGGACAGCTCACGCCCTTCGACCTGGTGGTCCTGCTGGTCATCTCGAACGTCGTGCAGAACGCGGTGATCGGCCCCGACAACTCGCTCGGCGGCGGCCTCCTCGGGGCCGTCGTCATCCTTGCCCTCAACTACCTGCTGGTGGAAGTGACCTACCGCTCCAAGCGGCTGCGGCGGCTGCTGGAGGCCTCGCCGACCATCCTCATCCACAACGGCAAGGTCTTGCAGGCCAACCTCGCGCACGAGCGCATCAGCCTCGACGACCTGCACGCCGCCATGCGACGGGCGGGCGTCGTCGACATCGAGCACGTCCGGGTCGCGATGCTGGAGGAGAACGGCGGGATCAGCGTCATTCCGCGGGCGACGACGCCGTCGACGGGGGTGCTCCCGGCCTGAGCCGCGCGCCCGCCGGCGTCAGTGGTGCATGAAGCCCAGGCGGGCGAGCAGCAGGAAGCCGTTGAGCGCGAAGAGGACGCCGCCGATGGCCAGCCCGAGCGAGAACCAGAACATCGGCCGCGAGCTCGACAGGATCGAGACGGACGCGGTGACGATCGCGATCTGCAGCAGTACCTCGGCGTAGTCGAAGTAGGGATCGCGGTCGCGGTTGCGGTCGCGCTCGGCCTCGAGCCGCTTGGCGCTCTGCTCGATGTCCTTCTTCTCGACGTTGTAGCGCTTCTCCTCCTCGGTGAGCTGCCGGACGAGCGCCTCGACCTTGCCCCGTCCACCGGCGGTGAGCGCGGAGGGGTCGGCCAGCGCCAGCTCGAGGGTCAGCCGCTGCGAGCGGTAGAGGTGCTCGCGCACGACCTTGGCCTGGTAGAAGGCCCACTGGTCGGAGGCCTGCTGCTGCGCCAGCAGCATGTCCTTCATCGCGTTGTTGCCGCCCAGCGCGGCGACCGCCAGCGCCACCGCGTAGATCGCGGTGGTCAGCGCGACGCGACGGCTGAAGGTCTTGTCGCGCCGCGCCTCCAGCTCCTCGGGGTCGGGGAGCTCGACCTCAACCACGCGGCGGCGTCTGCTCCTTGCGCATCTCGTCGCGCATGGCGTCGCGGCCCGCCTCGAAGGCCGTCATCAGCCGCTGCGTCTGCTCCTCGAAGAGCTCACGGCTCTTGTCGAGCCACTCGCCGGCGTGGCTCTGGGCGTCGCCGGCCATCGCCTGCGCGCGCCGCGCGAGGTCGCCGCCGTGCTCGGCCAGCAGCTCGCGCGTCTGGCGTCCCGTCTTGGGCGTCAGCAGCAGCGCCGCCGCCGCGCCGACGAGGCCGCCGAGGAAGAACCAGCCGAGATACCCCGCTGCATCGTTGCGTTCACTCGCCATGGTCGTCTCCTTGCTCTCTCCGCAGCCGGTGCACGAACGCGTCCACGCCGCGGCGCAGCCCGGCGGCCAGCCCGATCACCTGGCCGGCGCGGGCGAGCCCGGCCAGGCCGCTCGCCACGCGGCCGAGCCCCTCGGCCACGCGCTGCACGTGCTCGGTCACCTCGCTGATGCGCGCGACCTCCTGCCGGCTCTCGCGCGTGAGCTCGCGCACGTCCTCGGTGAGCCCGTACGCCTGCCCGATGAGCGGACGCAGCTCCTGCTCGACGATCTCGAGCACCGCGTCGGTGCGCCGGAGCGCCCGGCGCAGGGCCAGGATCGCGGAGGCCAGCGCCACCGTGAGGATCACGGCGCACGCGATCAGAACCAGCTGAGCCCAGGGCTGCATGGAACCCGAATTATCGTCACAAATCGCGCCGAAAATCAATAAATCCGTTGACTTTCGGCCATCCTGCCACCACAGTGGAGCCATGTCGGCGGAGGATCGCTTCGCGGAGCTCGAGCGGCGCCACGCCCGGGCCGAGCTCGGCGGCGGCGAGGAGCGCATCCGCCGCCAGCACAAGGCCGGCAAGAAGACGGCGCGCGAGCGGATCGAGCTCCTTCTCGACCCCGGCTCGTTCCTCGAGGTGGACAAGTTCGTCGTCCACCAGAGCCACGACTTCGGCATGGACAAGCAGCGGGTCCTCGGCGACGGCGTCGTGACCGGCTCCGGGCGCATCCACGGGCGCGCCGTGTTCGTCTTCGCCCAGGACTTCACCGTGTTCGGCGGCTCGCTCTCCGAGGCGTACGCGCGCAAGATCTGCAAGATCATGGACCTCGCGCTGAAGACCGGCGTCCCCGTCGTCGGCCTCAACGATTCCGGCGGCGCCCGCATCCAGGAGGGCGTCGCCTCGCTGGGCGGCTACGCCGACATCTTCCTGCGCAACACGCTCGCCTCCGGCGTCGTCCCGCAGATCTCGGCGGTCATGGGCCCCTGCGCGGGCGGCGCGGTGTACTCGCCGGCCATCACCGATTTCGTGTTCATGGTGAAGAACACCTCGTACATGTTCGTGACGGGCCCCGACGTCATCAAGGCGGTCACCCACGAGGCGGTGTCCGCCGACGAGCTGGGCGGCGCCACCACCCACTCCACCACCTCCGGGGTCGCCCACTTCGCCGCCGACAGCGAGGAGGAGTGCCTGGCGCTCGTCCGCGAGCTGCTGACGTTCCTGCCGGCGAACAACCTCGAGGATCCGCCGCGCCGGGCCACCCGCGACCCGGTGGATCGCCGCGACGACGCGCTCCAGTCGCTCGTGCCCGAGCAGCCGAACAAGCCGTACGACATGAAGGACGTCATCCGCACGGTGCTCGACGATCACTACTTCTTCGAGGTGCACGCCGGCTTCGCGCCGAACATCGTCGTCGGCTTCGGCCGGCTGGGCGGCCGCCCGGTCGGCATCGTGGCCAACCAGCCCGCCCACCTGGCCGGCTGCCTCGACATCAACGCCTCGGTGAAGGGCGCGCGCTTCGTGCGCTTCTGCGACTGCTTCAACATCCCGCTGGTGACGTTCGAGGACGTGCCCGGCTTCCTGCCCGGCACCGCCCAGGAGTTCGGCGGCGTCATCAAGCATGGGGCCAAGCTGCTCTACGCCTACTGCGAGGCGACGGTGCCCAAGCTCACCGTGATCACCCGCAAGGCCTACGGCGGCGCCTACGACGTGATGTCGTCCAAGCACATCCGCGGGGACGCCAACTTCGCGTGGCCGACGGCGGAGATCGCCGTGATGGGCCCCGAGGGCGCCGTGAACATCCTCTACCGGCGCGAGGTGGAGGCGGCCGCCGACCCGGCGGCGTTCCGCGAGGCCAAGATCCGCGAGTACCGCGAGAAATTCGCCAATCCCTACATCGCCGCCGAGCGCGGCTACGTCGACGAGGTGATCGAGCCCCGCGACACCCGCGCCCGCCTCTGTGCGATGCTGGAGCTGCTGAAGACCAAGCGGGACACCAACCCGCCGAGGAAGCACGGGAACATCCCGTTGTGAGGGGCGAGCCGTGAGCAGTCAGGAGCGATCGCGCGAGTTCCGGACGTCGGGGGGGGGCGAGCGCCGGCCCGTGTACGGCCCCGCTGACGCGCCGCCCGACGCCGCCGCCGAGACGCCCGGCCGGTATCCGTTCACCCGCGGCGTGCACGAGTCGATGTACCGCTCGCGGCTGTGGACGATGCGGCAGTACGCCGGCTTCGGCTCGGCCGCCGAGACCAACAAGCGCTACCGGTTCCTGCTCGAGCAGGGGCAGACCGGGCTGTCGGTCGCGTTCGACCTGCCCACCCAGATGGGCCACGACCCCGACGCGCCGCTGGCGCGCGGGGAGGTCGGCCGGGTCGGTGTGTCGATCGCCACCGTGGAGGACGTGGCCGACCTCTTCGAGGGGATCCCGCTCGAGCGCGTGTCGACGTCCATGACGATCAACGCCACCGCCGCCATCCTGCTTGCGCTCTACGTGGCGGTGGGGCGGCGGCAGGGCGTGGCGGCGGCGCGGCTGGCCGGCACCACCCAGAACGACATCCTCAAGGAGTACATCGCGCGCGGCACCTACATCTTCCCACCGCCGCCCTCCATGCGGCTCGTCACCGACGTGTTCGGCTGGTGCAAGGACGCGGTGCCGCGCTGGAACACGATCTCGATCTCCGGCTACCACATGCGCGAGGCCGGCTGCACGGCGGTGCAGGAGGTCGCCTTCACGCTGGCCAACGCCATCGCCTACGTGGAGGCGGCGCGCTCGGCGGGACTCGAGGTGGACGCGTTCGCCCCGCAGCTGTCGTTCTTCTTCAACGCCCACAACGACCTGATCGAGGAGGTCGCCAAGTTCCGGGCGGCCCGGAGGCTGTGGGCGCGGATCATGCGCGACCGCTTCGGCGCCCGCGACGCGCGCTCGCAGATGCTGCGCTTCCACGCGCAGACCGCCGGCAGCATGCTGACCGCCCAGCAGCCCGAGAACAACATCGTGCGGGTGACGGTGCAGGCGCTGGCGGCGGTGCTGGGCGGCTGCCAGTCGCTGCACACGAACTCGATGGACGAAGCGCTGGCGCTGCCGACCGAGCGCGCGGTGCGGATCGCGCTGCGCACGCAGCAGGTGCTGGCCCACGAGTCGGGGGTGGCCGACACCGTGGACCCGCTGGGCGGGTCGTTCGCCGTCGAGCGGCTCACCCGTGACATCGAAGAGGCCGCCGACACGTACATCACGACGATCGACGACCTCGGCGGCTCCGTCGCCGCGATCGGCTACATGCAGCGCGAGATCCACGACGCGGCGTACCGGTGGCAGCGCGAGGTCGAGGACAAGACGCGCGTCGTCGTCGGCGTCAACGAGTTCGTCACCGACGATCCGCCCCCCGGCAACCTCTTCCAGCTCGACCCCGGCGTCGGCGACGCCGCCGCCGAGCGGGTGGCCCGGCTGCGCCGCGCGCGCGACGCCGCCCGCGCCGGCCGCGCGCTCGACGCGCTGGACGCCGGCGCCCGCGGCCGCGCCAACGTGATGCCGCTCCTCATCGAGGCGGTGGAGGCGTCGGTCACCCTCGGGGAGATCTGCGACCGGCTGCGCGACGTGTTCGGCGTGCACCAGCCGTCGGTGACGTTTTGAGGGCGCGCGTCGCCGCGCTCGTGGCGCTGCTGGCCGTGGTCTCGACCGCGCCGGCCCAGGCGGGCATGGCCGACCGCGTCGCCGCCACGTTCGCGCTGATGGCCAACGACTTCACGCAGGCCTTCCAGCCGATCGAGGCGGTGGTCGTCTCCGCCGAGGGGCGGGAGATCTTCCTCGACGTCAGCGAGCGCACCGGGGCCCAGGTGGGGCAGGAGTACACGGTGTTCCGCAAGGGCGACACGTTCATGCACCCGCTGACGGGCCGCGTGCTGGGCCGCTACGAGCAGGTGCTCGGCTACGCGCAGGTGATCCGGGTGTACCCGAACTTCACCGCGGCGACGTTCATCCCCGGCGAGAACGCGCCCCGGCCGCGGGCGGGCGACGGCGCCCGCATCACGCGCGCCCGCATCCGGGTGGCGGTGACGCCGCCGCTCGACATGACGGGGGCCCACGCCGATCTGCGCCGGGTGCCGTTCCTGATCGCGGCGGCGCTGGAGGGCACCAAGCGCTTCCTGCCGGTGGACCCGCTCTCGGTCAGCGACATGTTCGCCAGCGGCGGGATGCGGGTCGAGGAGATGCTGGCCCGCCCGGAGCGCGCGGTGCGGGTGGCCCGCAACCTCGAGGTCGGCGGCTGGGTGCTGCCGATGCTGCTCGAGCGCCGCGGCGTGACGTACCTCGACGTGACCTACATCTCGGCCATCACCGGCAATGCGCTCTTCTCGCGCCGCCTGCCCCTGGTCACGGCCAACTCCTCCGAGGAGCAGCGCTTTCCGTGGGAGCCCAAGGCCGAGGATTGAGCGTGTGTGCTATGGTAGACGCCGCATGAAGCCGCAGCGCGTCGTCTGGCTGCTCGCCCTCGTCGTCGTCCTGTCCGCTTGCAGCACGACCCGCGCCGTCCTCGGTATCGCCTCGCCCGGCGAGCCCACGATCGACCTCAAGTCCGCCGAGTCCCGCTGGCTGCTGATCCAGAACCCGCGCTTCGGCGACGTGCGCAGCGAGCCCGAGTACGTCTGGGTCGAGGAGGACAAGGTCCCGACCACGATCACGACGCTGCTGCGGGGCAAGGGAGCGATCATCGCGCCGCCCGAGATCGTCGCCAAGTACGGGTCGCCGCCGGGCGGCGGCAAGATCAGCCTGCGCCAGGGCGTCGCGTATCCCACCGGGCCGCCGTCCGCGCGCAACGCCATGGCCGATCCGCGCACGAGCGGCAGCGCCGCGGTGGCGCCGGGGACGCGCACCGCCGCGCTGACGCCCGCCGCCGCGCCGGAGGCGCCCCAGCGCGGCCTCGTCATCTACGTGGACACCGCCCGGATCGTCGTGGACCTCACCGCGGTCGACGGCGTGCGGCCGGGGACCGTGCTGAGCGTGCGCCGTGACCAGATCCCGATGATCCATCCCGTGACCGGCGAGGTGCTGGGAAAGCTGGACGAGGAGGTGGCCACCGCCCGCGTGACCGAGACGCGCGAGCGCTTCTCGGTGGCGCAGATCCAGTCGGTGTCACCCGGCGCGCAGGTCCAGATCAAGGACCGCGTCGTCCTCAAGTAGCTCACGCTCGCGTGGCCACGCCCACTCTCGAGCGGGTCCTCAAGGAGCGCGTGACCGCCCTCGTGGGTGACGACCTCGCCGCCGTCGAGGCGGAGATCGGCCGCGAGCTCGACTCGCCGGTCCCGCTCATCCAGGAGATGGGCGGCTACATCGCCGGCGCCGGCGGCAAGCGGCTGCGCCCCATCCTGCTCCTGCTGGCGGCCCGGCTCGCCGACTACCGCGGCCCGCGCGCGGTGCGGCTGGCGTGCGTGGTGGAGCTGCTCCACACCGCCACGCTCATCCACGACGACGTGGTGGATCAGGCGCCGCTGCGCCGCGGGCGGCCGTCGGCGAACGCCCAGTGGGGCGACGACGCCTCCGTCCTCGTCGGCGACCATCTCTACTCGAAGTCGTTCGCGATGCTGGTGCGCGACAACGACCGGGGCGTGATGGAGACGCTGGCCCGCTCCACCGTGTCCATGACCGAGGCCGAGGTGTTCCAGCTCCAGCTCAAGCGCAGCGGGCTCATCTCCGAGGCGGACTACATGCGGATCATCGCGCAGAAGACGGCCTCGTTCATGTCCGCGTGCTGCCGCATCGGCGCGCTCCTGGGCGGGCTGCCGGCCGCGCGGACGGAGGCGCTCACCCGCTACGGGCTGGACATCGGCGTCGCGTTCCAGATCTCCGACGACGCGCTCGACTTCACCGCCGACCAGGACCGGTTCGGCAAGGCGATCGGCGCCGACCTGCGAGAGGGCAAGCGCACGCTGCCCCTCATCGCGACGCTCGAGCGGGTGACGCCGGCCGAGGCCGAGCGCGTGCGCGGGCTGCTGCGCCGCCGCGCGCTGGAGCCGGCCGAGCTCGAGGAGATCCGCCGCCTCGTGCTGGCCCACGAGGGAGTGGAGTACGCGCTGGCCCGGGCGCTCGCCCACGCCCAGGCGGCCAAGCGGGATCTGGAGGCGTTCGCGCCCTCCGAGGAGCGGGAGATCCTGTCCCTGGTGGCCGACTTCGTGGTGGACCGGGACCGGTGACGTGGCGGGCGCGCCGGCCACGAGCGCGGCGGGGATCGTCACGCTGACGACCGACTTCGGCCTCCGGGACGCCTACGTCGCGGAGATGAAGGGCGTCATGCTCGACATCGCGCGCGCCGCCCGGCGGCCGCTGCAGCTCGTGGACGTCACCCACGACGTCGAGCGCCACGACATCACCGAGGCCGCGCTGGCGCTGGAGGCGGCCGCGCCGTTCTTCCCGCCGGGCACCGTGCACCTGGCCGTCGTGGATCCCGGCGTGGGCACCGCCCGCCGCGGCCTGGCGGTGGCGGCGGGCGGCCAGGTCTTCGTCGGACCCGACAACGGCCTGTTCACGCCGTTCCTCGACGCCGAGGAGTGGCGGGCGTTCGAGCTGGCCGAGGCCGGCTACCGGCTGCCGGTCGTGAGCCGCACGTTCCATGGCCGCGACGTGTTCGCGCCGGCCGCCGCCCACGTCGCCACCGGCCTGGACCCCGCGCGGCTCGGCCCGCCGGTCGCCGACCCCGTTCGCCTGGCGTGGCCCGAGGTGCGGGCGGTCGCCGGCGCGGTCGCCGGCGCCGTCGTGCACGCCGACCGCTTCGGCAACCTCATCACGTCGATCCACGCGCGCACGGTCGAGCCGCTGGACGCCGGCGTGGTCGTCCGCGTCGGCGGCCGCGCGGTGCCGCTGGTGGGGACGTACGCCGACCTGGCGGTCGGCCATCCGGGGGCGATGATCGGCTCGAGCGGGCGGCTGGAGGTCGCGGTGCGCGAGGGCAGCGCCGCCGCGCTGCTGCGGGCGCGGCGCGGGACGCCGGTCGTCGTCAGTCGGACTTCTTCGAGTCGGATGTCTTCTTCGCGGCGGACGAGGAGGCCCCGCTAGACGTGGCGGCGCTGCCGTCGGACTTGGCACTCGGCGCGAGCTTGTCCGACTTCTCGGACTTGTCGGATTTGTCGGACTTCTCCGACTTCTCGGACTTGCCGGCCCCGTCCGACTTGTCCGACTTGTCGGACGCGGCCGGCGCGGCGGCGCTCGCGGAGGACTTCTCGGCGCTCAGGGCTTTCTTGCGCGACTCGGACGGGTAGTCGGTGACGTACCATCCCTCGCCCTTGAGGATGAAGGGCGCCGCCGAGAGCAGGCGGTGGACGGAGCCGCCACACTCCTCACAGGTCGTGAGCGGTGGCTCGGTGATGCGCTGGCGAATCTCGAACACGCGACGACAGGCGCTGCACTCGTACTCGTACGTCGGCACGTGTGCAGGCTACAGGGGAGGGAAAAGCGTGTCAACCCGACACGGCATCGCGCTCGCGCTGCTCGCGCTCTGCTTGTCCGGCTGTGCCTCGACCCGGGTCTCGGAGCCCGAGCGGTTCCGCGCCCAGGCCGCCTACGAGCGTGCCCTCGGCCACCTGCGCGACCGGCAGCCCTCGCCGGCGCTCGGCGCGCTCCAGGAAGCGATCTCGGTCGATCCCGGCGTCGCCGCCTACCGCGACACGCTCGGGCTCGTCTATCTCGAGCTCGCGCGTCCCGAGCAGGCGATCGAGCAGTTCCGCAAGGCGGTCGAGCTGGAACCCAAGCTGGCCGAGAGTCACTTCCACCTGGGCACGGCCTACGCCGAGGCCCGCCGCTGGGACGAGGCGGTGGCGAGCTACCGTAAGGCCCTGGCTCAGCCCACCCTGGCGATCCCCGACCTCGTGCACCAGAACCTCGGCCTGGCGCTGTACAACCTCAAGCGTTATCCGGAGGCTGAGAGCTCCCTGCGGTTCGCGCTGAGTCTGGACCCCAAGCTGCAGGCCGCCTACTACAACCTCGGCCTGGTCCTGCTGGCCGAGAACCGGGCCCAGGAGGCCCGGGCGGCCTTCAACCAGGCCCGGGACATGGGGGCGGACACCCCGTTCGGCCAGGCGGCCGTGGAGCGGCTCAAGTCCATGGGGGACGGGGGCTGAGCCGGCCCACAGCAATGGTAGGTTTTACTTGACGTTGCCGTTCGCTTCGGGGTACAACCGTCGCGTTGTCCGAAGCCTTGCTTTTGTTGGTGATGTTGATCTGCGCAAACGTGTGTCGTTCGCGAACCGCACCACAACTGAGGAGGCAGCGCATGAGACGGATTGTTGCAGTAGTCGCCTGCCTGGTCGCCATCCTCGGACTGCTCGCGCCCGTGGCATTCGCCCAGGCGCCCACTCCGAAGGTGACGATCAATGGCTTGTTCGACCAGATCACGTCGGGCGGCTCGAACATTTATGATGGCAACTCCTCGCGGACAGGTGATCGCGAGTGGTACGCCCGCACCCGCTTCCGCCCGGACTTTACGTTCGAAGTCGGGCGCACCAAGGCCGTCCTCGGCCTCGAGTTCGACATCGACTACGGCCAGAACGGGAACTGCGGCGCAGGCCCCGGCAAGGCAACGGCCGCCAACATCACGGGTGCGTCTTGCGCCGGACAGGGCAAGGCGGGCTCGACGGCGGCCGCCGGTCTCAACACCGACGTCGCGGGCATCGTCGAAGTGAAGTGGATGTACACCGAGTTCGACCTGACCGGCAAGGACGCGCTGATGCCGTTCATTCCGGTCCGGACGGTGGCCCGCGCCGGTCTGCAGCCCTTCGGCACCTACGGTGGTCTGGTGGGTCCCTACCGCGCTTCGTACGCGCAGGGTGACTTCGCCGGCTTCGAAGCCCTCACGACGTGGGCCCCGAACCTCACGACGGGCCTGGCGTTCGTGATGGTCGAGGATCAGCTGGGCGGCTACAGCCGCTCCGGCGTCGTCGCGGGCACGGCGGGCAAGCCGACCCACGGTGACGACTTCGCGTTCATCTTCGAGCCCACCTTCACGCCCTTCAAGGGGCTCGACCTGAAGCCGATGTACTCGTATGCGCGCTTCGAGGGCACGACCAGCAGCCAGGCGCGCCGCAACGCCACCAACATCACGACGACCGGCACGTTCGGCGCCTTCACCAGCGCCACCGCCGGCGGCGGCGTTGCCGGCGCTCCCTCGTACCAGAACGGTGTCGGTGCGGGCGGCGTGGCCAGGTATGCCAACGGTGATCCGAGCAACTCGGAGAGCCGCCACACGATCGGCCTCGACGGGCGCTACCGCGCGGGCCCGTTCTCGCTCGATCCGACGATCTTCTACCAGTTCGGTACCCGTAACGACGTCGTCTACGACAACCCCGGCACCGGCGGCTCGTATCGGGCGCACTCTGTCGAGGCCGACATGAGCTCCTGGCTGGTCGACATCCAGGGCGGCTTCCAGCTCGGGCCGCTGCTCCTCGAGGCGCGCGCTATCTACAGCACGGGCAACAAGGCTCGTGACAACATCGGCCGGTCCATTCGCTACTTCGAGCCGCTCGACGTCGATACCGGCTACTACGCGGGCTGGGCGAACATCCTGGCCCTCGGCATCGACTACTTCAACGGTAACGGCGCCCAGAACGGCGGCATGGACACCAATATCGGTTACGACCGGTACGGCCGTGGCCAGTTCGGTGTGCGTGCGACGTACAGCCTGACGCCGGCGTTGTCCCTCTACACGGTCATCAGCCCGACGTGGACGGCCGAGAAGGTCGACACCGATACCAACATCAACGCGGCCGGCCTCCGGGTCTGCGCCACGAAGTCGGACATCGGTACCCAGTGCTTCATGAAGGGTGACCACAGCTACATCGGCACCGAGGCGGACCTCGGCACGACGTGGCGGTTCGCGCCCAACACTGCGTTCGACCTGGTCGGCGCCTATCTGTTCGCCGGTCCGGCCCTCGATACCCGCCGTTGCGGCACGACCGGGTGTTTCAGCGAGCGCGCTCACGACGGGTGGGACATCGCGGCCCGCGTGCGGATGTCCTTCTAGTCGTACTGCGGTAAGCGGTAACGGCGGGGCGTGGGGCTCCTCCCCACGCCCCGCTTCGTTTCTGCCCGTGGATTCCTTGACTCGTCCCGGTCGGTACGCTAGCCTCGGGCCATGTGCGCGGCCCGCCTCATGAAGCCCCGCGCGGTACGCGGGCTCGCCCTCGGCCTGAGTTTCCTCACACTTGCGGCCGGCGCTGCCGCCCAGACGACCCCCTCGACGATCGGCGTCCTGGTCGACCAGGTGCTCGCCCTGTTCCCCAAGGTGGACGGCGACGTCCTCGAGGTGAAGGACAAGACCGTCACCCTGGGGATGGGCAAGAAGGACGGCCTCGCCTCCGGCGTCGAGCTGAGCGTCTACCGGGAGGGGCGCGAGCTGCGCCATCCCAAGACGGGCGTGCTGCTGGGGAAGACCGAGGAGACCATCGGCCGCGTGCTCGTCGAGCAGGTCTTCGAGGCGTACGCCACCGCACGGATCACGCAGGGCGGCGACGTTCGCCCTGGCGATCGCGCCCGGGTGTCGGCCGGCCGGGTCCCCATCACGGTGGTGCCCCTGGTCGAGGGGGTGAAGGACTCGCTGGCGGAGGCCGCGGTGCAGGCGCTGGTCGAGGGGCTCAACCAGACCGGCCGGTTCCAGATCGCGATGGGCGACGGCCTGGCGTCCTCGCTGCTCCAGGAAGGGCTGCAGCGCGAGGACATCCTCGGGGGCAAGGGGCTTGCCAAGGCCGCCGCGCGCGCGAAGCTCGAGAACGCGCTGATCGTCCACCTGAAGGTCGTCGAGAAGAAGCCGTTCATGGACGTGCGGCTCTTCTCGCTGCCGGGGCCGAGCCAGGTCCTGACGACCGGGCTCTTCGTGCCGCCCTCCGTGCGGCCGGCGCCCCGGGCCGACTTCTCGGGGTCGGACAAGAGCCGGCCGAACCAGACGGCGCGCCCGGCGCAGTCGCTGCTGTCGCGCCTGCTGACCGGCGAGCTCGACAGCGGCGCCTACTCCACGGGCGAGGGCTCGATCCCCCTGAAGGAGGTCGCCAAGTTCCCGTTCGTCGTGTTCTCGCTCGACGTGACGGTGGCGCCGTCGGACAAGATCCCGCGCATGGCGATCACCGACGGCCACAAGGTCTATCTCTACCGGATCGTCGAGCGCGCGCTCGAGCCAGAGTGGACGTGGCCGGGCGACTCCGTCGCGTCCGTGTTCAGCGTGCAGCTGGCCGACCTCAAGGGCGACGGCACGCTCCAGGTCGTGGTGAACCGCTATCACCCGAATCCGGCCATCCTGATGAGCTCGCTGATCCTCGGCACCAAGGACGGCAAGCCGGTCCCGCTCGTCAAGGACGTCGGCCAGATTCTGCTGGCGCTGGACACCGAGGGTGACGGCGTCAAGAAGACGCTGTGGAGCCAGGACTTCGCCCAGAAGGGGTTCTTCAAGAGCGGACAGGCGGACCGCGTCGCCCTCCGCGACGGCAAGCTGGTGCAGGAGGCCAAGGTCTCGGTGCCGAGCAGCTTCCGCGCGACCGGCGCCGTGATGTCGAACATCAACGGCAAGAACGGGTTCCGCACCCTGGCCTTCATCGACGAGTACAACCGGCTGCGGATCTCGCTGGAGACCGAGGAGGTGTGGCGCTCGGCCTCGCCGGTCGGCAGCGCCGGCCCGAAGCTGGCCGTGGAAACCGGGACCGGGATCGGTGGCCGCACCTACATCTACGCGGCCGAGCCCAGCCCCATCGCGGTGGACCTCGACGGCGACGGCATCGAGGAGATCGTCGTCCCCCAGAACCAGGTGCCCGGCCGCCTGGCGGTCGTGTTCAAGGGGCCCGCCGGTTACCGGTTCCAGTCGGTGAACTCCGGCTTCGAGGGGACGATCACCGGGCTGGGCGCGATCCCGGGCGATCCCACGCCGTCGCTGGTCGTGGCGGTCACCCGCTTCTACGGCATGCTGACGACCGCCGGCGACACCCAGATCATCATGACGATTCCGGAGTGACGCCGGCGAGGGTCAACACCGCTCCGCCGCGCGGCACGCGCGACGTCCTCCCCGACGAGGTCGAGCTGCGGGACGCCGCCACCCAGCGGATCCTGACCGTCTATCGCTCCTACGGCTTCCGCCGGGTGGAGACGCCCGCGCTGGAGAGCCTGGGGCTGCTGGCGGGCAGCGGGGGCGGCGACAACGAGAAGCTGATCTTCAAGGTGCTCAAGCGGGGCGAGGATCTGAGCGCCGCCGTGCGCGCCGGCGGGACCGAGCTGGCCGACCTGGGGCTGCGCTTCGACCTGACGGTGCCGCTCGCGCGCTACTACGCCGAGAACCACGCCCGGCTGCCCGATCCGCTCAAGGCCATCCAGATCGGGCCGGTGTGGCGGGCCGAGCGGCCGCAGAAGGGCCGCTACCGGCAGTTCACCCAGTGCGACATCGACGTCCTCGGCGCGATCTCGCCCGTCGTCGAGATCGAGCTGATCCTGGCCACGTGCGAGGCGCTGCGGGCGGCCTTCGGGCTGCCCGAGCTGACCGTGCGGATCAACGACCGGCGGATCCTCAGCCGCATCGCCCGCCACTGCGGCTTCGCGGCGGGCGAGGAGGCCGGCTTCTTCGTCTCCTTCGACAAGCTCGACAAGGTCGGCGCCGAGGGCGTGCTGGCCGAGCTGCGCGAGTCGGGGCGCGACACGCGGGCGATCGAGCGGTTCGAGGAGCTGCTGCCCACACTCCAGAAGGTGTCGCTCGACGCCGTGCGCCGGTCGCTGGGGGCGGGGGAGGATGCCCCGTTCGAGTGGCTGGCCGGGATCGTCGCGGCCGCCAACGCCGGGCTGCCGGCCGGCGCCCGCGTCGCCTTCGACCCGACGCTGGTCCGCGGCATGGGCTACTACACGGGCACGATCTTCGAGATCGCCGCGCCCGGCTTCGCGTCCTCGGTCGCCGGCGGCGGCCGTTACGACCGGATGGTCGGCGCTTTGCTCGGGCACGACGTCCCCGCCTGCGGCTTCTCGATCGGGTTCGAGCGGCTCATCGCGATCCTCGGCGAGCAGGCAGCGGCCGCCCCCGCGGCGGCGCCCGCCGCCGGCGCCGCGCGCCGCATCGCGCTGGTGGTCGACGACGCCACCGATCTGGCCGCGGCCCTCGCCGCTGCCCGGTCGCTGCGCGCCGACGGCGACCTGGTCTCGCTCGAGCTCCGGCGGAGGAACTTCGGCCGGCAGCTCGACGACTTCACCCGCCACGGCTTCACCGGGTTCGCCCTCGTCGAGGCGGGCGGCGTCACCGTCAAGCCGCTGGCGAAGCGGGAGCGCGGCTGATGCACCCCTACCGCACCCACACCTGCGGCGAGCTGCGCGCCGGCCACGTCGGCGTCGCCGCGCGGCTGTCGGGATGGGTCCATCGCCGGCGCGACCACGGCAACCTCCTGTTCATCGACCTGCGCGACAACGACGGGCTCACCCAGTGCGTGGTGAACGCCGCCGGCGCGTGCTTCGAGGCGGCGGCGGCGCTGCGGCTGGAGACCGTCGTGACCCTGACCGGTACGGTGGTGGCGCGCGGGCCGGAGGCGGTCAATCCGAAGCTGGCCACCGGCGAGGTCGAGCTGGCCGTGGAGGAGGTGGCCGTCCAGTCGGTGGCCGAGACGCTGCCGCTGCAGGTCAACTCCGACGCCGAGTTCCCCGAGGAGACCCGGCTGCGCTACCGGTTCCTCGATCTGCGGCGCGAACCGCTGCACCGCAACATCCGGCTGCGCAGCGGGGTGATCGCCAGCATCCGCCGGCGGATGATCGCCGGCGGCTTCACCGAGTTCCAGACGCCGATCCTGACGTCCTCCTCGCCGGAGGGCGCCCGCGACTACCTGGTGCCGAGCCGCGTGCATCCCGGCACGTTCTACGCGCTGCCGCAGGCGCCCCAGCAGTTCAAGCAGCTGCTGATGGTGGCCGGCTTCGACCGCTACTTCCAGATCGCGCCGTGCTTCCGCGACGAGGACGGGCGGGCCGACCGCTCGCCGGGCGAGTTCTACCAGCTCGACTTCGAGATGTCGTTCGTCACCCAGGAGGACGTGTGGGCCGCCATCGAGCCGGTGATCCACGGCGTCTTCGCCGAGTTCCGGCCCGACGCCGCCCTCACGCCGCCGCCGTTCCCGCGCATCCCCTTCGACGAGGCGATGGCGACGTACGGCACCGACAAGCCGGACCTGCGCAACCCGCTCGTCCTCCGCGACGTGACCGACGTCTTTCGCGGCTCGGGCTTCACGGTGTTCGCCTCGGCCATCGAGCAGGGCGCGCTCGTGCGCGGCCTGCGGGTGCCGGGCGCCGCCGCCCAGCCGCGTAGCTTCTTCGACCGGCTCAACCAGTGGGCGCGCGAGCAGGGGGCGCCCGGCCTCGGCTACCTCACGCTCGCCGAGGGCGCCGCCCGCGGCCCCATCGCCAAGTTCGTGGACGGCCCGCGGCTGGCGCAGCTGCGCGAGCGGACCGGGGCGGGGGACGGCGACGCCGTCTTCTTCGTCTGCGACAAGCGGGTGGCCGCCGACCGCCTCGCCGGCAAGGCGCGCGTCAGGCTCGGCGAGGAGCTCGACCTGCTCGAGAAGAACGCCTTCCGGTTCTGCTGGATCGTGGACTTCCCGATGTACGAGCGCGACGAGGAGACCGGGAAGATCGACTTCAGCCACAACCCGTTCTCGATGCCGCAGGGCGGGCTGGAAGCGCTGGAGACGAAGGACCCCCTGACGATCAAGGCGTACCAGTACGACATCGTGTGCAACGGCGTCGAGCTGTCGAGCGGCGCCATCCGCAACCACCGGCCGGAGATCATGTATGCGGCGTTCGGGATCGCCGGCTACCGGCGCGAGGACGTGGAGACACGCTTCGGCGGGATGCTGAACGCCTTCAAGTACGGCGCGCCGCCGCACGGCGGCTCCGCCCCCGGCATCGACCGCATCGTCATGCTGCTGGCCGGCGAGAGCAACATCCGCGAGGTCATCGCCTTCCCGATGAACCAGCAGGCCCAGGATCTCCTCATGGGCGCGCCGGCGCCGGTCGGGGCCGAGCGGCTGCGCGAGCTGCACATCCGGCTCGCCCTGCCCGAGGGAGCGCGCGTGGTAGACTCGGGGCCGGGGAACGATCGAGCTTGAGCGAAGCCACCCAGATCACGCGCCGACTGTCGCTCGACCCCGACGTGGACCTGGGCGACCTGCTCGGCCGGAACGACGACCACCTCCGCACGCTCGAGTCCGAGTTCGCCGTCCGCATCGTGGCGCGCGGCCACGACGTCATGCTCAAGGGCGACGAGCGCCAGGTGCGCCGGGCCGAGCGCGCGCTGACCCAGCTGGCCGAGCTGCTCCGCTCGGGCGCGCCGCTGCGCGGCGGCGAGCTGCGGGCGGCCGTGCGGATGATCGCCGAGGACGACGGCGCCGACCTCAAGGCGGTGTTCAGCGACGCCATCGCGGTGCCGTCCCGCAAGAAGTGGATCACGCCGAAGACGCGCGGCCAGAAGGTCTACGTGGACGCCATCCGCGGCCACGACATGGTCTTCGGCATCGGCCCGGCCGGCACCGGCAAGTCGTTCCTGGCGGTGGCGATGGCGGTGTCGGCCCTGATGAAGCGCGAGGTGGCGCGCATCGTGCTGACGCGGCCGGCGGTGGAGGCGGGGGAGCGGCTCGGCTTCCTGCCCGGCGACCTCTACGAGAAGGTCCACCCGTACCTGCGGCCGCTCTACGACGCGCTCTACGACATGCTGGAGGCCGAGAAGGTCGCCTCCCTCATGGAGAAGGGCGCCATCGAGATCGCCCCGCTGGCCTACATGCGCGGCCGCACGCTCAACGACGCCTTCATCATCCTGGACGAGGCGCAGAACAGCACCACCGAGCAGATGAAGATGTTCCTCACGCGTCTGGGATTCAACTCCAGGATGGTGATCACCGGCGACGTCACCCAGGTCGACCTGCCGGCCTCACGCCACTCGGGGCTCATCGGCGTCCAGTCGATCCTGCGCGACGTGCCGGGGGTCGCCTTCGTGTACTTCGACGAGCACGATGTCGTCCGGCACCGGCTGGTCTCGGCCATCATCCGCGCCTGGGGCGAGCACGAGGCGCGGACCGCCGCCGCCCGGGCGCCCGGCGGCCTCCCCGCCGCCGGCGCGCGTGACGACGAGGCCACCGCCGGCGCCTCCTGATGCCGGCGGCCGTCCAGAACCGCCAGCGTCGTGTCCCCCTGAGCACCGCCCGCCTGGCCCGGGCGGCGACCCGAGCGCTGGCCGCCCTCGGCCGGCCCGCGGGGGTGGTGGAGATCGACGTGGTGGACGACGCCGAGATCCGCCGGCTCAACGCGCGCCATCGCGGTGTCGGCCGCCGCACCGACGTGCTGGCGTTCCCGCTGGAGGCGCCCGACCTGCCGCTGGTGGGCCAGGTCGTGATCTCCGCCGACGCCGCCCGCCGCCAGGCGCGCCGGGTCGGCGTGCCCCTGGCGGTGGAGCTGGACCTGCTGGTCACCCACGGTACCCTTCATCTCGTGGGCTACGACGACCGCGACCCGGTTGAAGCCGAGCTGATGCACGAGCGAGAGCGGCAGATCATCGGAGCAACCGCACCCGACCGCCTCTGGAAGGGATTGCTACACGTGTCGGAGCCGCGCCCTTCTAAGACAGGCCACCCACGGCCCAAGCCAGCCTCGCGGCCCCCGCTCCCATGACCTCGGGCTTCGTCTCCCTCATCGGCCGGCCCAACGCGGGCAAGTCCACGCTGCTGAACCGGCTGGTGGGCGCCAAGATGGCCATCGTCTCGCCGCGGCCGCAGACGACGCGCAATCGCATCACCGGGATCCTCAACCGGCCCGACGCCCAGGTGGTCTTCGTGGACACGCCGGGGCTGCACGCCGGCGGCGGCAAGCTCGGCGAGTTCATGCTGAAGACGGCGCAGCGGGCGGTGGAGGGCGTGGACGTGGTCTGCCTGGTGGTGGACGCCACCGAGCGGGACGGGCCCGACGAGCTCGTGCTGGCGCCCCTGCGCGCCTACGGCGGCGCGACGGTTTGCGCGCTCAACAAGATCGACCTCGTGTCGCCGAAGGACGCGCTGCTGCCGCTGCTGGGCCGCTGGCAGGCCGCCCATCCCTTCCACGAGCTGATCCCGATCTCGGCGACCGACGGCACCAACTGCGACCGGCTGCTCGACGTGCTGGTGCGCGCGCTGCCCGAGCACCCCGCCTTCTTCCCGGCCGACGCGACGAGCGACCAGCCGGAGACGTTCTGGGCGGCCGAGATCGTACGCGAGCAGGTCTTCCGCTTCACGCACCAGGAGGTGCCCTACGCGACGGCGGTGCGGGTGGAAGAGCTGACCGAGCGGTCCGCGCCCACCCGCGTGTACGTCCGCGCGACGATCTTCGTCGAGCAGGACTCGCAGAAGGGGATCCTCATCGGCAAGGGCGGCGCCATGCTCAAGCGCATCGGCAGCGGGGCCCGCCGCCAGCTCGAGGCCTTCTTCGGCGTCAAGGTCTTCCTCGAGCTGACGGTCCAGGTGCGGCGCAACTGGCGGAAGGACGACCGCGCTCTGCGCGAGTTCGGCTTCCGGCTGACGTCCTGACCGATGGGGCTGGGAGCGTCGACGGCCGTCGTCATCGGCAGCTTCCCGCTCGGCGAGAGCGACCGGGTGGTGACGTTCTTCACCCGGGACTTCGGGCGCCTGCGCGGCGTCGCCAAGCGCGCGCGGCGGCTCCGGTCGCGCTTCGGCGGGGCGCTGGAGCTGTTCACGCTGGGCCACCTCGTGTTCTTCGACACCGGCCGCAGCGACCTCGTTCGCATCGACCACTTCGACGTCACGCATCCGTTCGCGGCGCTGCGCGAGAGTCTCGAGGCGCTGGGCGAGGCCGCGTGGGTGGTGGAAGTCGTCGGCCGCACCACCGGCGAGCGCGACCGCCAGCCCGCCCTCTACGGCCTCCTGGTGCGCGCGCTGCGCGCGATGGAGGCGGCGGCGCGGCCGCCCCGGGTATCGGTCTGCTTCGGCGTGCGCTGCCTCGACGTGCTCGGCCACCGGCCGCGCCTGGACCGCTGCGCGGAGTGCGCCCGCGCCTATCCCTTCCCGCGCCCCTCGCTCGGCGAGAGCGGGGTCGTGTGCGAGGCCTGCCGCCCCGGCACCGACGCGGTGCCCGTCGCGCCGGCCACCGTGGCGGCGTTCGCACGGCTGCGCGCGCTGCGGTGGGAGGAGGCGGTCGCCACCCCCGTCGGCCGCGCCGGCCCCGAGCTGCGCGCCGTCCTCGACACGCACCTGTCACGACTCATCGGCCAGCCGACACGCAGCGGTCGCTTCATCCGTGAGCTGCGCCGGCTGTCGGAAGTCTCCGGAGAGCGCCCATGACCGTCTCGATGGACACCCTCGTCTCCCTGGCCAAGCGCCGGGGATTCGTCTTCCAGTCGAGCGAGATCTACGGCGGCACCGGCTCGTGCTGGGACTACGGCCCGCTTGGCGTCGAGCTCAAGCAGAACATCAAGCACGCGTGGTGGCGGGAGTTCGTCCAGCAGCGACCCGACATGGTGGGGCTCGACGCGTCCATCCTGATGCACGCGACGGTGTGGAAGGCCAGCGGCCACGTCGATCACTTTACCGACCCCATGGTGGACTGCCGCGAGTGCAAGCGGCGGTTCCGCGCCGACCAGGTGGACGCCCTCGCGTGGACGCACTTCTGTCCGGCCACCAAGGGCAACAAGTTCACCATTCCGGCCGGCGAGCCCTGCCCGCACTGCGGCGCCCCGCGCACGCTGTGCCCGGAGTGCGGCAAGGGCGAGCTGACGCCGCCGCGGCAGTTCAACCTCATGTTCAAGACGTTCATGGGGCCGGTCGAGGAGGACGCGGCGATCACGTATCTGCGTCCGGAGACGGCGCAGGGCATCTTCGTGAACTTCGACAACGTGCTGCAGTCCATGCGGCTCAAGCTGCCGTTCGGCATCGCCCAGATCGGCAAGGCGTTCCGCAACGAGATCACCCCGGGCAACTTCATCTTCCGCACCCGCGAGTTCGAGCAGATGGAGATCGAGTACTTCGTCAACCCGCACGAGCGCGTGGATGGCCGCCCCGCCGACGAGGCGCTGCACGACCGGTGGATCGAGGCGTGCCAGGCGTGGTTCACCCGCTACGGGCTGAGCCCGGACAACCTGAAGCTGCACGAGCACGACGGGGACGAGCTGGCCCACTACGCCAAGCGCACCGTGGACATCCTGTATCGCTTCCCCATGGGCTGGAGCGAGCTGATGGGCATCGCCAACCGCACCGACTTCGATCTCAAGCAGCACGCCACGTTCAGCGGCAAGACGCTCACGTACTTCGACGAGGAGCGCAAGGAGCACATCGTCCCCTACGTCATCGAGCCCTCGGCCGGGGTGGACCGGGCGCTGCTGGCGTTCCTGCTCGACGCCTACCGCGAGGAGGAGGTGCGCGGCGACAAGCGCGTCCTCCTGCGCCTGCACCACGAGCTGGCGCCGATCAAGATCGCGGTGCTGCCGTTGCTCAAGAAGCGGTCGGAGATCGTGGCCACCGCCCACGAGCTGCGCGGCCGCCTGGCCCGGCGCTGGCGGACGGTCTACGACGACACCGCCGCCATCGGCCGCCTCTACCGGCGGCAGGACGAGGTTGGCACGCCCTACTGCGTCACGGTGGACGTCAAGACGGTCGGCGATCGCGAGCGGGGCGAGGCGGGCGACCAGCGGGTGACGATCCGCGAGCGCGACACGATGGAGCAGATCCGGGTTCCGCTGGACGATCTCGAGGCGGTGTTCGGGCGGCTGCTCGGCGACACGCCCTGGTCGCAGGTGGCGGCGGCCTACCCGCGCGCGGAGGGGTGAGCGGCTAGGACGGCGGCCCGGCGCCGCCCATCGCCTGCGGCGGGCCGGGGGGCGCCGTCGCCGGCGGCGCGGCCGGCGGCACGCTCTGGCGGCGTGCGCCGCACGCCGCCGGCTCGGTGCCCTTCAGGAACGCCATCGGCACCACGCGCACGCACTCGTTCGAGGGGTCGAGGTCCACCGGCACCACCACCACGCGCTCCGGCATCGGGAAGTCTTCCTTGGGGCTGTCGCCGAGCACGCGGCCCATGTAGCTCACCCAGATCGGGGCGGCGACCCGCGAGCCCGTCTCGTCCTTGCCGAGGCTCCGCGGCCGGTCGTAGCCGACCCACACGCCGGTGGCCAGCTGCGGCGTGTAGCCGATGAACCACGCGTTGGAGTAGTCATTGGTGGTGCCGCTCTTGGCGGCGATCGGCCGGCCGAGCGCCTTGGCCGCCTGCCCGGTCCCGCGCTCGACCACGCCGCGCAGCATGTGCGTGATGAGGTACGCAGTCTCGGGCGACATTGCCTCCCGCGGCTCCGGCACGTGCTCCTCGAGCAGCTTGCCCTGGGCGTCGGTGACGTACCGCACGGTGGTCGGCGGCAGCCACTGGCCCTGGTCGGCCATCGCGCCGTAGGCCGACGTCAGCTCCAGCAGGGTGAGGTCGGAGGTGCCGAGCGCCAGGCTCAGGTTCACGTCGAGCGGGCTCGTGATGCCCAGCCGCCGCGCGACCTGGATCGTGTGATTGAGGCCGATGCGCTCCTGCACCTTCACGGTCACGACGTTGATCGACTCCTCGATCGCCTGCTGCAGCGTGGTGGGGCCCCGGAACTTGCGATCGTAGTTCTCGGGCTTCCAGACCTGGCCGCCCCCCAGCGCGTACGAGATCGGCGCGTCGTCCACCCGCGTGGCCGGGGTGAGGCCGGACTCGAGCGCGGCGATGTAGATGAACGGCTTGAAGGCCGAGCCGGGCTGGCGGCGCGCCTGCACCGCGCGGTTGAACTCGCTGCGGAAGAAGTCGTAACCGCCGACCATCGCGCGTACGTAGCCGGTCTGCGGCTCGACCGTCACCACGGCGCCCTCGGGATGCTCGGCGGGCTTGCCCTTGGCGGTGCGGCCTTCCAGCGCCTTGAGGCCGTCGCGCAGCGCCTGCTCGGCGGCGAGCTGCATCGACGGATTGAGGGTCGTGTAGACGTTGAGGCCGCCCTTGAAGACCATGTCGGCGCCGTACTTGGCCTCCAGCGTCTGCTGGACGTACTCGAGGAAGTACTGACCGGTCGTGCGCCGTCGCTCGGGCGGGATCAGGCCGAGGTCGGCCCGGGCGAGGCGCCGGGCGTCGGCGGCCTTGAGCGCACCGTACTCCACCATGCGCCGCAGGACGACCTCGCGTCGCCGCCTGGCCATCTCCGCGTGGTCGAACGGCGAGTAGGTGGTGGGCGCCCGCGGCAGCCCGGCCAGCAGGGCGGCCTCGCGCACGTTGAGCTCGGAGACCGACTTGCCGAAGTAGGTCCGGGCGGCCGCCTCCACGCCGTAGGCGCCGTGGCCGAAGTAGACCTGGTTCAGGTACATCTCGAGGATGCGGTCCTTGGAGTAGCGGCGCTCCAGCTCCAGCGCCAGCACCGCCTCCTTCAGCTTGCGCTCGAGGCTCTTGTCGGGGGTGAGGAACAGCACCTTGGTGAGCTGCTGGGTGATCGTGCTGCCGCCCTCGACGATGCGGCCGCGCCGGTAGTTCTGCGCCACCGCGCGGGCGATGCCGATCGGGTCGATTCCCCAGTGGTAGTAGAAGCGCCGGTCCTCGGTGGCGATGACCGCGTCCCGGAGCGACTGGGGAACGTGGGCGAGCGGCACGAAGATCCGGCGCTCGACGTGGAGCTCGGTGATCAGCTCGTCGTTGTCGTCGTAGATCTTGGTGCCGACCAGCGGCTGGAACGTCTCCAGCGCGGTGACCGATGGCAGCGTGCGCGGCAGGATCGTGAATGCCCACAGGGCGGCGACGGCCCCCGCCGCCACCATCAGCAGGGACGCGATGCCCGCCACGATGAGCGTGAGTCGCAGCCATCGGCGAGTGCGCGGGCGGGCGCGCCGCCGCTCCGGCGCCGTGTCGGGTGATGCCATGCGAGGTCATTATACCGGGGGGATCGCCCGACCCGGGAGCGCCCCGTGCGATAATGCGGGGCGCGCCGAGGGCGCCCTCGAGACATGCCGACGTCAGTGCTCCCGGACTTCCAGCAGCGCGGGCTCGTCGCCGACGTCACCGCGCCGGTGGAGTTCACCGCCCACCTCGAGGCGGGGTCCCGGACGATGTACGTCGGCTTCGATCCCACCGCCGACAGCCTGCACATCGGCAGCCTCTTGCCGCTGCTCGCGCTGCGCCGCATCCAGCTGGCCGGCCACCGGCCGATCGTGCTCGTGGGCGGCGGCACCGGCCTCATCGGGGATCCGGCCGGCAAGGTGGGCGAGCGCGCGCTGAACGCCGAGGAGCAGGTGGCGGCGTGGGCGGCCCGGCTGAAGGCGCAGGTCCGGCCCTTCCTGGATTTCGATCGCGGCCCTCACGCGGCCATCCTGACCGACAACTACGAGTGGCTCTCGACCCTGAGCCTGGTTCCGTTCCTGCGCGACGTGGGCAAGCACTTCGGGGTGGGCGCGATGATCGCGCGCGAGTCGGTGCGGGCCCGGCTGGGTACCGGCATCTCTTACACGGAGTTCAGCTACCAGGTGCTGCAGGCGTACGACTTCCTCGCCCTGCACGAGCGGTACGGCTGCACGGTGCAGCTCGGCGGCAGCGACCAGTGGGGCAACATCACGGCCGGGACCGAGCTGATTCACAAGATGCGCGGCGCCGCCGCCTACGGCCTCACGTTGCCGCTGGTGACCAAGGGCGACGGCGGGAAGTTCGGCAAGACGGAGACCGGGACCGTTTGGCTCGACCCGGCGCGGACCTCCGCCTACGAGATGTACCAGTTCTGGCTGAACACGCCCGATGCCGACGTCGTGCGCTTCCTGAAATACTTCACGTTCCTCACCGCGGCCGAGATCGACGCGCTCGGCCGCCAGACCGCCGACGCGCCGGAGAAGCGCGAGGCCCAGCGCGTGCTCGCCGGCGAGGTGACCCGCCTCGTCCACGGCCCGTCCGGGCTCACCGAGGCCGAGGCCATCACGGCCGCTCTCTTCAGCGGCGACGTGGCCGGGCTCACCGAGCGCCAGCTCGACCAGGCGTTCCAGGGGGCGCCGCGTACCGGGCTGGCGCCCGACGAGGTCTCGGAGATGCCGCTGGTGGACCTGCTGGTCAAGGCGGGGCTGGCGGAGTCCAAGCGGGCCGCCCGGGAGTTGCTCGCCGCCGGGGCCGTCCAGCTCAACGGGCGTCGAGTGGAGACCCAGGCCGCCACCGTGTCTCGGGGGGCGGCCCTGCACGGCCACTATCTGGTCCTCCGAAAAGGCAAGAAGAGCTACCACCTGGTGACGATCGGGTAGACGGCAGGCCGCCCCGAAGGGCTTGACAGCTTAGGGGCAGGTGCGTATATTCAATCTTTGCCCGGGAGGTTTCCGGGCGACGGTTTAGAAGTCGTAGCGCTTCCGGTCACCTTCCAAGCTGACCGCAGGGCTCTTTGAAAGTCGCATATGCTACTGGCTCACCGAAAAGGTGTGAGCACCCATCCGTTCTAACGAGTGCCTTGCGCTCGGCCGAGTGACTGCAACGCAGCACGCAGTAACACGTTCGAGCTAGAGGACCAGGTTCATCGCTTTTTCATGGCGAGTTTGATCCTGGCTCAGAGCGAACGCTGGCGGCGTACTTAACACATGCAAGTCGAACGGGGATCGTCGGTGTAGCAATACATCGGCGGTTCTAGTGGCGCACGGGTGAGTAACACGTGGGTAACCTGCCCTGGAGTTCGGGATACCCTCTCGAAAGGGAGGCTAATACCGGATACGTTCCCCGGATCGCGAGATCTGGGGAGGAAAGGTGGCGAAAGCTGCCGCTCTTGGAGGGGCTCGCGGCCTATCAGCTAGTTGGTGAGGTAACGGCTCACCAAGGCTATGACGGGTAGCTGGTCTGAGAGGACGACCAGCCACACGGGAACTGAGACACGGTCCCGACTCCTACGGGAGGCAGCAGTGGGGAATTTTCCGCAATGGGCGAAAGCCTGACGGAGTGACGCCGCGTGGGGGACGAAGGCCTTCGGGTCGTAAACCCCTGTCAGAGGGAAAGAAGGGTGTCGGCGTGAATAGCGCTGGCATCTGACGGTACCTTCAGAGGAAGCCCCGGCCAACTCTGTGCCAGCAGCCGCGGTAAGACAGAGGGGGCAAGCGTTGCTCGGAATCACTGGGCGTAAAGGGCGCGTAGGCGGGATGGCAAGTCGGTCGTGAAATCCTTCGGCTCAACCGAAGAACGTCGGCCGATACTGCCGTTCTTGTGGGATGCAGAGGAGACTGGAATTCCCGGTGTAGCGGTGAAATGTGTAGAGATCGGGAGGAACACCGGTGGCGAAGGCGGGTCTCTGGGCATCTCCTGACGCTGAGGCGCGAAAGCGTGGGGAGCAAACGGGATTAGATACCCCGGTAGTCCACGCTGTAAACGATGACGACTAGGTGTGGGGGGGTTCAGTCCCCTCCGTGCCGCAGCTAACGCATTAAGTCGTCC
>JBGQFW010000017.1:0-56195 GCA_041497115.1 Methylomirabilia bacterium
GCGCGGTACACGCTCAAGGTTGATCCGCACAGCAGCCACTCGGTGATCCTGCGCTGGCTCGGCGAGGGTCGCGGGCGGCGGCTGCTCGACGTCGGCGCCGCCGACGGGCTGCTGAGCCGCGCGCTCACCGCGCGCGGCTGGCGGGTGACGGCGCTCGAGGCCGACCCGGGACAGGCGGCGGCCGCCGCCGGCGCGTGTGAGGCGGTGGTGGTGGCCGATCTCGATCACGCGGTGCCCGCGCTGGCCGGCGGCTTCGACGCGATCGTCTACGGCGACGTGCTCGAGCACCTGCGCGACCCCGGCGGCGTTCTGGCCGCGCTCGACCGGTACCTGGCGCCGGCCGGGCAGGTGGTGATCTCGGTGCCCAACGTCGCGCACCTCTGGATGCGGCTGTCGCTCGCCGCCGGCCGCTTCGAGTACGGCGAGCGCGGCATCCTCGACCGCACGCACCTGCGATTCTTCACCCGCCGCTCGCTCGCCGCCCTGCTCGCCGGCGCCGGCCTCGCGGTCGTGCGCATGACCGCCACGCCGGTGCCGCTCTACCAGGTGGTGCCGGAGCGATTGCACGGCCGCGCGCTGGCCGCCGCGCACGCGCTCAGCGCGGCGGCGTCGCGCGCGCTGCCGCGGCTGCTCGGCTACCAGTTCGTCGTGCTGGTGAGGCCGGCGTGAGCGAGCGGCCCAAGGTCGTCGTCGTGATGCCGGCCTACAACGCCGGGCGCACGCTGCGGATGACCTACGAGGAGTTGCCCAAGGAGGCGGTCAACCTCGTCATCCTGGTGGACGACGGCTCCACCGACCAGACGCTGGAGATCGCGCGCGAGCTGGGGCTGGAGATCTTCGTCCACGACCGCAACTACGGCTACGGCGCCAACCAGAAGACGTGCTACACGGAGGCGCTGCGCGCCGGCGCCGACGTCGTCGTCATGGTGCATCCCGACTATCAGTACGACCCCACGCTCCTGCCGCAGATGGTCGAGCCGATCCTCAAGGGCGAGGCCGACGTCGTGCTCGGCTCCCGGCTCAAGGCGGGCTCGGCGCTCGCCCAGGGGATGCCGTGGTGGAAGTACGCCGCCAACCGCGGGCTGACCTGGCTCGAGAACCGCGTGTTCCGCCTGGCGCTGTCCGAGTACCACACCGGCTATCGCGCGTTCCGGCGCGAGGTGCTGGAGTCCGTCAACTTCACGGCGAACTCCGACGGCTTCGTCTTCGATCAGGAGATCGTCGCCCAGGTGGTGGCGGCGGGCTTCCGCATCGGCGAGATCGCGGTGCCGACGCGCTACTTCCCGGAGGCCTCGTCCGCCTCCTTCCTGGCCTCGACCGTCTACGGCCTGCGTATCCTCGCGGTGCTCTTCTGGTACCTGCTCCACCAGAGCGGCGTCCGCCGCTCGCGCCGCTTCGACAGCATCCGCTCGCGCTACACGCGCCTGTCGTGAGGGCGGCCGCGCGCGCCCTCGAGGCAGCGGCCCTGCTGCTGGCGCTGCTCGCCCTCGGCATTCTCGCCACCGGCGGGTGGGTGGTGGCGGGGATCGCGATGCGGCGGCCGGAGGACCTGCTGGTCGCGCTCGCCGTGGTGGCGGCGGCGCGCGCGCTGCTGGCGCCGGTGTGGCTGCCGGCGGTGGCGCCGGCGCGCGCGGTGGCCGTCGGGGTCGTGGCCTACGCGATCGTCCTGGGCTTCATCACCGTGACGCGTCACCGGGCGCTGCTCACCCACGCCCTCGACCTCGGCTACTACGTGCAGGTGACCTGGGCCATCGCCCACGGCTTCGGCGCGCGGGTCACGCTGCCGGCGATGCACGCGTGGGGCGATCACTTCTCGCCCATTCTCTATCTACTGGTGCCGCTCGCCTGGCTGGCGCCGGGGGCCACCGCGCTGCTGCTCGTCCAGGCGGCGGCCCTCGCCGCCGGCGGCCTCGCCGTCTTCGGCTTCGCGCGGCGGCGCCTGGGCGACGACGCGCTCGCCGCCGGGCTGGCGCTGGTCTACCTCGTCAACCCGTCGCTGCACGGCATCAACCTCCGCGACTTCCACCCGCAGGCATTCGTCGTCCCGCTGCTGCTCGCCGCCGCGCTGGCGTTCGACGCGCGGCGCTGGGGGTGGTGCGCGCTGGCGCTGGCGCTCACCGCCGGCTGCCGCGAGGACGCCGCGATCGCCCTCGTGGGGTTCGGCGTGTGGGCGGCGCTCGCGCGCCGGCGCTGGGCCGCCGGCGCGCTCGTCGCGGTGGCCGCCGTCGCCGTGCTCACCTTCGACACGCGCGTGCTGATGCCGTACTTCCGCGGCGAGCCGTACCCGCACCTGGTCAAGCGCTACGCGCATCTCGGCACCTCGGTGCCCGACCTGCTGCTCACGCTGGTCGCGCGGCCGTGGCGCTGGCTGCCGGTCCTGCTGCAGCCGCTCAAGCTCCTGTACCTCGCCGCGATGCTGGCGCCGCTGGCGCTGCTGCCGCTGCTGGCGCCGTGGGCGCTCGCCGCCGCGCTGCCGGGGCTCGCCATCAATCTGCTGAGCTACGACCGCGTCCTCTTCTTCTACCGCACGCAGTACCAGGCCCTCGTGCTGCCGTTCCTCGTGCTGGCGGCGGTGGAGGGGTGCGTGGCGCTGCGCGCGTGGGCGGCCCGGCGCGGGGGCTGGCGGCTCGCGCCGCGGACGGTGCTGAGCGTGGCGTTCCTGATCTCGCTGGCGCTGACCGCGCGCACCTTCAACGATCTGATGGTCACGCGCTGGCGCCTCGGCCCCGAGCAGCGCGCCGCGCGGGCGCTGATGACGCGCGTGCCGCCCGACGCCGCCGTGTCGGTCAACGAGCGGCTGGTGCCGCATCTGGCGCGGCGCCCCGAGGTCTACGTCTTCGACACCGCGGTCGCGCGCAGCCGCTACGTGCTGGAGATGGACAGTGTGCTGGCCCGCGGTCCGCTGCCGGCCGGCTTCATCGAGGTCGCGCACGAGGGGGGCTGGACGCTCCTGCGCCGCGAGCCGTGACCGGCCGGCGGCTCAGGGCGCCGGGGCCAGCACGTGCGAGGCGTGATGGTGGACGAGACGCCAGCCGTCGGCGGCGCGCTCGAAGAGGTTGGTGGCGAGGATGGCGGTGACGCCCACGCGGCCGGCGACATCCGACAGGATGTTCTCGGTGCAGGTGACCCAGGCGAAGCCGTCGCCGACCGCCGCGCTCACGCTGGACAGCGTGAAGCGCATCTCGGCGGTGTTGGCGAAGATGTCGGCCCACGACTGGCGCACCGCGTCCCAGCCGGTCAGCAGCGGCCAGCCGGGATGCACGCACTTGACGTGCTCGCCGTGCGCCCACACCCGGTCCATCTCGGCGATGTCGAGGGTCTCGAACGCCCGGTAGAAGCGGGCGTTGGCCTCGACGACGTCGTCGGCGTCGTCGCTCACGGGCAGCCGACCACCAGCGTGTCGCCGTCGCGCCGCACCGGCAGCGGCCGCAGCGCGTCGCCGACGCACGGCCCCACCGTGCAGCGGCCGCTGACGGGCTCGAAGATCGCGCCGTGGGTGGAGCAGACCAGCGTGCGGCCGTCCTCGCTGTAGAACTCGTTGGGCCAGAGATCGAGGGGCGCGCCGATGTGCGGGCAGCGGTTGACCCACGCGCGCACCTCGCCGTCGTGATTGACGACGAAGCCGTTCACCCGGCGGTCGCCGCACGCCAGGCGGAACGTCAGCGTGCGGCCGACCGCCAGATCGGCCGCCGCGCAGCGCCACTCGGCGGGGTCGGACATGCGCCGCATGTTACCATCAGCCATCATGCGCGCCGCCACCGCCCCCTCCCTCGCCATCGACGCGCGCGAGGTCACCAAGACGTTCCGCTCGGGCTGGCTGCGCCGGCGCGAGACGGCGGCGCTGCGTGGCGTGACGCTGGCGGTCGAGCGCGGGACGATCTTCGGCCTGCTCGGCCCCAACGGCGCCGGCAAGACCACGCTGCTGTCGATCCTGGCGACGCTGCTGGTGCCCGACGGCGGCCAGGCTCGCGTGCTCGGCCTCGACGTGGTCCGCGAGGCGGGCGCGCTGCGGCGGCGGCTCAACATGGCCAGCGGCCGCCCCTCGTTCCTCTGGAGCCTGCGCGTGGAGGAGATCATCGCCTTCTACGGCCGCCTCTACGGCCTCGCCGGCGCGACGCTGCGGCGGCGCGTGGACACGCTGATCGAGCAGTACGAGCTCGTGCCGTACCGCCGCGCGCAGTACAACGAGCTCTCCACCGGCCTCAAGCAGCGGGTGGCGCTGGCCAAGGCGCTGGTCAACGACCCCGAGCTGCTGTTCCTGGACGAGCCGACGCTGGGGCTCGACCCCGACGTCTCCGCGCGGGTGCGACGCCACATCGCCGACCTGCGCCGCGAGCAGGGGATGACGATCGTGCTGACCACGCACTACATGCGCGAGGCCGAGGAGCTGTGCGACGAGATCGGCTTCATCAAGGACGGCCGCATCCTCGCCCGCGGCACCGCCGACGCGCTGAAGCGGCAGATCGGCCTCGGCCAGGTGGTGGCCCTGCGCGTGGACCCGCGGCCGGCCTGGCTGCGCGAGGCGCCCGGCGTCCTGCGCTGCGTGGAGGTCGACGGCTGGATCGAGTGCACGGTGGACGACGCCGAGAAGCGCGTGCCCGAGCTGCTGCGCGGGCTGATCGCCGACGGCGTGGAGATCCGCAATCTGCAGGTGCGCGAGCCCGAGCTCGAGGAGGTCTTCGTTGAGCTGGCGCGCTGAGGGGCTGGCGGTGTGGGCGGTCGTGGTCCGCAACCTCGTCATGGGCATGCGCAACGTCTTCTTCTTCTTCGAGCTGCTCTTCTGGCCGATCGTCGGCGTGCTGTCCATCGGCCTGATGACGCGCTTCCTGGGGCTCACCCCCGAGCAGGGGGCGTTCGTGCTGGTGGGCACGCTGGCGCTGTCGATCGTCAACGTGTGCCAGCTCGAGGTCGCCTACGCGATGCTGCTCGACGTGTGGTCCAAGTCGGTCAAGCATCAGTTCATGGCGCCGATCGGCGTGCGCCACCTCACGACCGGCGCGTGGCTGATCGGCATGCTGCGCGGCTCGATCATCTTCGTGCTGCTGGCCGCGCTGGCCGGCTGGGCGTTCGACTTCCACGTGCTGGCGCCGGGCGGCCTCGCGGTGGCCGCGTTCCTGGCCGGCTGCTTCCTCACCGCGTGGATCGTGGGCGTGTTCGTCTGCGCGCTGGTGACGCTGTTCGGCAACCGGGCGGAGGCGTTCGCGTGGGCCAGCGTGAATCTGGTATTGGTGCTGGCCGGCATCTACTATCCCGTCTCGGTGCTGCCGGGGCCGGTCGCCGCCATCGCCGCCGCCATCCCGCTCACGTACTTCCTCGACGCCTACCGCTCGCACTTCGGCTTCCGCTCGGAGTTCGCGTCGCCGCTCGCCACCGGCCTGGCGCTGTCGGCGGTCTACGTCGTCCTCGCCCACTGGGCGTTCCGGGCGGCGGTGGAGCGCGCGCGCCACACCGGGCTGCTGCTGAAGATGTCGGAATGACCCCGATCCTCTCGGCCGGGCTGCTCGGCTTCGTGCTGGGGCTGCAGCACGCGACCGACGCCGACCACCTGGTCGCCGTGGGCACCATCCTCAGCCGCGAGCGCCGCTTCAGCGACGGCGCGCTGGTGGGCGCGTTCTGGGGGGTGGGTCACATGACCACGCTCGGCGTGGCCGGCGCGATCGTGATCGCGCTCGGGCTGCGCGTGCCGGCGGGGCTGGAGACGGCGCTCGAGCTGGCGGTGGCGGCGATGCTCGTCACGCTCGGCGCGCTCCGGCTGCGCGACGCCGCCCGGGGTGTGGGCGCGGTGGCGCCCGCGCATCTCGTCGCCGACCACGACCACGACGGCGCCGAGGTGGTGCACAGCCACAGCCACGTCCACGCCGCCGGCGAGCACGCGCATCCCCACGTGCATCCCTCGCGGCGGCTGCTGGCCGCGCTGGGCGGCAGCCGGCGCGGGGTGGCCGCCCGCGCGGTGGTCGTCGGCGGCGTGCACGGGATGGCCGGCAGCGCGGCAGTGACGCTGCTCGTGCTGGCGACGCTGCACAGCACGGCGGCGGCCGTCGCCTACCTGGTCGTCTTCGGCGCCGGCACCCTGGCCGGGATGACCGCGCTCACCGCCGCGCTGGCCTACCCGGTGGCGATGGTGGCGCGCGTGCGCCGCGCCCGGCGGGTGCTGGCCTTTGGCGCCGGCCTGGGCTCGATCGCCTTCGGCCTCGTCTACGCCGTGCGGGCGCTCTGACCGCTCACTCGTACACGATCACGCTGCGCTTGACCTCGCCGCGCACCATCAGGTCGAACGCGTGGTTCAGCTCGGTGAGCGGCAGCCGCCGGGTGACCAGCTCCTCGAGCCGGTACTTGCCGTCCATGAACAGGTCGAGGAGCATCGGCACGTCAGTGCGCTGGTGGCCGCCGCCGAACGACGAGCCGGTGAGGATGCGCTGCTGCAGGAACATCGCCGGGTCCACGGACAGCCGCGTGCCGGCCGGCGACACACCCACCACCACGCAGGTGCCGCCGCGATGGGTGGAGGCGAGCGCCTGCTCGATCGTCTTCTGCGTGCCGACCACCTCGAAGGCGTAGTCCACGCCGCCCATGCCGGAGATGCGGTGCACCGCCGCCACAGGATCCTCGCGGCCGGCGTCCACCACGTGGGTGGCGCCGAACTCCTCGGCCCACGCGAGCTTCTGCGGATTGACGTCCACCGCGACGATCTTGCCGGCGCCGACGAGGCGGGCGGCCTGGATCGTGTTGAGGCCGACGCCGCCGCAGCCGAACACCGCCACGCTCGCCCCCGGCGGCACTTTGGCGCGGTTGAACACCGGGCCGGCGCCGGCGAGCACGCCGCAGCTCACCAGGCAGGCGAGGTCGAGCGGCGCGTCCTTGCGGATCGGGATCACGCTCTCCTCGGGCAGCACCGAGTGCGTCGCGTAGCCGGCGACCTGCAGGAAGTGGTGGATGCCCCGGCCGTCGCGCTCGAAGCGGGCGGTGCCGTCGTGCATCAGCCAGCGCGGCTTGTCGCGCAGCGCGCACATCGTGGGCTGGCCGGTGATGCAGTACCAGCAGTGGCCGCAGGAGGGGATGTAGCTCGAGCAGACGTGATCGCCGACGGCGACCGAGCTCACCCCGTCGCCGACGGCCTCCACCACGCCGGCCGCCTCGTGGCCCAGGATGACCGGCAGCGGATGCGGGTAGTCGCCGGTGATCACGTGCAGGTCGCTGTGGCAGACCCCGTTGGCGGCCCAGCGCACGCGCACCTCGCGCGCGCGCGGCTCCAGCAGCGTGACCTCCTCGATGATCAGCGGCTTCTTCACCTCGTGGAGCACGGCGGCGGTGACGCGCATGACGGTCCTTTCTTCGGCGGCGGCGGCTACTGCGCCGTCCAGCCGCCGTCGATCACCAGCTCGCTGCCGGTGACCCACGACGATTCGTCGGAGGCGAGATAGAGGACGCCGAGGGCGACCTCCTCCGGCTCCCCGTAGCGGCCCATCGGGATACGCGAGAGCATGAGCTGGTAGTTGGCCTTGTCGGCGCGGCGCGCCTCGGTCATCGGCGTGATGATCGGCCCCGGGTGCACGGAGTTGCAGCGGATCTTCTCGCGCGCGTACTGCAGCGCGGTGACCTTCGTGAGCAGGCGGACGGCGCCCTTGGAGGCCGGGTACTGCGGGCTGATGTTGTCCATCCCGACCAGGCCGAGCTGCGAGGAGATGTTGACGATCGAGCCGCCGCCGGCCCGGCGCATCGCCGGGATGACCGCCTTGGTGCCGAGGAACACGCCCTTGGCGTTGACGGCCATCACGCGCTCCCAGGCCTCCTCGGTCGTGTCCTCCACGCGGCTCACCGCACCGATCCCGGCGTTGTTGACGAGGATCGTCAGCGAGCCGAAGCGCGACTCGGCCAGCGCGACGGCGCGCTGCCAGTCCGCCTCGCGGGTGACGTCGAGGGGGACGAAGGCGCACTGGCCGCCGGCATCGGCGACGGCCGCCTCGACGGCGCGCCCCTCGGCCTCCAGCACGTCGCCGACGACGACGCGCGCCCCCTCGCGGGCGAAGAGGCGGGCCTCGGCGGCGCCCATCCCGCGCGCACCGCCGCTGATCAGCGCGACCTTGCCGTCGAGCCTCATGGGCGCCTCCCTCTCAGTCGCGCAGCCGCGGATCGAGCGCGTCGCGCACCGCGTCGCCCACGAAGCTGAGGCCGACGACGGTGACGAACAGCGCGGCCCCCGGCCCGAAGACGATCCACGGCGCCTGCTGCAGGTAGCCGCGGCCGGCGTTGATCATACTGCCCCACGAGGCGGCGGGGGGCTGCACGCCCAGCCCGAGGAAGGACAGCGACGCCTCGGCGAGGATCGCGAAGGCCACGCTGAGCGAGGCCTGCACGACCACCGGCGCCGTCGCGTTGGGCAGCACGTGGCGCCAGGCGATCCGCCAGCCGGGGGCGCCGAGCGCGCGGGCGGCGTCCACGTACTCGCGCGCGGTGATCGCCAGCACCTGGCCGCGCATGAGGCGGGCGAACGTCGGGGTGTAGACGACGCCGAGGGCGATCAGCACGCCGCCGAGGCCGGCCCCCAGCACGGCGCCCAGCGCGAGGGCGAGGACGAGGGGCGGAAACGACAGGACCGCGTCCATCCCCCGCATGAGCAGGCCGTCCACGCGGCCGCCCCAGTAGCCGGCGAGCAGGCCGAGCGCGCTGCCCGCCACCAGCGCCATCGCCACCGACACGAAGCCGGCCACCAGCGAGACGCGCGTGCCCCAGATCACGCGCGAGAGCACGTCGCGGCCGACGTTGTCGGTGCCGAGCCAGTGGGCGGCCCCCGGCCGGGCCAGCGCGTGGGCGAGGTCCTGGCGGAGCGGGTCGTGGGGCGCCACCGCCGGCGCCGCCAGCGCGGCCGCCAGCGCCGCGGCGAGGACGACGGCGCCGAGCCTAGTGGTGACGGATGCGCGGATCGATGATGCCATAGAGGACGTCCACGACGAGATTGCTGGCGATGAAGCCGAGCGCGATCAGCAGCACCACGCCCTGCACGAGCGGATAGTCGCGGGCGAACACGGCGTCCACGACGAGGCGGCCGACGCCGGGCAGCGCGAAGACGTACTCGGTGATCACCGCGCCGCCGATCAGCGTGCCGAATTGCAGGCCGAGGACCGTCACCACCGGGATCAGCGCGTTGCGCAGGACGTGACGGCGGACCACGCGGGACTCCGGCAGCCCCTTGGCGCGCGCGGTGCGCACGTAGTCCTCGGCGAGCGCCTCCAGCATGCTCGAGCGCAGCGTGCGAGTAACGACGGCGGCCAGCGCGAGGCCGAGCGTGACGGCGGGCAGCGCCAGCGAGCGCAACCCCTCCAGCGGCTCCTCCAGCGGGTCCACGTAGCCGGAGATCGGCAGCCAGCGCAGCGTCACGCCGAAGAGGAAGATCAGCAGCAGCGCCAGCAGGAAGTTCGGCATGCAGATGCCGAAGAGGGCGAAGGTGGTGCCCACGCGGTCGGCGGCGCGGTTGCGGCGCACCGCCGAGACGATGCCCACCGGGAAGGCGATCGCCAGCGAGATCGTCATCGCCAGCCCGGCCAGCTCGAGGCTCGGCCGGATGCGGCGGCCGACGTCCTCGATCACCGGCTCGCCGTTGCGGATCGAGCGGCCGAGATCGCCGTGCAGCAGCCGGCCCATCCACACCGCGTACTGGACGGCGAGCGGGCGGTCGAGCCCCAGCTCGCGGCGCAGGTGCGCCTTGGCGGCCGCGTCCTGCGACTCGGCCATCATGGCGTCGATGGGGTCGCCGGGCGTGAGGTGCAGGAGCGCGAACACCCCGATCGTGACCAGGAACAGGACCGGGATGGTGGCGAGCAGCCGCTGGACGACTACCTGAGCCACACGTCCCTGAAGCGCATCATGCCGTCGGGGATCGGCTCGTAGCCCTGCACGCGCGGGCTGAACGCCTTGGGCTCGATCGGGTGGACGATGAAGATCATCGGCAGCTCGTCCTGCAAGATCTTCGTCACCTCGCTGTAGAGCTTCTTGCGCTCGGGCTGGGCGGAGATCTCCCGCGTCTTGTCGAGCAGCGCGTCGAGCCGCGTGTTGGCGATGCCCGACCAGTTGAACGAGGTGCCCGGCGTCGTGCGGAAGAACTGGAAGATGTTGCCGTCGGGATCGGGCCGGCCGCTCCACTGGAAGCTGACCATGTCGAAGTTCCGCTTGTTGCCGTCGGCGATCAGCGTGGCGCCGTCCACCAGCTTGATCTTCATCGTGATGCCGGCCTCGCCGAGCTGGGCCTGCATCACCTCGGCCTCCTGGATGCTGATGGGCAGGTTGTTGGTCGTCATGGTGAACTCGAAGCCGCCCGCCTTCCCGCCCTCGGCGAGCTTCGCCTTGGCCCGGGCCAGGTCGCGCGGGATGAAGGGGATGGACCTGTCGTACGCCCAGCTCGTCGGCGGGATGGGGCCGTTGGCGGGCACGCCCACGTTGAGCCAGACGCCCTTGACGATCTGCTGCAGGTCGAGGCTGGAGGCCACCGCCTGGCGCAGCGGCTTGCTGTTGAACGGCGGCCGCAGGTGATTGAGCTGGTAGCCGAAGTCGGCGAGCGACGGCACGTCGAGAACGACGACGTTCTTGTCGGCCTTGACGGCCGCCACGTCGCGCGGCTGCACGTAGTCGATCACGTCGATCTCGCCCGCCAGCAGGCTCTGCAGCTTCACGGTGTCGTCGGGGATCGGCCGGTAGCGCACCCGGTCGAGATAGGGACCGCCCTGCTTGTTCCAGTAGCCGTCGAAGCGCTTGATCAGGATGTGGTCGTCCCTGACCCACTCCACGAACTCGAAGGGGCCGGTGCCGGCGCCCCGGGCATTGCGCTCGAGCTCGGCGCCGCGCTCCTTGACGACCTTGGGCGAGACCATCATGCCGGCGCGGTCGGTCAGCGTCGCCAGCAGGGAGGCGTCGGGGCGCTTGAGGTTCAGGCGGAGCGTGAACGGGTCGACGACGTCCACCGAGTCGATGCTGGCGACCTCGCCCTTGCGGATGGACTTGGGCTCCTCCTTCATGCGGGCGAAGTTGAACTTCGCCGCCTCGGCGTCGAAGTCGGTGCCGTCGTGGAACTTCACGCCGCGGCGCAGCTTGAAGACGAGCGTCTTCGGGTCGGGCTGGGTCCACGACTCGGCCAGCCCGGGGCGGATGCCGAGCTGGGTGTCGAGGGTGACCAGCGGCTCGTAGATGTTGTGATAGATCTGCCGGTCGATCTTGCTGCCGGACAGATGCGGGTCCATCGTCGCGGCCTCGATGTAGAAGCCGACCCGCAGCGTGCCGCCCTTCTTCGGCGGGTTTTGCGCGCACGCGGCGGCGGGGCCGAGGCCGGCCACCGAGACGCCGGAGGCGAGGACGGCAAGCTGCAGGAAGTCGCGGCGGGTCACGGTCGGGCTCATCGTTTTCCTCCTTGAGCGGCCCGATTATAGCCGGGGTTACCATAGGCGGCATGCCAACGACTCCCCGCCGCGCCGCCCGCTACCGCTGGCCGGCCGGCCGGCAATCCGCCGTCGTCCTCTCGTTCGACTTCGACGCCGAGTCGGGCTTTCTCTTCCGCGAGCCCGACAAGGCGCGCCGCAGCCTCGGCGACCTGGAGGAGCGGCGCTTCGGGCCGCGCGTGGGTGTGGATCGGATCCTGCGACTGCTCGACCGGCTCAAGCTGCGGGCGACCTTCTTCATCCCCGGCTGGACGGTGGAGAACCACCCGGCGCCGTCGAAGCGGATCCGTGACGCCGGCCACGAGATCGGCGCCCACGGCAACGTCCACGAAGCGCTCGGGTTCCTCGACGAGGCTCAGGAGAGGGCGATTTTGGTGGCGCAGCTGGCCATCTTGAAGAGCGGGCTCGGCGTGCGGCCGGCCGGCTATCGCTCGCCGTCCTGGGACGTCAACGTGTGGACGCCCGCCCTGCTGAAGTCGCACGGCTTCCTCTACGACAGCTCGCTGATGGGCAACGACGTGCCCTACGATGTCGCGACGCCGGGCGGGCCGCTGACCGAGGTGCCGGTGCAGTGGCTCATGGACGACGCGCCGCTCTTCCGCCACGTCTACGGCGCCACCAACGCGATCGCCGACCCCGGCCGCGTGCTGCAGATGTGGAGCAAGGAGTTCATCGCCATGCACCGCGAGAACGGCTGCTTCGTGCTGACCTGTCACCCGTTCGTCAGCGGGCGCGCCTCGCGGATCGCGCTGCTGGAGGACCTCGTGCGCTTCATGCGACGGCAGCGCGGCGTCTGGTTCGCCACCGCCGAGGAGATCGCGCGCTGGCACGAGAAGAGCCGATGAGCGCGCGCGTGGTCGAGGAGCGCCACGGGTTCCCCGGGGCGCTCCGAGCGTCGGGGGGTGTGGGGGGCCATGTCGGGGCCCCCCACGTCGACGGATGAGCACGGGCGTCCTCGACTTCGCCGGCCAGACGGTGCTCGTCACCGGCGCCGGCGCGGGTATCGGTCGGGCGATCGCGACGGCCTTCCACGAGGCGGGAGCGCGCGTGGCCCTGGCCGACGCCCGCGACAAGCCGCTGAGCGCGGCGGTCGCCGCGCTGGGCGAGCGCGCGTGGGGCCACGTGGCCGACGTGCGCGACGCCGGCGCGGTGGCGCGGCTGGTGGCCGAGGCCGAGCGCGCGCTGGGGCCGCTGAGCGTGGTGGTGGCCAACGCCGGGATCTATCCCAACACCGCCGCGCTGGAGATGACCGTCGAGGAGTGGGACCGCGTGATGGAGACGAACGTCCGCGGCGTGTTCCTCACGTGCCAGGCCGCCGCGCGCAGCATGGTGGCGGGCCGGCGGCCGGGCCGGATCGTCACGATCTCCTCCGGCGCCGCCTTCAGCGGGCGGACCGGGTCCGCTCACTACTGCGCGTCGAAGGCGGCGGTGGTGATGCTCACCAAGGTGCTGGCGCTGGAGCTGGCCGCCCACCGCATCAACGTCAACTCGATCGCCCCCGGCTTCGTGCAGGTGGACAGCGAGGTCTCGCCGCTGACCGAGGAGTACGTGACGGCGATCACGAAGCAGATCCCGTGGGGACGCGCCGGCGCGCCGCTCGACATCGCGCGGGTCGCGCTGTTCCTCGCCTCGCCGCTGGCCGAGTACATCACCGGCGAGGTCGTCGCCGTCAACGGCGGCTCGGCCGCCGGCCGGGCGTCCCTGCCGCTCAGCACACCGCGCACCCGATGAGACTGGAGACCATCCCGACATGACGATCAGGCGCAAGGCGTACGTCGCCGGTGTCTTCGAGCACCCCACGCGCAAGGCCGACACGCAGTCGCTGGCGCAGCTGCACGCCGAGTCCGCCGCCGGCGCGCTGGCCGACGCCGGCCTCTCGCGCGCCGACGTGGACGGCTACTTCTGCGCCGGTGACGCCCCCGGCCTCGGCGGCCTCTCGATGGCCGACTACATGGGGCTCAAGCTCCGCCACATCGACACCACCGAGACGGGCGGCTCGTCCTACGTCATCCACGTCGGCCACGCCGCCGAGGCGATCGCGGCGGGCAAGTGCGACGTCGCCCTCATCACGCTGGCGGGGCGGCCGCGCGCCGAGGGGATGGCCACCGGCACCGCCCCGCGCAGCTACGGCGCGGCGGCGCCCGACGTGGCGTTCGAGTACCCGTTCGGCCCCACCGTCGTCAACCAGTACGCGATGGCCGCCATGCGCCACATGCACCAGTACGGCACCACCAGCGCCCAGCTCGCGTGGGTCAAGGTGGCCGCCTCGCACCACGCCCAGCACAACCCGCGCGCGCTGCTGCGCGAGGTCGTCACCGTCGAGGAGGTCGTCGCCTCGCCGATCATCGCCGACCCGCTGCATCGCCTCGACTGCTGCGTCATCACCGACGGCGGCGGCGCGATCGTCGTCGTGCGGCCGGAGATCGCCCGCAGCCTGCACCGGCCGCCCGTCGCGGTGCTCGGCGCCGGCGAGGCGGTGAAGCACCAGGCGGGCGGCAAGATCGACCTCACGTACTCCGGCGCCGTCTGGTCGGGGCCGGCGGCGTTCACCGAGGCGCGCCTCACGCCGGCCGACGTCAAGTACGTGTCCATCTACGACAGCTTCACGATCACCGTGCTGATCACGCTGGAGGATCTCGGCTTCTGTCCCAAGGGGCAGGGCGGGAAATTCGTCGCCGACGGCAACCTGATCGCCGGCACCGGCCGGCTGCCGTTCAACACCGACGGCGGCGGCCTCTGCAACAACCACCCCGCCAACCGCGGCGGCCTCACCAAGGTCGTCGAGGCGGTGCGGCAGCTGCGCGGCGAGGCGCACCCGAAGGTGCAGGTGAAGGGCTGCGACGTCGCCCTCGCCCACGGCACCGGGGGCTCGCTGGCGACCCGCCACGGCAGCGCGACCGTCATCATGGGGAGGGAGTGACATGGCCGCTAGCGAGCGCACGATCCCGGCCCCGCCGGTCAACCCCGAGACGCAGCCCTTCTGGGACGCCGCCGCCGAGGGCAAGCTGCTGATCAAGCGGTGCGCCGCGTGCGGGGAGAATCACTTCTATCCGCGCGCGCTCTGCCCGTTCTGCGGGAGCGAGCGTACCGAGTGGCTGCAGGCGTCGGGGCGGGGGACGGTCTACTCCTACAGCGTCTTCCGGCGCGCGCCGGTGCCCTACGCGATCGCGTACGTCACGCTGGCCGAAGGGCCGACGATGATGACGAACCTCGTGGACTGCGACCTCGACGCGATCCGCATCGGCCAGGCGGTGCGGGTGGCGTTCAAGCCCACCGAGGGCGGGCCGCCGGTGCCGATGTTCTCGCCGGCGTGAGGCCACGCGCGTGACGACCGGGGAGCCGGGCGACGCCGAGCTGAGCCGCCTCGAGGCGCTCGCCGAGGGGTACGCCGGCGATGGTCTACGCGCAGGCGGCGCGCGAGACGCTCAGCGCGCTGGAGCGTAGCTGATCCGGTAGATCCGCCCCGCCTTGTCGTCGGAGACGAGCAGCGCGCCGTCGGCCATCACCAGCACGTCGGCCGGGCGGCCGCTGGCGACGCCGCCCTTGAGCCAGCCGTGGGCGAACGGCTCGTAGGACGTGGCGCGGCCGTCCTCCACCCGGACGAAGCTCACGCGGTAGCCGACCGGCGTGGTGCGGTTCCACGAGCCGTGCTCGGCGATGAACACGCCGCCGCGGTAGGCCTCGGGAAACATCTGCCCGGTGTAGAAGCGCATGCCGATCGACGCCACGTGCGGGCCGAGCAGCCGCGCGGGGGCGGTGAACGTGTCGCAGGCGCGGCCGGCGTTGTGCTCGGGATCGCGCAGGCCGTCGCCGTGGCAGTGCGGGAAGCCGAAGTGCTCGCCCGGCCGCGAGAGACGATTGAGCTCGTCGGGTGGCTGATCGTCGCCCATCCAGTCGCGCCCGTTGTCGGTGAACCAGAGGGCCTTCGTGCGCGGGTCGAAGTCGAACCCCACGCTGTTGCGCACGCCGCGCGCCATCACCTCGGGCTTGCCGGAGGCGAGGTCCAGCCGCGTGATCGTCGCGTAGAGCGGCCCCGGCATCTCGCAGACGTTGCAGGGCGAGCCGACGGGGACCCAGAGCCGGCCGTCGGGGCCGAACGCGATGAACTTCCAGCCGTGATGGCGATCGCCCGGGTAGCCGTCGAAGACGACCTCGGGCTTTGGCGGGTGCGCGAGGTCGCGCGCGACGTCGGGGAACTTCAAGATGCGGCTCACCGCCGCGACGTAGAGCGCGCCGTCGCGGTAGGCGACGCCGCTCGGCATGTTGAGGCCGCTGGCGAGCACGTGGACCTGCTCCGCGCGCCCGTCGCCGTCGCGGTCCACCACCGCGTAGACCTTGCCCTCGACGAGCGAGCCGACGAAGACGACGCCGGGCGGCCCCAGCGCCATCTGCCGGGCGTTCGGCACGCTCGCCGCGAACACGCTGATGCGGAACCCCGGCGGCAGCGTGATGTCGCCCATCTCGGCCGCCGCGCTTGGCAGCACGCCGGCCAGGTAGCCGCGGTACCAGCAGCCGACCGCGGCCACCGCGACGACGGCGACGAGGGCGAGGCCGAGGACGACGTGGCGCGGGCGCATGACGCGGCGGCTAGGCCTGCTTCTTCGTCGCGCGCTCGGCCACCGGGTGGCCGGCGTTCTTCCAGGCGGTGAAGCCGCCGTCCATCTCGAGCACGCGCGGCAGCCCCATCTGTTGCGCGGTGTCCGCCGCCAGCGCCGAGCGCCAGGCGCCGTTGCAGTAGAAGACGAACTCCTTGGCCGACCCGAACACGTCCTTGTAGTAGGGGCTGTCGGGGTCCATCCAGAACTCGAGCATCCCGCGCGGGCAGTGGAACGCGCCGGGGATCATCCCCTCGCGCTCCAGCTCGCGCACGTCGCGCAGGTCCACGAAGACGACGTCCGCCTGCCCCAGCTTCTTGCGCGCGTCGTCGAGGCCGATCGTCGTGATGCGCGCCTTGGCCTCGTCCACCATCTGCCGGAATCCCTTGCGCAGCTTCATCGCTCGCTCTCCTTGCGTCCCATACTAGACTGCACGGCACGCTCATGCATCCCGCCCCCGCGCCCGCCGTCTCGCGCGCCCGTCTCGTCCTCGCGGTGGCGGCGGCCGTCGGCGCCATGCTGCTCTACGGCGGCCAGTTCGTCCTCTCGCGCTGGAGCATGCAGCGCACGCTGCCGCTCTGGGACCTCGCCGCGCTGCGCTTCACCGTGGCGGGGCTGCTGTGCCTGCCGCTGGCGCTGCGCCGCCCCGTCGCCGGCGGCATCGGGTGGGGGCGGCTGGCCGTGCTGGCCGTCTGCGCGGGCGGCCCCTACACGCTGGTGATGTACACGGGCCTCGTCCTGGCGCCGGCCGCGCACGGCGCCGTCATCATCACCGGCGCCACGCCCGTCGTCGGCGTCGTGCTTGCCCGCCTCTGGCTCGGCGAGCGCGCGAGGCCGGCCACGCTCGTCGCGATGGCGGTGATCGTCGCCGGCCTGGTGCTGGTCGGCTGGCCCGGCCTGCGCGGCGGGGCCGGCTCCACGGTCTGGCTCGGCGACCTGCTCTTCGTCGTCGCCGGCGTGCTGTGGGCGCTCTACACGGTGGCCGTGCGGCGCTGGCGCGCCGATCCGCTGCGCGTGACGGCGGCGGTGTGGGCGCTGGCCCTGCTCTACGTGCCGGTCTACCTGCTCGTGGTCGGCGGCCGGCTGCTCGACGCGCCGCGCGGCGAGGTCGTCTTCCAGGGGATCTACCAGGGGGTCGGTGTCGCGATCGTGGCGCTGGTGCTCTACTCGTTCGCCATCCGCGTGCTCGGCGCCGCGCGCGCGGCCCTGTTCATGCCGCTCACACCGGTGTTCGGCGTGCTGCTGGCCGTGCCGGTCCTCGGCGAGGTGCCGGCCGCCGTGCAGGTCGTCGGCATGCTCGCGGTCGGCGGCGGCATGCTGGCGGCCGCCGCGCAGCGCAATCTCAGCGGTTGAGGAACTTCTTCACGCTGGCGGCGATGCCGGCGGGATCGAGGCCGTGCTTGGCGTAGAGCCCCTTGGCGTCGCCGGACTCGCCGAAGCCGGTGACGCCCAGCCGCTTGACCGGCACCGGCAGCACCTCGCCGAGCGCCTCGGCGACGGCGCCGCCGAGGCCGCCGTGGACCGAGTGGTCCTCCACCGTCACGACGTGGCGCGTGCGGCCGGCCGAGCGCACCAGCGTGTCCTCGTCGAGCGGCTTGATCGAGGAGGCGTTGAGGACCTCGGCGGCGATGCCGTCGGCCTCGAGCTTCCTGGCCGCCTCGAGCGCGTTGAAGACGGTGCCGCCGCTGGCGATCAGCGTGACGTCGCCGCCCTGGCGCAACGTGAGCCAGTGGCCGAGCTGGAAGCGATAGTCGGCCGGGCACACGGGCTCGACGTTCTGGCGCGTGAGGCGCAAATAGAGGGGACCCTGATGCTCGACGGCGTAGGCGACGACTTGCTTGGTCTCCAGCTCGTCGGCGGGCTGGATGATCGGCACGTTGGGTAGCGCGCGCAGGCAGGCGATGTCCTCCAGCCCCATCTGGCTGTAGCCGTCCTCCCCGATCGCGATGCCGACGTGGGTGCCGACGATCTTGACGTTGGCGTTGGTGTAGGCGACCGACATGCGGATGGTCTCGAAGCGCCCCACCACGAAGCAGGCGAACGAGCAGACGAACGGGATCTTGCCGGTCAGCGCCAGGCCGGCGCCGACGCCTACCATGTTGGACTCGGCGATGCCCAGGTTGAAGCCGCGGTCGGGGTGGGTCTTGGCGAACTTGACGGTCATCGTGGACTTGGAAAGGTCGGCGTCGAGGGTGACGATGCGGTCGTCGCGGGCTCCGAGCTCCAGCAGCGCTTCGCCGAACGCGGCGCGGGTGGCTTTGGCGGGCATGCCTCCTCCTTCTATTTCTTGTCGAGCGCGCGCAGCTCGGTGACGAGCGCGCGGATGGAGGCGTCGCTCTCGCTCACGCCGAGGATCTCGCGGATGGCCGTGATCGCCTCCTCGGGCTTGGGCGACTTGCCGTGCCACTCGGGGTTGTTCTCCATGAACGACACGCCCTTGCCCTTGACGGTGTGGGCGATGACCAGCGAGGGCGTGCCCTTCGTGGCCTCGGCCCCGTCGAACGCCTTGCCGATCTGCGCCAGGTCGTGGCCGTCGATCTCCTGCACCGGCCAGCCGAACCCCTGCCACTTGGCCACCAGCGGCTCGAGGTCGAGGATCTTGGCGACGAAATCATCGAGCTGGATCCGGTTGTAGTCGACGACGACCGTCAGATTATCGAGCGGATGGTGGGGCTGTCCCAGCTTGGGCGCCGACATCGCGGCCTCCCACACCTGGCCCTCCTGGATCTCGCCGTCGCCGAGGATGCAGTAGACCCGCCCGGGCGACTTCGCCAGCTTGAGGCCGAGCGCCATGCCGAGCGAGACCGAGAGCCCCTGGCCGAGCGAGCCGGTGGCCGCCTCGATGCCGGGCAGCGCCATGCGATCGGGGTGGCCCTGCAGCGGGCTGCCGAGCTTGCGCAGCGTGAGGAGCTGGCTCTCGGGGAAGTAGCCGGCGCGCGCCATCACCGTGTAGAGCGCGGGCACCGCGTGGCCCTTGGAGAGCACGATGCGATCGCGGTCGGGCCAGTCCGGGCGCCGGGGATCGTGGCGCAGCCGCCCGCTGAAGACCAGCGAGACCAGCAGGTCGATCACCGAGAGCGAGCCGCCCGGGTGGCCGGAGCCGGCGTGGGTCAGCATGCGGATGATCTGCACGCGGCAGTCGCGCGCGATCGCGTCCAGCTTGCTGTCAGCCATCAGGCAAGTCTCCTTGGTGGATGGGGGGATACTCCCCCCTCCGTCTCCCCCGGCATGAATTCAGCGATCGCATCGATGCGGACGCCGGAGACGGCGACCTCGGGGGCGTACACGACCTCGTCCGCCGCCCACACGATCGTGCCCTTGGCGTCCTTGGTCACCCCGACGACGTTGTTGAGAACGGTGGCGATGTTGTCGTTGATCCGGATCGTGTTCGGCCGGAGCGGCGCCGCGATCCGGCCGTTGCGAATGATATAGGAATCGCCGACGACCGTACAGGTGAAATCGCCGGCGCGCAGCGCGTTGATCGGATAGGTGTACCAGATGCGCCCGATGTACAGCCCGTCGCCCACCAAGCGCAGCAGCTCGTCGCGCGAGACGGGCTCGCTGCCCTCCACGACGATGTTGGAGGCGGCCACGCCGGGCTGGGTGTCGAACTGCCGGCCGCCGCCGGCGCCGAAGCGGAAGCCGTTGCGCGGCACCAGCGCGGCCGCGGCGGCAGCACCGGTGGCGCCGAGCTTGTCGCCCAGCGCGGGGTCGCGCAGCAGCCGCTGCGTCGTGTACCAGTTGGACAGGCAGCCCGTCAGCACGCCGCGCCGGATGAGGTCGGTGCGGCCCGTCGGCAGCCCCTCGCAGGTGATCCCCTTGGAGCCCATCAGCCCTGTCTGCGCGCCGTGGTCGTAGACGGAGAGCAGCGGCGAGGCGACCGGCCGTCCCAGCCGGCCCACGAACGGCGTCGCCCGGGCGTAGAAGGTATCGGCGTTACACGAGGGGACGATGAGGTTGTTCACGAGGTCGGCCACCGGCTGCCGGCCGAAGACGACCGTGTAGCGGCCGGAGGGCACGCGCTCGCCGCCGACCGCGTCGATGGCCGCTTGCGCGGCGTCCACGGCCGCCTCGTCGCCGAAGTCGGCCAGCCGCGTCGCGGTGGAGGAGCCCGAGCCCTTGGCGCCCGCCGACTCGACCATCGCGGTGACGAACGCGGTGATCAGCGAGGACTCGTCGGTCTGCACTTCGGGCAGGTGGGTGGAGACGATCGCGATCCGCTCCTGCAAGATCGTCACGTCGCCGCCGACGATGAGCCCCAGCCGGCGCAGCGCCTCGTCGCTGCCGGCCAACCCGACCAATCCGGCCAGCCGCGAGGAGTTCACGAACGTCCGGAGCGCGCCGCTGACGATCGTCCAGCCGCACTCGACCAGCCGTTCGTCGGAGACGGCCAGCAGCTCGGCATCCGCGTAGTCGGTCAGCGCGCGCGTCCCGGCGCCGGGCCGGGGGAGCGAGACGAACTCGGCGTCGGCGACGGCGGCGTGGCAGGCCTTGGCCAGCGCCCGCTCGGCGCCCGCCACGCTCAGATCGCTCGGCTCGCTGCCGAAGCCGATCCGCGGCCCGCCGGGGCCGTCGAGCACCACCTGGATGCCGAGGCCGTACGACTCGACCGACTTCGGCTCCTCCACGCCGTTGCAGGGGATGTGCGAGGTGTAGTTCAGCCGCGTGAGCAGCGCGCCGTTGGCGGCGGCGAACACCTCGACCTCGCGCACGCCGGGGCGGCGCCGCGCGAGATCGAAGGCCGTCTCGGCCGCGCGCGCCAGCTCGGCGAGGCTGGGCATCTAGTGCTTGGGGTTCGCCGAGATGTCCGTGCCCTCGACGGGGTAGCGCTTGGCGTGCCAGCCGGGGAGCCCCTCCTCGAGGACGCGGTGGTTGCGCCAGCCGAGCGTATAGAGGATGTCGCTGGCCCCCCGGGCCAGCGCGTGGGGGCAGGTTCAGTAGAAGACGACGAGGCCGGTCTTGGACAGCTCACCGGCACGCCCCTCGACGACCCGCAGCGGCATCGAGCGCGCGCCCTTGATGTGCATCTCGACGTAGGAGTCCCAGTGGCGCACGTCGATGATGTCCGGGCGCTTGCCCGCATCCACCAGCGCCTTGAGCTCGTCCACCTTGATGTAGCTGACGGGCGGCTCGGGCGGGGCGGCCGGCGCCGCGCCGAGCAGCAGCACGCCGCCGGCGACCAGCATGATCACGAGGCCGCGCACGGCGCTCAGCCTCCCACCAGGCGGGCGCGGCTGCGCATCGTCGGCCCGCCGTTGCCGAGTTTCTTGCTCTGCATGGGTTGTCCCTTGCCACAGTTGGGGATCGGGTAGAGCCGGAAGTCCGACCCCACCGCGTCCACGTTCATGAGGTAGTCGCGCGTGTCGGCCACGATGCCGCCGTCGCGGTAGAGCCGGCCGAGCCGGCCGTTGCGGATCTCGTAGACCTTGCGCGCGGAGATGCGGAAGTTCTCACGGCTCTCGGCGATGGAGGGGATGCGGTGGCCGACCAGGTACCAGCCGTGGTCCACCTCGCCGAGGATGTCGGCGGCGTCGCGGTCGCCGGTGGCGAAGACGGTGTTGGACATGCGGATCAGCGGCACCAGCGAGGCGTCGGTGGCCTTGAAGTGGCCGTTGGGCGCGCCGCCGAAGACGGCGGCGGTCTGGCGGCTGTTCATGAACCCCCGAAAAATGCCGCGCTCGATGTGCAGCACGCGGCGCGCCGGCGTGCCCTCGTGGTCGTAGACGTAGTGGCCGTAGCCGGGCAGCGACGGATCGGAGTACGCGCTGACGAGCGGCGAGGCGATGCGCCGGCCGATCTGGTGGTCGTCGAGGCCGGCCAGCAGCCACGAGCGGCCGGCGTAGGCCGTCTCCATCTTGAGCGCGCGATCGAGCTCGACCGGGTGGCCGACGATCTCGTGGGAGACGAGGGTGTTGTAGTGCGGGTCGGTGACGACGACCTCCTCCCGCTCGCTGGTGGGCAGCGCGGGCGCCCGCGCCAGCTCCACGCTCTCGCGCGCCATGCCGAGCGCGAAGTCCACGAACGGCGGAAAGCCGAGCAGCGCGTCGTCCACGCCGCCGGCCAGGATCTCCCAGCCGCGCTGGTGGCCGACCACGTCGTAGATCTCCTGGCTCACGTCGCCGACGACGCCGATGACCAGGCAGAGCCCCTGCGTGAGGGCGAACGACTGGTCGATCAGCGCCCCCTCGGTGGAGGCGAACAGCTCGCGCGTGAGCTGGGTGAGCGTCGAGATGTAGTTGTGCTTCACCGCCGGGTCGGACGCCGCCACGCGGCGGGAGACGTCGGTGGTGAATGCGACCATCTCGGCCAGCGGCAGCGTGCGCGGGTCGATCGCGTAGACCGCTGCCACCGTGTCCTGACGCACGTCCACCGGGTGCAGCCGCGTGTCGGCCAGCGCCTCGCCGAGCGCGCCGAACTTCTCGCGGGCGGCCGCCTTGTGCTCGCCGTTGACCAGCGCGCGGCGGTAGGCGCGCTCGAGCGCCTCGCGCAGCCGGCGCAGCAGGTCGTCCGCATCCGCGGTGCCCAGCGTGAGGCCGATCCAGCCCGGCGCCACCATTCGGTCGCCCGCCAGCACGCGCACGCCGGCCGCCAGCCCATAGTCGTCGCCGGAGAACTTGCTCTCGCCGTTCTCGGCCGCCGCCGACTTCCCCTCGGTCACCTCCAGCCGCAGGTCGGCGTAGGCCAGGTGCGGCAGCCGGCGGGCGGCGTCGCGCAGGAGGTCGCGCACGTCGTCCTTCACGCGGTCGATGAGCTCCACGGTGATCGCGCCGGCCATCGTCAGAACGCCTCGCCGAAGGGCTCGACCTCGACCATCTCGCCGGGGGCGACGTCGCCGCGCGCCTCGTCGAGCACGATCAGGCAGTTGCCGGTGACCATGGAGGAGAGGATACCGGACCCCTGCGGCCCAGTGCTCCGCACTTCCCAGCCGCCGTCGCGGAAGGCGAGGACGCCGCGCTTGAACTCGCGGCGCCCGGTCTTCTTGGGCAGCCGCTCGAGCGCGCGCGCCTGCCAGGTGGGCGGATAGAGCTTGCGGCGGCCCGCCAGCTTGTAGAGCGCCGGGCGCACGAACAGCATGAACGCCAGCAGCGAGGCGACCGGGTTGCCGGGCAGGCCGAAGAAGATGGTCTCGCCGATGCGGCCGAAGGCCAGCGGGCGGCCGGGCTGCATGGCCACCTGCCAGAAGTCGATCGTGCCCAGCTCGGCCAGCACCGCCTTGACCAGGTCGTAGACGCCGACCGACACGCCGCCGGAGGTCAGCACGACGTCGGCCATCGCCGCCGCCTCGCGCAGCCGCGCGCTGAGGACGTCGTGCACGTCGGGGACGATGCCGAGGTCGAGCACCTCGCCGCCGCACTGCTCGATCGAGCCGCGCAGCGCGAAGCGGTTGGCGTCGTAGATCTGGCCGGGGCGGCGCGGCGTGCCCGGCTCGGCCACCTCGTCGCCGGTGGAGAGCAGCGCCACACGCGGGCGGCGATGGACCTCGACCTGCCAGATGCCGAGCGAGGTGATGAGGCCGATCTCCTGCGGGCGCAGCACGGCGCCGCGCTCGATGACGATGCCGCCCGCCTCGACGTCCTCGCCGCGCGCCCGCACGTTGACGCCCTTGGCGAGCGGGCCCACGCCGACACGCTCGCCGTGACGCTCGACGATCTCCTGGGGATAGACGGTGTCGGCGCCCGCCGGCATCGGCGCGCCGGTCATGATGCGCAGCGCCTGGCCCGGCCGCAGCGTGCCGGCGAACACGCCGCCGGCGGCGAGGTCGCCGACCACGTCGAGGTCGCGCGTGCCCGCGGCGGGGATGTCGCCGCTGCCGACCGCGTAGCCGTCCACCGCCGAGTTGTCGGCGGGCGGCACGTCGAACGGCGCCTGCATGTCGCCCGCCAGCACCCGCCCCAGCGCGCGCGTCACCGGGAGCATCTCGGGCGGAACCACGCCGGGGAGCCGGGCGAGAATGTGCTCCTGAGCCTCGCGCACCGCGATCATGGGTGCCATTATACGAGTCATGGACGACGCGCAGTCGACGAGACCGGCCGGGTTCTGGATCCGGGCGGTGGCGGTCACGATCGACGCCGTCGTCTTCATGCTCGTGCAGGTCTTCCTGCTCCGCCTGGCGCGCCTGCTGTGGGGCGCCACGCCCGACGGCGACGACTGGCTGCGCCCCACTGCCGCGCTGTTCACGCTGCTGTTCGCCGCGATGTACACGACCACGCTGCACGCGGCGGGCGGCCAGACGATCGGCAAGAGCCTGATGGGCGTGCGCGTGGTGAGCGACGACGGCGCGCCGCTGACGGCGGGGCCCGCGCTGCTGCGCTACGCGGCGTACTTCCTGTCGGCGATGCCGCTCGGTCTCGGCTTCGTGATGGCCGGGCTGCGGCGCGACCGGCGCGCGCTGCATGACCTGATCGCCGGCACGCGCGTCGAGCGGCCCGCGCCGCGACGCCGCGTGGCGCGCCGGGCCGCCGCGGCGGCGCGCCCGCCGAGCGGCACGCTTCAAGATCCCGCCGTCAGCCCCGCGGCCGAGTCCGGCCCCGGGGCGTGATCCCGACGCTGCCGCTGCGGCTGCGCAACCGACTAGCCGAGACGATCCTGGCCGCCCTGCACGAGGCGCACGCGCGCGACGAGCTGGCCACGCTGGGCGGCGATGCCGGCGCGCGCCACTGGCTGGCGGGGGAGGAGCCTCGGTGGCTCGCGCCGCTGACCGAGCGGGCCCGTCGCGCCGGCGCGGCGCTGGCCTCGCGTCCGCTGGCGCCGGTGCGCGACCTGCGCGATGCGCTGGCGGCGGCGGCCGTGCTGTTCGACGCCGGACTTCACTTCGAGGTGCACGAGCTGCTCGAGCCGCACTGGATGGCCGCCGAGGGCGAGGCGCGCGAGACGCTGCAGGGGCTGATCCAGGCCGCCGTCGGCTACCAGCACCTGGCCAACGGCAACACGGCGGGCGCCCGCTCGCTGCTGATCGAGGCGGGCGAGCGGCTGCACGGCCGCCGGGTGCTCGACCTGGACCTCGATCCGTTCGCCCGCGCGGCCGCCGAGGCGGCGGATCGCGTGGCCGACGGCCGGCCCGTCACGCCGCCGCCGTTTCCCCGCTGAGATACTATCCGCCCGGGAGGATCCCATGGAGCTCGGACTGAAAGACAAGGTCGCGCTGGTGACGGGAGCGAGCAAGGGCATCGGCAAGGCGGTGGCGCTGGCCCTGGCCGCCGAGGGTGCGCGCGTGGCCGTGGTGGCGCGCGATGGCGGCGCGCTGAACAAGGTCGTCGCGGAGTGCGGCGACCGCGGCAGCAAGGGCGGCGTCGCCGTGAGCGCGGACCTCTCGGGGCTCGAGGAGGTCGAGCGCGTCGTGCGCGAGGTGAAGGAGCGCTGCGGCCGCATCGATATTCTCGTCAACAACGCGGGCGCGATCCGCGGCGGCGCGTTTCTGCAGATCCCCGACGCGCAGTGGATGGGCGACTGGAGCCTCAAGCTCCTGGGCTACATCCGCATGGCGCGCGCGGTGTTTCCGCTGATGCAGGCGCAAGGCGGCGGCCGCATCTGCAACGTGGTGGGCGCGGCCGGCCGCAACCCGGCGCCGACCTATCTCACCGGCGGCGTCGCCAACGCCGGGCTGATCAACTTCACCAAGGGACTCTCCGACCTGGGCGCGCCGTCCAAGATCCTGGTGACCGCGGTGTCGCCGGCCGCCACCAAGACCGAGCGCTGGGACTCGCTGATCGCCGCGCAGGCCGCCGCCAGCGGGCGCACCACGGCCGAGCTGCAGGCCGAGGCCGAGGCGCCCTACAAGCTCGGGCGCATCGCGACCTCCGAGGACATCGCCGACATCGTCACGTTCCTCGTGTCGGCCCGGGCGTCCTTCATCACCGGCATTTGCGTGACGGTGGACGGGGGCGCCACCCGGGGGGTTTACCCCTGACAACACCTGCCTTGACATGCGTTACCTCCTGTAATTAACTTTCCGGGCGTGAGGGGTATCCGCAGTGTCCATTTCCGCCCGTTGAGTGTGGGCAGGAGGTCGCGCGATGGCCGCTAAGCTGTTCGTCGGAAACCTGTCCTTCCAGGCTACGGAGGAGGATCTTCGCGAGCTCTTTGCCCAGGCCGGCACCGTGGAGACGGTGCGGATCATCACGGATCAGTTCACCGGGCGGCCCCGGGGCTTTGGCTTCGTGGAGATGGCGACCAAAGAGGAAGCCCAGAAAGCGGTCGAGATGCTGAACGGGCGGCTCTTCCGTGATCGAAATCTCGTCGTGGACGAAGCCCGTCCCCAGCCCCAGCGCGGCGCCGGCGGCCCGCGGGGCGACCGCGGCCCGCGCCCCGGCGGCGGTGGCGGCGGCGGAGGCTGGCGCCGCTAGTCGACGCGCCCGCCCGAGTGATTGGACTGGAGCCCGGGGACGACCTCCCCGGGCTTCGGTGCGTGGGGGAATGGGCGAAGAATTCTGCGGACAGTGAGCGTTACACCGGGGGGTGAATGAAGGTCGGCGAATTGATCCGGCTGCTCGAGGACAATGGGTGGCGGCTGGCGAGGACGCGCGGCAGCCACCGCCAATACAAAAACCCGAACAAGCCCGGTACGGTTACAGTGGCCGGGAGGCCGAGCTTGGACGTGCCGCCGGGCACACTGAACGCGATCCTGAAGCAGGCAGGCCTGAAGAAGGCCGGGAGTGTTGAATGACGCGCTACATGGTCGTGGTGGAGCACGGGGCAACGAGCTGGGGGGCTCACGTACCGGACCTCCCAGGATGTATCGCGGTAGGCGAAACCCGAGCGGAGGTGCTGCGGTTGATCCGGGAGGCCATCGAGCTTCACATCGCCGGGCTGAAGGAGGAGGGCTTGCCGGTGCCGGCGCCGAGCTCGGAGGGTGAGATCGTCGAGGTTGGGGCCGCATAACTTCGGCATGCAGCCGACCGCCTTCGGCCGCGGCCGGCGCAGGGAGGACGCGACGTTTCCGAGCCACAACACCTTACAATCGCTTTGGCTCGCGATCTGGCCTCGCCGCCGCTGTGACATCCTGGTGCGAGAAGCGCGACGGTTATGGCGATGTGATCGTGATCTGTGCGCCTCACCAGGAGACGAATACCTGCGGGTCAGAGCAATGAGCATCCGGTCTGCGCGGCGTACGATAGGGAGAGCGGGAGGGCCCATGCGGAACGAGTTCAGCGCGGTTGTCGAACGGGACCGACACTGGTACATCGCCTATAGTCCAGAGATTCCCGGGGCGAATGGCCAGGGTAGAACGAAAGCGGCGGCCCTGAAGAATCTGGCCGGCGCCATCGCGCTGATCCTCGATGATCGGCGCAAAGACGGTATGCGTGGTGTCCCGGCGAAGGCGACGCGGGAGAAGGTCATCGTCGGGTGAAGCGGGGCGACCTGCTTCGCCACCTGCGGAGACACGGGTGCCACTTGAAGCGTGAAGGGCGGGCGCACTCGCTGTGGACCAATCCCACCACGGGAGCTGTTGAGGCGGTGCCGAGACACACAGAGATCTCCGACGTGCTGGCACGGAAGATATGTCGGGGGCTCGCACTTCCTGAAGTCGGTCGGTGAGGTTGGCTGATCAGAACAGCGAGAGCTGGCTGGACGCCTCGGCGCTCTCCTCGCGGTATGGCAGCAGCCCTTCCTGCTCGGTGAAGCGGCGGAAGCGGTCCCAGATCTCCAGCACCTTGGCCTGGTAGTACTCCACGTTCTCGTCGGGGTGCGCCGGGTCCCACTCGGCGGCGAGGCGCGCGTACTCGTTGACGGCGACGCCGCGGGTGCGGCCGGTGACGTAGTAGGAGATCGGGTCGCCGGGCTGATAGGCGCGGCTGGCGGCGATGACCAGCTCGTAGGCGGCGGAGGGCGGGCGCAGGCCGGCCTTCACGCGGTCGCGGTAGGCCTCGACGCTCTCGCTCAGCGTCTCGGTGCGCGCGAACTGGCGCAGCGGCACGTGGTGGGCGGCGAAGGCGGCCAGCCAGCGGTCGATCACCGCACGCACGTCGCCGCGCTTGCCCTCGAGCAGCAGGCGCACGACCTCCTCGATCAGCCGGCGCTGGAACGGCTCGAGGCCGCGCGAGCGGAAGCCGGAGCCCTTCAGTTGCACCCGGCCGCGCTCGTCCAGGAGGGCGTAGGTCTTCATCTTGTACGAGAACATCGCGGCGTGGCGGCCGTCGAGCTCGAGCGCGATGCCCTCGGGCAGGCCGGCGGCGATCCGGTCGAGCAGCGCGCCGTCGTCGGCGGGCGCGTGGCCGGGCGGGGCCAGGAAATAGACGCCGTCGGTGTCGCCCTCGATCGGCGCGGCGCCCAGCTCGGTCAGACGGTCCACGATCTGGCTGACGATGCGGCGCCCTTCGGCCGTCACGCGGTCGGCGGCGGCGAAGTCGTTGAAGTGGCCGCTGCCGAACGCCAGATAGCCGTAGAACGCGTTGATGAGGATCTTGAAGGTCTGCGCCAGCGCGGCCTGGTGCGCGCGCTCGTCGGGATCCTCGGCGGTGCGGCTCAGCCGCTTGGCGCTCACGCGCATCTCGCGCAGGTGGGCCAGCCGCGCGAGGAACACGCCGAGGTCGTCGGAGGCGGGCGCGACGCGCTGGGCGACCATCAGCGACGGGTAGAGCGACGTCACGTCCACGTGCAGCACGGGGCCGCCCACGCCCTGGCGCCAGATGGCGGTGAGGCCGCCGCCGACGGGCTGCGGCGGACGGGGCGTGGGGATCGCGTGGCCGGCGGCCAGGTACTCGCGCATCAGCAGCGTGTCGATCTTGGCGGCGGCGCCGCGCAGCGTGGCCGACTGGTAGTCGAAGGGCAGCAGCTGCGCCTGGGCGAAGTAGGGGGGCGCCAGGATCGCGCCGATGCCGAGCGTCTCCACCGTGTCGTCCAGCGCGTAGGCCATGAGGCGGTCGGGGGCCTCGGCCAGCTCGCGGGCCACGTTGGAGGCGTCCACGTACGTGCGATCGGCGGCGACGACGCCGAAGTGTTTCGCGATGTCCTTGAGGCCGTAGGACGGCAGGTCGCGCGCGCCGACATCGTGCAGCTGGGCGAGCATCCACGTGTCGATGACGTGGCGGCCGGGGATCTCGTAGCGGCGATAGCCGATCGTCCGCTCGGCCACCGACAACCGCGCGGGGCGCCCGCGCAGCTCGCCGCCGTCGCGCCCCCACCCGAGGCGCACGCCGTGGCGCCGCGCGCGCGCTTCCATGTACTCCAGGTCGAAGCGGAAGATGTTGTGCCCCTCGATCGCGTCGGGGTCGCGCTCGAGGATGAGCCGCGTCGTCTCCTCCAGCAGCGCGCGCTCGTCCAGCCGGTCGCCGCGCACCACGTGGCGGAAGCCGGTGCTGTCCGCCAGCGCGACGGCCACGATGCGATCGGTCTCGCGCGCGGCGCTGGGAAACTCGTGCCCCTCGCCCGTGACCACCTCGATGTCGAGCGCCAGGCGTCGCAGGTCGCCGAAGCGCATGCCGCCGAACGACGTGCGCCCGCTCAGCAGCAGGTACTGCTGGACTACATCCGGCAGGAACCAGTAGGGCGCCACCGGCGCGTCGGGCGCGACGCCGGTCTTCTGGCGGCAGGCGTCGCGGGCGCCGAGGGCGTCGGACCACGACGAGAAGCGCGCCAGCCAGCGCAGCTCGCCCGGGCCTGCCAGCGGCTCGACACCCGCGAGGCCGGAGGCGCCGGTGACCAGCGCGGGATCGGCCAGCAGCAGGAACGGCGTGAAGGGGACGACCTCGGCGGCGACGCGCTCGCCCTCGCGGCGCCAGACGCGGATGCCACGGCCGCCGTCGGCCAGCGCGAAGGCGAGCAGGCCGGGGGTGGGCTCGCTCAGCCGGCGGCTTCCTCGAAGGCGCTGCGGTAGACGGCCAGGTCGGCGAGGCCCACCAGCGAGCGGCCCGTTGCCGGCACGATCACGGTCGGGATGGCGCGCACGCCGTGCTCGTTGGCCGCGGCCTCGTAATCGGCCAGCACCGCCGGGCGCGCGAAGCCGGCCTCGCGGTCGGCCTTGAAGCGGGGCAGGTCGCCGCCCGCCTCGGCGACGATGCGCTCCAGCACGGCGGGGTCGGAGATGTCGAGGCTCTTCGTGAAGAACGCCGCGTAGAGCGCGGCGTGCACGCCCTCGAAGACGGCCTCGCCCTGCTTGGCCGCGCACTTGGCGGCCTCCAGCGCCGGCAGGCTGAACCCCGGCAGCGCGGCGTGCGGCCACGGCGTGAAGGTGATGCCGTCGCCGGCCGACATCTGGTTACAACGCTGCCAGCCCTGTTCGCGGTAGGTGCCCTTGAAGGGCACGGCCGCCGCCGGCGCGGGCCGCAGCGGGAAGGCGCGGTGCTCGAGCTGGAGGTCGGCCCCCCACTCCTCTTGCAGTCTCCGGAGGCGGACCGCCGCCGGGAAGCACCAGGGTCAGAGATAGTCGCTGTAGACGATCGCGTGGACCGGGCGTGCCATGGGCGGATTCTATACCCGCCGTCCGGTGTATGCTCGACGCATGCCTCGTCACGCCTGGGCGGCGCTCGCTGCCTCGGTCTTGCTCGCGGGTTGCGCCGGACCCGCGGTGTCGTTCCAGAACGCCAGCCCGGGCGCGCCGCGCGTGGTGCCGGCCTACGAGGTCCGGCCCGTGGGGGTGGGGCCGTTCCCGGCGGTGGTTCTCTTCCACGGCTGCCACGGCGTGTCGGACTCCAACCGCGCGTGGGCGCGCTGGCTCCGCGATCGCGGCTACGTGGCGCTGATCGTGGACTCGTGGGCGGCGCGCGGGATCAAGGACGGCTGCGTGCCGGGCCCCGACATCCCCAACACCGAGCGGTTCGACGACGCGGTCGGCGCGCTGCGCTGGCTCCACGCGCGGCCGTACGTGGACAGCGCGCACGTCGGCGCCATCGGCTGGTCCAACGGCGGCGTGTTCTCCCTGTCGGTCATCAACGGCCCGAGCCTCGAGCGGGCGCGCGCCCGCGGGGTCGAGATGCCGGCGCCCGGATTCGCCGCCTCGGTGGCCATGTACCCGGGCGGCTGCTACTCGCTGGTGAACGAGCAGGTCGTGCGGCCGCTGCTCCTGCTGATCGGCGACGCCGACGACTGGACGCTGCCCGGCGAGTGCCGGCGCATGGTCGAGGCCATGCGCGCGCGCGGCGCGGATGCGACGATCGTCCTCTACCCGGGCGCCGTCCATTATTTCGACGTGGAGGGGCAGCCGCGCGTGGTCCTGCCGGAGGTGGAGAACCGCAACAAGCCGGGCGGCTGCTGCGGCGCCAGCGTCGGCTTCGACGCCGTCGCCAACGCCGACGCCCACCGGCGCGTCGCGGCGTTCTTCGCCCGCACACTCGGGGGGCGGTAGGCCGGCGTGGACGCCTCCGTCGAGTTCGTCAAGGAGCTGCTGCCGAGCATCGTCAACATCCACGCCAGCATCCCGCGCCAGCATCCGTCCACGCGCAACCTCGGCGACGAGCGGATGGGCAGCGGCGTGGTGATCGATCCAGCCGGCCTCATCCTGACCGTCAACTACGTCGTCATGGGCGCGGCCTCGGTGGACGTGGCGCCCCTGAAGGGGCGGCGCGTCAAGGCCGAGATCGTCGCGCAGGACTACGAGATCGGCCTGGCGCTGCTGCGCGTGAAGCGCCAGGGGCTGCGGGCGGCGCGGCTGGGCGGCGAGCGTGCGCCCGAGCGCGGTGACCCGGTGGTGGCCATCGCGTCCTCCGGCGTGCAGGAGGTGCGGGTGGGCGGCGGCCTCATCACCTACCTGGGCGAGTTCGAGGCCTACTGGGAGTACATGCTGGATCACGGCATCGTCTCGAGCGCGCACAACCCCGGCTTCGGCGGCGGCGGGCTCTTCACGCTGAGCGGCCGCGTGATCGGCATCCTGTCGCTGAACCTCAACGAGATCGCGCGCAACTCGCTGGCGATCCCGATGGACTGCTATCGCGATCACGCCGAGGAGCTGCTGCGCTACGGGCGGGTCGTGAGCCGGCCGCGGCGCGCGTGGCTGGGCGTGTTCGCCCACGCGCTCGAGGACGGCGTGATCATCGCCGACATCGCGCCCGGCGGCCCCGGCGACAAGGGCGGGCTGCGCGAGGGCGACGTCATCGTCTCGCTCAACGCCCAGGAGGTCACCAGCCGCCGCGAGCTCTACGTGAGCCTGTGGCGCCACGAGCCCGGCGAGAAGCTGACGCTGGAAGTCATGCGCGACAACGCCGTGCGCCGCCTGGAGGTCACCGGCGGCGACCGGGCCGAATTCTATAAAAGTTAGGGGCCCCGAGATGGCCCCCAAACCCCCATTGGAGTCTCGGGGCGCCCCGGCGGAGCCGTGGCACCCCTCGGTGTTGCGTTATTAAGCGGATAGGAGGCGGTCGATGGATCTAGGGTTGAAGGGGAAAGTCGCGCTGGTGACGGCGGCCAGCAAGGGGATGGGGCGGGCGTGCGCGCTGGGGCTGGCGGCCGAGGGCGCGCGGGTGGCCATGTGCGCGCGCAACGAGACGGACCTGAAGACGGCCGCCGACGAGGTCCGCGCGCAGACCAAGGCCGACGTGCTGGCGGTGAAGGCCGACGTCACGAAGGCGGCCGACGTCAAGGCGCTGGTCGCCCAGGTGCGGCAGGCGTTCGGCGATCCCGAGATCCTCATCGCCAACTGCGGTGGGCCACCGCGCGGCTTCTTCGAGGAGTTCGGTGACGATGCCTGGTACGGCGCCGTCGAGGTCTCGCTGATGTCCACCGTGCGGCTGATCCGCGAGGTGTTGCCGGGCATGAAGGCCAGGCACTGGGGCCGCATCCTCACGATCCAGTCGGTCTCCGTCAAGCAGCCGCTGCCCGACCTGCTGCTCTCCAACGCGGTGCGGCCGGGAGTGGCGGGGATGATGAAGAGCCTCGCGCTGCAGCTCGGCAAGGACAACATCCTGGTCAACACGCTGTGCCCGGGCAAGATCGCGACCGACCGGCTTCTGGGCGGGCTGAAGGGCTCGGGACTCTCACGCGAGGAGTACCTGGCCCGCCAGGGGGCCGAGGTACCGATGGGGCGGGTGGGCACTCCCGAGGAGTTCGCCAGCGTCGCCGTGTTCCTCGCCTCCGAGCGCGCCTCCTACGTCACGGGCGTCGCGCTGCAGGTGGACGGCGGGCTGGTGCGCGGACTCCTCTAGCGCGTGGGCTTCCGGGGCGCGTTCGCTCGCTTCTTCGCCGAGAGCGGCTTCTTCCTGGCCGCCGGGCTGGCGTTTTTCTTCTTGGTCACGGTCATCCCGCTGCTGCTGCTGGGCGCCTCCACGCTGGGGTTCGTGCTGTCCTCCGAGGAGGCCTCGCGCGAGGTCGTGGGGCAGGTGACGCGCAACTTCCCCGTCTACCGGCGCGAGATCACCGCGGCGATCCTGCGTATCGTGGAGACGCGCGCGGTGTCGGGGATCGCCGGCACGCTCATGCTCATCTTCTTCTCCACGCCGCTGCTGGGCGCGACGCGGCTCGTGCTCCACCGCATGCTCGGCGTGCGGGCGGGCGGCGGCTACGTGAGCAACCTGCTGCTCGACGCCGGGATGGTGCTGGTCCTCACGGTGATGCTGTTCGCGGCCAGCTCGGTGACCTGGCTGTTCCAGTGGTTCCAGGACTTCGTGGTGCGCCCGGCCCACGTGGGCCCCGAATGGGCGTACGCGACCACGGTGGGGTTCAGCGTCACGATCTCCACCATCATGTTCTACTTCGCCTACCGCTACGTGCCACGCCGGCGGCCGCGCGTGTGGACGGCGGTGGTGGGCGGCGTGCTGGCCGCGCTGCTCTGGGAGATCGCCAAGCAGCTCTTCCGCGTCTACATCCGCCAGGTCGGCGTGTACGATCAGATCTACGGGACGCTCGGCGTGCTGGTCGCCTTCGTGATGTTCGTCTACTACTCGGCGATCGTGTTCACGTTCGGCGCCGCCTACGTCGCCTCGCTCGACTCCCGCCGGCGGTAGGCCGTGGTATCGTTGGGCGCTTCGATCCGGACGCGAGGGAGATCGCGATGATGCTCAAGGGCAAGGTGGCGGTGGTGACGGGCGCGGCCCGCGGCGTGGGGCGCGAGATCGCGCTGCTGATGGCGCAGCACGGCGCGCGGGTGGTGGTGAACGACTACGGCGGCAGCGAGGCCGGCCTGGGCACCGACCGCAAGCCCGCCGACGAGGTGGTGGAGACGATCCGCAAGGCCAGCGGCGAGGCGGTCGCCAACTACGACTCGGTCGCCAGCATGGCCGGCGGCCAGGCCATCATCAAGACGGCGCTCGACGCCTTCGGCCGTGTGGACATCGTCGTCAACAACGCCGGCATCCTGCGCGACCGGATGATCTTCAACATGAGCGAGGAGGAGTGGGACGCCGTCATCAATACCCACCTCAAGGGCTCCTTCGCGGTCACCCGGGCGGCGGCGCCGCTGATGCGTGAGCAGAAGTGGGGGCGCTTCATCAACATGACCTCCACCTCGGGGCTGATCGGCAACGTCGGCCAGGCCAACTATGCCGCCGCCAAGCTCGGCATCTTCGGCCTCACCAAGGCGACCGCGCTCGACATGGCGCGCTACAACGTCACCGCCAACTGCATCTCGCCCTTCGCGTGGACCCGCATGATCGGCACGATCCCCACCGAGACGGACACGCAGAAGTCGCGGGTGGAGAAGATCAAGAAGCTCTCGCCCGCCCACATCGCGCCGGTGGCCGCCTTCCTCGCCTCCGACGCCGCCAAGGACGTCACCGGCCAGGTCTTCGGCGTGCGCGGCAAGGAGATCATGCTCTTCAGCCACGAGCGGCCGATCATGCGCGTGCACCACGACCAGGGGTGGACGGTCGAGCGGCTGGCCGAGATGTTCCCGGGCACGCTGCAGCACCATCTGGTGCCGATGGTCACCTCCGGCCAGTACTTCAACTACGACCCGCTGGTGTGACGCCCGGGCGCTCGACCGCCGCCGGCCTGCTCCTCGTCGCGCTCGCCGCGGGCGGCTGCGCGAGCTTCGTTCTGCCGATGACGCTGGAGGACGCGACGCTCGGCGCCGCCGCCCTGCGCTACCCGGACGACTTCGCCAGCCACGAGGCCGCGGTGCGCGGTGTGGCGGCCCTCCTCGCGCGCGAGCTCGAGCTTCCGGTGCCCGCGCACGTCACCGTCTATCTCTACTCGTCGCGGGCCGTCTTCGAGCGCGGGCTGATGAACGACGGCCGGCTGTCGCCGCGGCGGGCGGCCGAGCTGAGCGAGGCCAATGCGATCGGCGTGGGGCGGCGGCGCCAGCTGCTGCTCCTGGACGACGGTGAGCCGCCGGCGGCGCGTGCGTGGCTGGGGCTGGTCGCCCACGAGCTGACGCACGTGGTGCAGATCGAGCTGGCGCAGGGCGACGGCCGGGCCGAGCAGTGGCTGGCCGAGGGCATGGCCGAGTGGGCGGCCTTCACCGTGCTCGAGCGGCTGGGTCTCGGCACCCTGGCCGAGCGGCGCGCCGGCGCCTGGGGCCGCCTGCGCGATCAGCCGGGGCCGGGTGAGGGCGGGCTCGACCTCGAGGCGCTCGGCACCTCGGGGGGCTTCACCCGGCGGCAGCTGCGCGACGGCTCCGGCTACGAGCTCGCCTTCCTCATGACGGACTACCTGATCCGGCGTCACGGCTTCTACCGGCTCGTCGAGTACTATCGCGCCTTCGCCGACAACCCCGATCGCTACGACAACTTCCACCTCGCGTTCGGCCTGACGCTCGAGGAGTTCGAGCGCGAGATGACGCGCTACCTGGGACGGGTGCCGCGCTGAGCCTGCGCCGTCACGCGCCGCTGGCGTTCCTGCTGCTGGCGCTCGCCGGGGCGGAACAGGGCCCGCCGGGGCTGCTGGTGACGGTCACCGAGGTCCGGCCCACCGCGGCGATCCTCTGGCTACGCGCGGCGCGGGCGGGGGAGGTCGCCGTCGAGGTGAGCGCGGCCGGGGCGGCGCCGCGCCGGCTCACGCGCGCGGCGGTGGCATCCGACGACCTCGTCGTGCAGGTACCGCTCGACGGGCTGGTCCCCGCCACGCGCTATCGCTACGCGGTGAGCCAGGGCGGCGAGCGCGTGGAGGGCGAGTTCGCCACCGCGCCGCCCGCCACCGACCCCGCGCGCGTGGCCTTCGTCTGGAGCGGCGACCTCGGCGGCGGCGGCTTCTGCCGGCTGGTGGACGGCGGCTACCGCATCTTCCGCGCGATGGCGCGCCGGCCGGTGGACTTCTTCCTCTTCAACGGCGACACGATCTACGCGGACGTGCGCTGCAACCGCCCAGGCGTGGTGGCCGGCGGCGACTTCGTGGCGACGACGCTCGAGCAGTTCCGCGCGCGCCACCGCTACAACCGCGAGGACCCGGCGGTGCAGGAGTTCCTGCGCCGCACGCCGGTCTACGCGATCTGGGACGACCACGAGGTGCGCAACGACTTCGCCGGCACCACCGACCCGCTGATGCCGGTCGGCCGCCAGGCCTTCCTCGAGTACTGGCCGGTGGTCGCCGGCGGCGAGGAGCCCCACCGGCTCTACCGCCGCGTGCGCTGGGGCCGGCTGCTCGAGCTCTTCATCCTCGACACGCGCCAGTACCGCAGCGACGACCGCGAGCTCGACGGCCCCGGCAAGACGATGCTGGGCGCTGCCAAGCGCGCGTGGCTGCTCGACGCGGTGCCGGCCTCGAGTGCGACGTGGAAGCTGGTCGTCACCAGCATCCCGCTGTCGGTGCCGACCGGGCGCGCCGAGCGCCGGGACTCGTGGACCGACGCCAACGTCTTCGGCCTGGCGCCCGAGAGCGGCGGCACCGGCTTCGTGATCGAGCGCGACGCGATCCTCGACGCGTTCCGCGCGCGGGGGGTGAAGAACCTCGTGTTCCTCACGGCCGACGTCCACCACGCCGAGGTGATCCGCCACCAGCCGGAGCCGGGGTGGGCGTTCTGGGAATTCATCGCCGGGCCGCTGTCGGCCACGACGGGACGGCCGCGCCCGCTCGACATGCGGCTCGGGTCGCGGACGCTCTTCGGTCAGGGCGGTGTCTACAACTTCGGTGAGATCACGCTCGAGCCGGCGGGTCTCACCGTGCGGATCATCGACGAGCAGGGTACCGAGCTGTTCACCCATACGATCGCGGCGCAGTAGAACGCGGGCGGAAAGGACGCCTCATGACGGAGCTGACGCTGGAGCTGGCGGAGCAGGCGGTGCGGGCGGCGCAGGCCAGGGCGCGGGCGCTCGGCGCGCCGATGACGGTGACGGTGGTGGACGAGGGCGGCCGGCTGGTGCTGAGCGCGCGCGGCGACGGCACCGGGTTCTTCACGCCGGAGACGTCCAAGGCCAAGGCGATGGCGGCGGCGGCGTTCCGGAAGTCCACGACCGAGCTGGGCGAGCTGGCCAACAAGGGGTCGGCGTTCTGGCGGACGGCGCCGGTCGTCCTCGAGGGCCAGGTGCTGCCCACGCCGGGCGGCGCGCCGATCGTGCGCAGCGGCCGGGTCATCGGCGGCATCGGCTGCGGTGGCGGCACCGGTGAGCAGGATCAGGACTGCGCCGACGTCGGGGCGAGCGCCATCAAGGGCTAGCAGGCTGCTGAAAAAGGCCCATCTGCTTCGTTGGCGCCCTTGGTCGCGCGCTCAACGTACAGGCAGTACGCCTCGCGTGCGACCGGCGGGCGCCGCCTCGCATCTGGACCTTTTTGATCAGCCTGCGGCCTTTTTCAGCAGCCGGCTAGGCGAAGCGCGCCGGCGCCACGCCGGCAGCCACATCAGGACGCCGAGCGCGGTCGCGACGAGGCCCGCGATCTCCGGCGCGCCGGGCGCGTAGGCGAGCTCCGCCACGGCGCCCGATGCGGGCGCCCGGACCTCGAGATCGCCGAGCGCCCCGCGGCGGGTCTCGAGCGCGCGCCCGCCGGCGCGCGCGCGCCAGAGCGGGTAGTACGCCACGCGCGCGGAGGCCCAGCCGCCAGGCCCGGCGTCGAGCGCGATGCGCCACGCTCCCGGTCCCGTGGGCTCCGGCAGCGCGATCGGCGGCCCTCGCCAGATGACGAAGGGCGGCTCGGAGCGCCGCGCGCGGAAGACCGGGTTGTCGGCCAGCGCGGGCAGCCGCGGCAGATCGTCCTCCAGCGCGACGATGGTGCTCACGCCCAGCCGCCGCGCGTAGTCGTTCAGCGTCGGCGCGTCGAGCGTCTCCAGCGGGCGGCCGAAGAGCGACTCGCCGTCCAGCCGCTCCACCAGCCGCGTGATCGCGCCGGGTCCGGCGTCGCCGCGGTAGACGAGCGCGGCGATCGGCGAGGGATGGGTGAACGTTCCGTTGACGATGGCCCGCCCGGTCTCGCGCGGGGTGAGCGCGGTCACGTGCGTGTGTGGGCGCCACCACTCGGGCCCGTAGGCGAGCGGCACCGCCGAGCGCACGAACAGCACGCGCCCAGGCGGCGCCGCGCGCAACGCCGTCCAGAGCGCGGGCAGCCGCAGCCCGCGCTCGACCGCCGCCTCCGAGGGCCACTCACTCGCGCGCGGCCAGAGCGTCAGCGCCTCGCCGCGCAGCGAGAGCAGCGCCAGCGCCAGCACGCCGGCGAGGCCGAGCACCGCCTCGCGGCGGCGAACGCTCGCCGGCCACGGCAGCGCCGCCCAGCCGAGCGAGGCCGCGAGTGCCAGCGCGAGCCAGACCCCGTCCAGCACCCGGTCGGCGGGCAGCCAGCGAAGGCCGAGCGGCTCCAGGACCATCGCGTCGAGGAGGACGACGAGCGCCAGCGCCCCGGGGAACGCCGCGACGAGCGCCGCCGCGCGCGGGCCGCCCCGGCGCGAGCGCGCGAGCGCGAGCAGCGCGAGCAGGACCAGGACCGCCGCCAGCGGTTGCGCGAGCAGCGTCTGCAGCAGCGGCGGCTGCTCCGACCAGGCGAGCGCGCGCGTCTCGGCCAGGCGGGCCAGCAGCGGCAGCGTCCAGAACCCGGTGACGAGCGCCGCCACGCCCAGCCACGCCAGCGCCGTCGCCAGCCGCCGGCCGCGCGGCGGCGCCGCCAGCGCGGCCAGCGCCACGAGGACGACGGCGGCGGGCAGGTGGGCGGGATGCATGAGGACGATCAGCGCGCTCAGCGGGACGACGGCGCGCGCCGGAAAGGCGCCGGCGCCCTCGCTCCAGCGCGCCAGCGCGGCCAGCAGCAGCGGCAGCAGCGCCCACGCCAGCCTGGCTGGCGCCATGCCGACGTGCACGCCGCCCTCCACGCCGCTCATCAGCGTCGGCCAGAGCGACAGGGTGAGCGCGAGGAACGCGCCGGGCAGCGCGCGCCACGCGCTGCCCTGCACGCGCGCCAGCGCCAGCAGCGTGGTCGCGCCGGGCGCCAGATAAGTCAGCCAGAGCAGGGCCTGGTAGGCGCCGGCCACGGAGAGGGCGCCGAGCGAGGCGGCGTGGAGCAGCGCGCCGAGGTAGGCGAACGCCGGCGGGTAGAACTGCAGCTCCGGATAGCCCGTCCACCAGCCCGGATCCCACGCCCACGGCGCCGGCCCGAGCGTGACGACGTGCCAGAGGCGATAGAGCTGGCCGGGATGGTCGTCGAAGACGGGCGTGGCCACGCCGAGCGCGGCGGCGGCGAAGGCCACGCCGTACACGAGCAGGGCGAGCGCGGGAAGGACGGCGAGCGCGCGCCCCGACGGCGCGCCGCTTGACTTTGCCACGGTGTAAATCATAGCGTAGCGCGCAGCCGGGCCATGTCCATCCGGGTCAAGGTCACGCTCGTCCTGGTCATCGCGGTGGCGGTCCCGCTCGCCGTCTCGGTCTTCTTCTGGTCGGCGAAGGTCCCCAGCATGGTCGACGCGGACATCAATCTGCGGCTGCTGCTGAGCGGCCAGGACGAGCGCTTCAACGCGGTCAGCCGGTCGATCTCGCCCCGCATGCAGCAGCGCAACCAGGGTGCCGCCGGCACGATCACCCTCACGGCGGAGCGGCTGACGTACGACCTCTCGGGTCTCCTCGTGCACCTGCAGCACGCGAAGTGCCTCGACGCGCGAGGGCTGCACGCGGGCGGCGGGTGCCGGCAGGCGGTCTACGAGTTTCTCGACCTCTACAAACGTGAGCAGAAGAGCGAGAAAGCCGGGCAGGACGGCGACACTCCCGAGCCGGACACCGACAAGGGTAAACACGCCAAGACGTACTACGATCTGGACGGGCTGCGAATCTCGGGGCCGGGCATCGCCGGTCGCGACGTCGTGCGGCCCGGGCTGAACGCGCCGCGACGGCGCGTCGCCGAGCGCGCGCTGGCGGGGCTGGAATCGGAGAGCGGCGACTTCACCCTGCGCCCCGTCGCGACGGCCCCCGACGAATGGATCCTGGTGACCCGGCGCTCGATGGGACCCCGCCAGGCGCAGCGCGCCACCGTGTGGGGCACGTTCGAGGGCACGCGCAGGACGCTCGACCAGAGCGCGGGCGGTGTCGCCAAGTTCGGGCTGGCGGGGCCGGATGGCCGGCTGCTCTTCGCGCTGACGTTCGTGCCGCGCGCGGCGGATCCCTTCGAGGTGCGCGCCCTGCGGCCCGAGCGCATCCCCGACGTGCGTGCGTGGCTCGACGCCGGCGCGCCGGGACCGGTCACGATCGAAGGGCACCGCTTCAGCGTCCAGCACGCGCGCATCGAGGGAACGAGCCTGCGCGCCGTGCACCTCACGGATCTCGACGACACCACCCAGTTCCGGTTCATCAACTCGGTCCGGCAGTACCTCAAGCTGGGGCTGGCGCTGCTGGTGGTGGCGGTCGGCGGCGGCTTCATCCTGGCCGGGCGCATGACGGGACGGCTGCGCCGGCTGGGCGAGGCGGCCGAGGAGCTGGGCGGGGGCAACCTCGACGCCGACATCGGCGTGACCGGCCGCGACGAGATCGGACGGCTGGCCGAGCGCTTCCGCGTGATGGCCGGCCAGCTCCGCGAGCACATCACGACGCTCGAGGAGAAGGTGGACGAGCGCACGCACGACCTGCGGCTCAACGCCGAGGAGCTCGGTCGCGCCAACGAGGACCTGGTGCGGCTGACCAAGCTGAAGTCCGACTTCCTGGCCCGCATGTCGCACGAGCTGCGGACGCCGCTGAACTCGATCATCGGCTTCAGCGAGCTGCTGATGGCCGAGGGGTGCGGCCCGGTCAGCGAGGAGCAGCGCGACGCGCTGGAGCGCGTGATGCGCAACGGCAAGAACCTGCTCCAGCTCATCAACGACATCCTCGACATCTCCAAGATCGAGGCCGACCGGCTCACGCTCAAGTACGGCACGGTCGAGCTGCGGGCGGTGGTGGACAACGCGCTGAGCGCCCTGATGCTGCGGGCCACCGAGAAGAAGATCGCGCTGACGGCCGCCGTCGACCCCGGCCTGCCCGCCCTCTACACCGACGAGGTGCGGGTGCTGCAGATCCTGAATAATTTATTGTCGAACGCGGTGAAGTTCACCGAGAAGGGCGGCGTCACGCTGACCGCACGGCGCGCGGAGGCCGGGATCGTGATCGCCGTGCAGGACACCGGCATCGGCATCGCCGCCGACGACGTGCCGAAGCTCTTCACCGAGTTCTACCAGACCGACACCGGGCGGGCGCGCAAGTACGAGGGCACCGGCCTGGGGCTGGCGATCACGCGGCGGCTCGCCGAGGCGCTCGGCGGCGGCGTGACGGTGACGAGCGAGGCGGGCATCGGCTCCACGTTCACGGTGACGCTGCCGCTGGTGGCGCCGGGCGCCGAGGCGGAGCGGGCGGCGAGCGGGACGGCCCGCGAGGCGGCGGCCGGCGCGCGCGCGACGGTGGATGGCCAGGTGACGATCCTCGTGGTCGACGACGATCCGGGGACGCACAAGCTCATGACCGAGAATCTCAAGCCCCTCGGCGCCCGGATGCTCAGCGCCACCACCGGGGCGGGCGGGCTGGAGCTGGCGCGGGCCGAGCATCCCGACCTGATCCTGCTCGACGTGCGGCTGCCCGACCGGCAGGGGTGGGAGGTGCTGCACGACCTCAAGGCGGATCCGGCCACGGTGGACATCCCGGTGATCGTCGTCAGCGTCGTGGACCGCGAGTCGCTCGGCTTCTCGCTGGGCGCCGCCGACTACATCGTCAAGCCCGTGAACTGGGACCATCTCTACAAGGTGCTCGGCCGCCTGGGGCTGGCGCCGGGCGGCGACGTGCTCGTCGTGGACGACGATCCCGAGCAGGTGGCGCTGCTGCGCCGGGCGCTGGAGAGCCGCGGGTTCACCGTTCGCGAGGCCCACGACGGCATCCAGGCGCTGGCGGCCGCGCGCGAGCGGCGGCCCGGCCTGGTCGTCCTCGACCTCATGATGCCGGTCATGGACGGGTTCGACACGCTGACGCACCTGCGCTCGGATCCCAGGACCACCGGCGTGCCGGTCGTCGTCCTCACGGCCAAGGACCTGACCGAGGCCGACCGCGCGCGGCTGGGCGGCAAGGTGGATGCGCTCTTCCAGAAGCACCGTGTGCCGCTCGATCAGCTGATCGGCGAGGTGCGCTCGCTGGTCTGGCGAGGAGGTCGCGCGTGAGCGAGCCCGTCGTGCTGCTGGTCGAGGACCAGGAGGACAACCGCGTCCTCGCCCGGCTGCTCCTGCAGCGCGCGGGCTTCCGTGTGGTGGAGGCCGCCGACGGCCGCCAGGCGCTGGAGCAGGCCGCCGCCGTCCGGCCCGACCTCATCCTGCTCGACATGTCCCTGCCCGAGGTGGACGGCTGGACGGTCGCGCGGACGCTGCGCGCGTCGGCCGACCTCAACCATCTGCTGATCGTCGCGCTGACCGCCCACGCGATGGACGGGGACCGCGAGAAGGTGCTGGAGGCGGGCTGCGACGAGTTCATGACGAAGCCCATCGACGTGCCGAAGTTCATCCCCACGATCAGGAGGATCCTTGAGCGCCGCGGCGCGTGACGAGAAGTTCGACGCCACGATCCTGGTGGTGGACGACAAGGAGGACAACCGCGCCCTCCTGCGCGCCCAGCTGCGCTCCGGCGGCTACAAGGTGCTGGAGGCCGACAGCCGCGAGGACGCGCTGGCCAAGGTCGGCGAGCTGCTGGAGGCGGGCCGGCCGCCCGACCTCGTGCTGCTCGACGTGCAGATGCCGGCGGGCCGCGAGGGGTTCGACGTCGCCCGCAAGCTGCGGTCGTGGCCGGAGACGCGCGACATCCCGATCATCATGCTGACCGCGCTGGGCGAGGTGGACGACAAGGTGCAGGGGCTCGACGCCGGCGCCGACGACTTCCTCACCAAGCCGGCCAACCCCTCCGAGCTGCAGAGCCGCGTCCGCGCCCTGCTGCGCGCCAAGTTCTACCACCAGAAGTTCGTCGAGAAGAACGCGCTGCTCGAGCGCATCCTCGGCCTCTGGCAGAGCGAGCAGGTCGTCAAGCAGATGCTCGAGGACAGCTCGCGGTTGCGGCCGGGCGGCGTGCGCAGCACGGTGAGCGTGCTGTTCGCCGACCTCTCGGGGTTCACGCCGTTCTCGGAGGCGCAGGAGCCGGAGGCGGTGATGGAGGTCCTCAACCAGGCCTTCTCGCGGCTGACCGAGGTCGTCTTCAAGCACCACGGCACCCTCGACAAGTTCATCGGCGACTGCATCATGGCCTTCTACGGCGCCCCCATCGCCACCGGCAACGACGCCGTCAACGCGGTGCGCTCGGCGCTGGAGATGCGGCGCGTGTTCAACGACCTCAAGGAGCAGTGGGGCGTCGGCGGGCCCGAGCTCGGCCTGGCCATCGGCATCAACACCGGCGACGCGATCGTCGGCAACATCGGCTCCGACCGCCGGATGGAGTACACGGTGATCGGCGACACGGTGAACGTGGCGGCCCGCCTGCAAGACAAGGCAACGGCCGGGCAGATCCTCGTCGGCGAGGAGACGTACGTGAAGGCGGCGGGCGAGCTGGGTGACCGGCTGGTCAGCAAGGCGCCGGTCGAGATGCCGGTGAAGGGGCGCGAGAAGCCGCTGCGGGTTTACGAGGTGGTCCGCGAGATGCGGCAGTAGAATGACCCGGGGAGGAGATCTCACATGCCGGTCACCGTGCGCATCCCGACGCCGCTGCGCGCCGTCGCCAAGGGCAACGCCGACGTCCAGGCCAAGGGCGAGACGATCGAAGCCGTGATCGGCGACCTCGAGCGCCAGTTTCCCGGCATGCGCGAGCGCCTCGTGGACGACGCGGGCGAGCTGCGGCGGTTCATCAACATCTACGTGAACCAGGAAGACATCCGCTTCCTCGACAACAAGACCACCGCGCTGAAGGACGGCGACGAAGTGGCCATCGTTCCCGCCATCGCCGGTGGCCGCTAGCCCGCGCATCTCCGAGCGCGTTCAGGGGTTCACCGAATCGGTCATCCGCGAGATGACACGCGTGGTGATGCAGCACGGCGGCGTCAACCTCGCGCAGGGCATGCCCAACTTCCGGCCGCCGGCGGCGCTGGTCGAGGCCGCCCACCGGGCGCTCGAGGGCGACTTCCACCAGTACGCAGTCACGTGGGGCGCGCCGAGCCTGCGCCGCGCCATCGCCGACAAGTACCGGAAGTTCTACGGCATGGACGTGGACCCCGACCGCCACATCACGGTCTGCTGCGGCGCGACCGAGACCATGCTGGCCACGCTGCTGGCGGCGCTGAACCCGGGTGACGAGGTCATCGTCTTCGAGCCGTTCTACGAGAATTACGGCCCCGGGTGCATCATCTCCGGCGCCGTCCCCATCTGGGTGCCGCTGGAGCCGCCGGACTTCGCGTTCGACCCCGAGCGGCTGCGCCGGGCGGTCACGCCGCGCACGCGGGCGATCATCTTCAACAGCCCCAACAACCCCTCGGGCAAGGTGTTCTCGCGGGCGGATCTCGAGGTCATCGCCGACCTCTGCCGGCGCCACGACCTGCTGGCGATCACCGACGAGATCTACGAGCACATCGTCTTCGACGGCCTCGGCCACACGCCGATCGCCACGCTGCCCGACATGGCCGAGCGCACGGTCACGATCTCGGGCATCTCGAAGTCGTACTCGGTGACCGGCTGGCGGATCGGCTGGGCGGTGGCGCCGCCCGACGTCAGCGTGGGCATCCGACGCGCCCACGACTTCGTGACGGTGGGCGCGCCGCACCCGCTGCAGGAGGCGGCGGTGACCGCGCTCACGCTGCCCGACGCGTACTACGTCGAGCTGCGGGAGGGGTACCAGGCCCGGCGGGATCTGCTCCTCGGCTACGTCGAGCGGGCGGGGTTCGTGGCCTGGAAGCCGCGCGGCGCCTACTACATCCTCACGGACGCCGCCCACTTCATCAAGGCGCTCGGGCTCGAGGACGACACCGCCTTCGCGATGTGGCTCGTCAAGGAGGTCGGCGTGGCCACGGTGCCGGGCTCGTCGTTCTACGCCCACCCCGAGCTGGGGCGCACGAAGATCCGCTTCTGCTTCCCGAAGACCGACGACATTCTGCGGGACGCCGGCGAGCGGTTGCAGAAGCTCCGCGCTCTCGGCCGCTAGGCCGCCAGAGGAGCCGCACCCTGGCGGGCCCGGCGAGCGCGCGGCAGGCGGTGGAGACGATCTGGCGCGCGGCGCTCGCCGCCGGCGACGTCGCGCCGCTGGTCGCGCGCCACCTGCGGCTGCGCGGCTCCCTCCTCACGGCGGCCGACGTCACCCTCGATCTCGATCGCGTGGAGCGCGTCCTCGTGCTGGGCGTCGGCAAGGCGGGCGCCGCGATGGCGCGTGCGGTGGAGAGCGTCCTCGGCGATCGCGTGAGCGAGGGGTTCGTGGTGGTCAAGGACGGCTACCGATTGCCCACCGCGCGCATCGAGATCGCCGAGGCCGGCCATCCGGTGCCCGACGCGCGGGGGCTGGAGGCCGCCGAGCGACTGCTCACGCTGGCCGCCTCGGCGACCGCGCGCGATCTGGTGCTCGTGCTCGTCTCCGGCGGCGGCTCCGCGCTGACGCCGGCGCCGGTACCGCCGATCACGCTCGCGGAGAAGCAGGCGGTGACGCGGCTGCTGCTGGAGGCGGGCGCGACGATCGGCGAGCTGAACGCCGTCCGCAAGCATCTGTCGCGGTTCAAGGGCGGCCTGCTCGCACGGGCGGCGGGACCGGCCACCGTCGTGACGCTCGTGCTGTCCGACGTCGTCGGCGATCCGCTGGACGTCATCGCCTCCGGGCCGACCGCGCCCGACCCCTCGACGTACGCCGACGCGCTGGACGTCCTCGACGTCCGCGGCGTTCACGAGCTCGCGCCGGTGGCGGTGCTGGCGCGGCTGCACGCCGGCGCCCGCGGCGAGATCGCGGAGACGCCCAAGCCGGGCGATCCGCTCTTCGCGCGCGTGCGCAATCTCGTGATCGGCAACAACGCGCTCGTCGTCGGGGCCGCCGCCGTCGCCGCCGAGCGGCTGGGCTACCGTCCCTACGTGCTCACGCGGGCGCTCCAGGGCGAGGCGCGCGAGGCGGGGCGCAACCTGGTCGAGCAGGCGCGCCTGCTGCCGGGGCCGGTGTGCATGATCGCCGGCGGCGAGACCACCGTGACGGTGCGCGGGCGCGGGCGCGGCGGCCGCTGCCAGGAGGCGGCGCTGGCGGCGGCGCTGGCGCTGGGGCCGGACGACGACGCCGTGGTCCTCGCCGCCGGCACCGACGGCACCGACGGCCCCACCGACGCGGCGGGCGGGCTCGTGGACGCGGGCACCGTCGCGCGGGGGCGCGCGGCCGGCCTCGACCCCGCCCGGGCCCTCGACGACAACGACGCCTACACGCTGCTCGGCGCCACCGACGACCTCGTCGTCACCGGCCCCACGCGCACGAACCTGCTCGACCTCTACCTCGTGCTGCGGCCGTAGCGCGCATGCCGCCGACGGCGGCCGTGAGGCGGGCCGCGCTGCTGTTCGACCTCGACGGGACGCTGACCGACCCGCGGGCGGGCATCGTGGCGAGCATTCGTCACGCGCTCGGCCGGCTCGACCGGCCGAGCCCTGACGACGACACGCTGGCGACGTTCATCGGGCCACCGCTGCGCGGGACGTTCGCCGGGCTGCTGGCGACCGACGACCCGGCGCTGATCGAGCGGGCGATCGTCTTCTACCGCGAGCGGTTCGCCGACACCGGGCTCTTCGAGAACCACGTCTACCCGGGAATCCCGGCGATGCTCGAGGCGGTGGCGCCGGGCCGGAAGTTCGTGGCGACGGTCAAGCCGACGGTGTTCGCCGAGCGGATCGTGCGCCACTTCGGCCTCGCCCACCACTTCGCGGGCGTGTACGGCGCCGAGCTCGACGACCGCCTCGACGACAAGGCCGACCTGCTGGCGCATCTCCTGCGCCGCGAGCGGCTGGCGGCAGCCGGCACGGTGATGATCGGCGACCGCGCGGGCGACGTCCGCGCCGCGCGCGCCAACGGCGTGGCATCGGTCGGCGTGCTGTGGGGCTACGGCTCCGAGCGCGAGCTCGCCGAGGCGGGCGCCGACCGGCTCTGCGCGTCGCCGGCCGGGCTGGTGGCGTGCCTGGTCGATCTCGCGCGCTGACTCAGACCACCAGCTCGCGCGCCACGCCGCGCAGGTCCACCTCGAACTCCAGCCCCTGGATCGGCGGGCGGCTGGGAAACCAGCGCAGGCCGTGGACGGCGGCCGCGCCGGCGGGACGCAAAACGTCCTCGACCAGCCCGTGGATGGCGTGGGCGGTGTAGACGTCGATCGTCGTGGCCCGCGCCCAGTCCGCGCCGAGCGCGCGCATCCGATCCTGCATGATGCCCATGACGAAGACGGCCTTCTCGCGCATCGCGTCGGGGGACGTCTCGCCGTTGCGCACGATGCCCTCGGCGCCCCGGGCACGCTCGCGCATCTCGCCGGCGCCGGCCACGACGAACGTCGGCGTGGGCGTCGCCCCCGCCACCGTGTAGGCGAACGCGTAGAGCGAGGGGTCGGCGGGCGGCGCGAAGAGCGGCGCCACGTTGGTGCGGGGGATCGGGTTGTCGTCGCCGACGAGGATGCCCCACTGGGCGAGGACGCTCCGGTACCCCTTGTTGAACGCCGCGAAGCCGTCGAAGGTGAAGGGCGCCGGGCTGCGCAGCTCGATCCCGCACAGGGCGGCGCGCGGGCGCCCCTCGGCGGCGAGGTGGCGCTCGATCAGGGCGAATCCCTCGCGCCAGGGGCGGGGCGCGCCGAGCGTGGCGTGCACGATCTGGTGGCCGGGCGCGGCGACGACGCCCGAGGAGAACGCGCTGATGCCGGGCAGGAATCGGTAGTTACCGGCTGGGTGATCGCGCAGCATCGGCGGTCCTCCGTGCGGCGCGCAGCGCCTCGAAGACGCGCGCGGGGGTGACGGGCAGTCGGTCGATCGTGACACCGTACTCGGCCAGCGCGTCCTCGACGGCGCCGGCGATCATGGCGCCGGGCGCGATGACGCCGCTCTCGCCGACACCCTTGATGCCGAGCTCGTTGACGGTCGAGGGGAACTCGACGTGGACGACGTCCACGGCGGGAAAGTCCGCCGCGCGGGGCAGCGCGTAGTCCATCAGGGAGCCGGTCAGGAGCTGGCCGGCGGCGTCGTGGACGATCTCCTCGAGCAGCGCGCTGCCCATCCCCTGGGCGGTGCCGCCGTGGATCTGCCCCTCGACGACCATCGGGTTGATCGCGCGCCCGGGGTCGTGGACGGCGACGTGGGCGAGCACGGCCAGCGCGCCGGTCTCGACGTCCACCTCGACGACGGCGGCCTGCGCGCCGAACGCCCAGGTGACGGTGCTGGGATAGAAGAAGACGCAGGCGCCGAGGCCGGGGCGGCCGGTGTCGGCCAGCGCGCGGCTGCGCACGGCGGCGCGGGCGACGCGGCCCAGCGGCAGCCGCCGGTCGGGCGAGCCCGCCACGCAGACCTCGCCGCCGCGCACGATCACGTCCTCGGCGGCGCACTCGAACAGCTCGGCGGCGACCAGCCGCGCGCGGCGGACGACCTCGCGCGAGGAGCGGGCGACGGCGGGGCCCGTCACCGCGGCCACCCGGCTGGCGATCGTGCCCATGCCGAAGCCGACGCGGTCGGTGTCGCCGCCGCGCACGATCACGCGCTCGACCGGCACGTCGAGCTCGGCGGCGGCGATCTGCGCCAGCGTCGTCTCGTGGGCCTGCCCCTGGGCGCCGACCCCGATGTCCACGAAGACGGCGCCGGTGGGATCGACGCTGACGTCGGCGCCCTCGAAGGGGCCGATGCCGGTGCCCTCGACGTACGCGGAGACGCCGAGCCCGATCGGGCGCGCGGTGGCGCGGCGCGCGGCCTGCCGCGCGCGCCAGCCCGTCCAGTCCAGCCGCGCCAGCAGCGCGTCGAAGGCGGCGACGTAGTCGGCGGGATCGTAGGCGATCGCCACGCCGTCGCGGTAGGTGAGGCCGGTGGCGAACGGCATCTCGTCGGGGCGGATCAGGTTGCGCCGCCGCAGCTCGGCGGGGTCCATGCCGAGCCGTCGCGCGGCGAGGTCGAGCAGCCGGTCGAGCACCAGCGCGGCCTCGGGCCGGCCGGCGCCGCGGTAGGCGGCGGCGAACGTCTTGTGGGTGACGACGTTGTCGCCGCGGGCGTGGTAGTGCGGCACGCGGTAGGGGCCGGTGAGGTGGTTGATCGTGTTCGCGGTCATCGCGCCGCCCAGCGTGGGATAGGCGCCGTGATCGCGGACGAACGCGGTCTCGAGCGCGGTGAGCGTGCCGTCGCGGCGCGCGCCCAGGCGCGCGGCGTGGCGCTGGTCGCGGTCGCCCGCGGCGGTGAGGAAGTGCTCGCGCCGGGTCTCGACCCACTTGACCGGCCGGCCCAGCCGCCGCGCGACCGCCGGCACCAGCACGTCCTCCGGATAGACGTGCCCCTTGATGCCGAAGCCGCCGCCGACGTCGGGCGCGATCACGCGCACCGTTGTCTCGGGGATCTCGAGCGCCCCGGCGATGGCGGCGCGCACGTTGAACGGCACCTGCGTGGAGGACCACACCGTGAGGCGGCCGCTCTCGGGGTCGGGCGAGGCCAGCACGGCGCGCCCCTCGATCGGCACGCCGGTGACGCGCGGATAGGTGAGGCGCGCCTCGACGACGACCTCGGCCTCCGCGAAGCCGCGCGCGACGTCGCCCACATGCGCCTCGTTGATCCCCGCGCGGTTGTCGCGCCAGCCGTCGTGCACCCGGGCGGGGGCCTCCGCGACCGGCGTTGCCGCCGCCGGCAGCGGCGCCCACTCGACGGCGACGGCCTCGGCGGCGTCGGCCGCGCGGTAGGGATCGTCGGCGGCGACCACGGCCACCGCCTCGCCGACATGGCGGACGCGCCCGGCCGCCATCACCGGGTGCGCGTAGTCGGGCCACCCCGGCTCGCGGATCAGGGCGGGGACGGAGGCGCCCAGCTCGGGCGCGTCGGCCACCGTGAGGACGGCCACCACGCCGGGCATCCGCCGGGCGCGGCGCGTGTCGATCCGCACGATGCGGGCGTGGGCGTGCGGGCTCCGTACGATCGCCAGATGGGCGAGGCCCGCCACCCGGATGTCGTCCACGTAGCGGCCGCGCCCCGTCAGGAGGCGCGCGTCCTCCTTGCGCCTGACCGAGGCGCCGATCAACCCCGCCGCGCCCCGGGGGAGCGGAGATGCTCGTCGCGGCGCGCCTGCAGGCCGGTGTCCGTGTAGGACATGAGGTCCGGCCGCCCCTTGCCGAGCATCACTTGAAGGTAGGCGGGCTCGACGCCGACGTTGTCGTAGCCGTGAATGACGTTGGCCGGGCAGGACACGCAGTCCCACTCGCCGAGCACCGCCTCGACCCGCCCGCCGGCGCCGTCCTCGAAGAAGACGCGCACCTTGCCGCGCAGGATGAAGAAGATCTCCTCGACCTCGTGCGTGTGCGCGGCATTGCCCTGGCCGGGGGGCACGAACATGACGCTGAGCGTGAAGTGCTCGGCCGGAATGTAACGCCCGTCGGCCTTGCCGGAGCCGCCGTAGCCGACGAACCGGTGCTGGGCGCGCCGGTAACCGTCCACGCGCGCGTCGGCGAACGCGTCCCAGTCGGCGATTCGGTCAGTCCAACGTGCGACCTGGCGCTCGAGGAGCTCGGCGAGTGGCTCGGCCATGACAGAACCTCCCAGGCGCCGAATTCTAGCAGAGGGACCTGCTCAAGACGCGGGCGACTCGGTCTAAATAGCAGGAATGTCGCGCACCGGCTCCGGCCGCCCACCGGCTTATCCACGGCTGGCGCACACGTTCGGTGGAAAAGTCGCCGTGATATCCTTCATCCGATGTCGCGCGCCAACCTGGTGGGCCTCCTTCCGTCCGAGCTCGAAGACCTCGCCGTCGCGCTGGGCGCCTCGCGCTATCGCGGCCGCCAGCTGGCGACCTGGATCTACCGCAAGGGTGCGCTGGACCTGGACGCGATGAGCGACCTGCCGAAGGAGCTGCGCGCCCGGCTGGCCGAGACGCACGAGATCGCGCTGCCGGAGATCGAGCGGGAGACGCCGTCGCAGGACGGCAGCCGCAAGCTCGTCTTCCGGCTGGCCGACGACCGCCGGGTGAGCGCGGTCCTGATGCCCGACGACGGCCGGATGACCCTCTGCCTCAGCACCCAGGTCGGCTGCGGCTACGGCTGCACGTTCTGCCTGACGGGCACGATGGGGCTCGACCGCAACCTGACGGCCGCCGAGATCGTCGGCCAGCTCCTGGCCGCCAACGCGCTGCTCGGGGCCGAGGGGCGCGTCACCCACATCGTCTTCATGGGCATGGGCGAGCCGCTGGCGAACTACGCCAACCTGGTCACCGCGCTGCGGATCATGCTCGACGCCAAGCTCGGCATCGGCTACTCGCCGCGGCGGGTCACCGTCTCCACCGTCGGCCTGGTCTCCGGCATCGACCGGCTGGGGCGGGAGGACCTCCGCGTCAACCTGGCGATCTCGCTGCACGGCGCGACCGACGAGGTGCGCGGGCGGCTGATGCCGGTCAACCGCTCCTGGAACCTCGACGCGCTCATGGCGGCGGTGCGCCGCTATCCGCTGGCCTCCCGCCAGCGCGTCTTCTTCGAGTACGTCATGCTGGAGGACGTCAACGACAGCGCGGAGGACGCGCGGCGGCTGGCCGCCCTGCTGCGCGGTGTGCGGGCCAAGGTCAACCTGATCCCGTTCAACGACTGGGACGGCTCGAGCTTCCGGCGGCCGCCGCTGCCGCGCATCCTCGCCTTCCAGGGGATCCTCCTCGATGCGGGCATCACGACCACCGTGCGTTGGAGCAAGGGCGAAGACATCGGCGCCGCCTGCGGCCAGCTCAAAGAGCCCATTGCGATGGCGAGCGCGTGAGCCCGGCCCCGACCATCGCCTTCGCAACGCTGGGGTGCCGGCTGAACCAGGCCGACACGCAGCAGATGCAGGCGCTGGTGGAGGCGCGTGGCTATCGCACGGTGGCGGTCGAGGCGCGACCGGACGTGGTCGTCGTCAACACCTGCACGGTGACGGCGCGCGCCGAGCTCTCCGACCGCCGGGCGATCCGTCACGCCGCGCGGGTGAGCCCGCACAGCCGCGTCGTGGTCACCGGCTGCTGGGCCCAGACGGACACCGCCGCGGTGGCGACGCTGGGCGGGGTGGACCTGGTGCTCGGCAACGCCGACAAGTCGCGGCTGCCCGATCTTCTCGGCGGGTTGCTCGACGGCGCGCGCGGCGCGCCGCGGGTGGCGGTGAGCGACGTCGCCGCGGCGCGGCTGGAGCCGGTGGCGCCGCCGGTGCGCACCGACGGTCGCTCGCGGGCGTTTCTCAAGATCCAGGACGGCTGCCACCACCGCTGCGCCTTCTGCATCGTGCCGCTCGCGCGGGGCGCCAGCCGCAGCCTCGACCCTGCCGTGGTCGAGGACCACGCGCGGCTCCTGGTCGAGCGCGGCCATCGGGAGGTCGTCCTCACCGGCGTGGATCTCGGCCACTACGGCGCCGACCTGGTGCCGCGCACCAGCCTGGCCGCGCTGCTGGCCCGGCTGGTCCGGATCGACGGGCTGCGATGGCTGCGACTGTCCTCGATGCTGCCGGCCTACTTCACCGAGGACGTCCTCGAGGTCGTGACGGCGTCGCCCGTCGTGGCGCCGCACTTCCACGTGCCGCTGCAGAGCGGCAGCGACCGGGTGCTGCGCGCGATGCGCCGGCCCTACACCGCCGCCCTGTATCGCCGCGTCGTCGAGCGGCTGGCCGCGGCGATCCCCCGGCTCGGCCTCGGCGCCGACGTGATCGCCGGGTTCCCGGGCGAGACGGAGGCCGACTTCGCGGCGACGCTCGGGCTGGTGGAAGCGCTGCCGTTCTCGTATCTTCACGTCTTCCCGTACTCCGCGCGCCGGGGCACCGAGGCGGCGGGGCGGGCGGGGCTGCCCGCGGCCGTCGTGGCGGCGCGGGCGCGCCGGCTGCGCGACCTCGCCGCCGCCAAGCGCCGGCGGTTCGGCGAGGCGATGGTGGGACGGGTAGAGGACGTGCTGGTGCTGCAGGCGCGCGACCGGCGCACCGGCGGTCTCGTCGGCCTCACCGGCAATTACGTGGACGTCGTGTTCGCCGGTCCCGACCATCTCAGGCGCGGGCCGGCGCGGGTGATGATCACCGCCGCGGAGGGCGATGTGACGCGGGGAGAGCTGCAGCAGGCGAGCGGGGCATGAGCGAGCCGGCGATGGGGATCATCGGGGGCAGCGGGCTCTACGAGCTCGAGGGGCTGGCCGACGTGCGCTGGCGGCGCGTGCGCACACCGTTCGGTGATCCCTCCGACGAGTACTGCACCGGGACCTACCAGGGCCGCCGGGTGATCTTCCTGCCCCGGCACGGCCGCGGCCACCGGCTCACGCCGACCGAGCTGAACTTCCGCGCCAACATCTGGGGGCTCAAGTCGCTCGGCGCGGAGTGGGTGGTCTCGATCTCGGCCGTCGGCAGCATGAAGGAGACGATCCATCCGCTCGATCTCGTCGTCCCCTCGCAGTTCTTCGACATGACCCGGCACCGCGTGTCGTCGTTCTTCGGCGAGGGCATCGTGGCCCACGTCGGCATGGCCGATCCCGTCTGCCCGGCGCTGGCCTCCTCGCTCGAGAAGGCGGCGCGCGCCGCCGGCGCCACCGTCCACCGGGGCGGCACCTACATCTGCATCGAGGGGCCGCAGTTCTCCACCCGGGCGGAGTCGGCGATCTACCGCACGTGGGGCGTGGACGTGATCGGGATGACGAACGTGCCGGAGGCCAAGCTGGCCCGTGAGGCCGAGCTCTGCTACGCGACGCTGGCACTCGTGACCGACTACGACGTCTGGCACGACGGCCACGAGGCGGTCACGGTGGAGACGGTGGTCCGGAATCTCCTGAAGAACGTCGCCACCGCCAAGGATGTGCTGCGCCGGCTGATCCCGGCGGTGGGGCTGCCGCGCGCCTGCGCGTGTCCGAGCCTGCTGCGCAGCGCCGTCATCACCAGTCCGACCGCGTTCCCGCTGGCGACCCGCCGCCGCCTTGATCTCCTCCTCGGGAAATACTTTCCCCAGACGAAGAAAGCGGGACAGGCCAAACGCCATGGCTGATCTCCTCGTCGTCGGCTCCGTCGCGCTGGACTCGGTCGAGACGCCCTTCGGGAAGGTCCAGGAGGTGCTGGGGGGCTCCGCGACCTTCTTCTCCTACTCGGCCAGCTTCTTCACCACGGTCCATCTGGTGGGCACCGTCGGCGAGGACTTCCCCGAGGCGCACATCGGGGTCCTGCGCGACCGCGGCGTGGACGTGCGGGGGCTGCGGGTGGCGAAGGGGCGGACGTTCCGCTGGGCCGGGGCCTACGGCTACGACCTCAACGAGGCCCGGACGCTCGACACCCAGCTCAACGTCTTCGCCGACTTCCGCCCGGAGCTCGACGAGACGCAGGCGCACGCGCCCTACCTGTTCCTCGCCAACATCGACCCCGAGCTGCAGCTCGGGGTGCTGCGCCAGATGCGGACGCGGCCCCGGCTGGTGGCGCTGGACACGATGAACTTCTGGATCCAGGGCAAGCGCGACGCGCTGGTGCGCGTGCTGCGCGAGGTGGACGTGGTCACGATCAACGACGGCGAGGCACGCCAGCTCGCCGGCGAGCCCAATCTGATCCGGGCCGCGCGCAAGATCGCCACGTTCGGGCCGCGCACGGTGGTGGTCAAGCGCGGCGAGTACGGCGCGCTGCTGCTGGACGACGGCGCGTTCTTCGTGGTGCCGGCCTACCCGCTCGAGTCGGTGTTCGACCCGACCGGGGCGGGGGACACCTTCGCGGGCGGCTTCATGGGCTACCTCGCCTTCCGCGACCGCACCGACTCGGCCTCGGTGCGGCGCGCGATGGTGTACGGCTCGGTGATGGCCTCCTTCGCCGTCGAGGACTTCTCGCTCAACCGGCTCACCCGTCTGGATGCCCGCGAGATCGACCGCCGCTACGCCGAGTTCGAGGACCTGATCCGCCTGGAGCGCGGCTGACGCGATGGCCGCGGAAAAATACGACCGGCTCGTCGGCCTGCTGCGCGAGATGGAGAGCGTGGTGGTGGCGTTTTCCGGTGGCGTGGACTCCACGCTGCTGGCGCGCGCGGCCAAGGACGCCCTCGACGACCGGGCGCTGCTGGTCACCGCCGACTCCGAGACATACCCGGCCGGTGAGCTGGCCGAGGCCCGGCGGCTGGCCGCGCTGATCGGCCTGCGCCACGTCGTCGTGCGCACCGACGAGCTGGCCAACCCCGAGTACGCGCGCAACGGCGCCAACCGCTGCTTCTTCTGCAAGGAGGAGCTGTTCACCCGGCTGGCGCCGATCGCCGAGCGCGAGGGCGTACGCGTGCTCGTCTACGGCGCCAACGTGGATGACCTCGGCGATCACCGCCCGGGCATGAAGTCGGCGTCGGCGCGCGGGGTGCGGGCGCCGCTCATCGAGGCCGACCTGGGCAAGCGCGAGATCCGCGACCTGTCGAGGGCGCTGGGGCTGCCGACCTGGGACAAGCCGTCGTTCGCGTGCCTGTCGTCGCGCTTCCAGTACGGCGACGAGATCACCGCCGACAAGCTGCGCCGGGTGGACGCCGCCGAGGCCTTCGTGCGCTCGCTCGGCTTCGGCCAGTTCCGCGTGCGCCACCACGACCGGCTGGCCCGGCTGGAGATCCCGCTCGCGGACGTCGCGCGCCTCTGGGACGAGGGGCGCCACGAGGCGATCGTGGCCCGCTTCCGCGAGCTGGGCTACCTCTACGTGGCCGTCGACCTCGCCGGCTTCCAGTCCGGCAGCGCCAACCTCCTCCTCAATTTCAAAAAACGAAACGCATGATGCCAACACCACGCGGGTCGACCCGGCCACTGTCGGGGCCACGCCGCGGGTCGACCCGGCCACTGTCGGGGCCACGCCGCGGGTCGACCCGGCCACTGTCGGGGCCACGCCGCGGGTCGACCC
>JBGQFW010000018.1:0-55003 GCA_041497115.1 Methylomirabilia bacterium
AGACCGCATGAAAGTGAGGCACACCGTGGTCGCGGTAGTACATGTAAATCGCGATCCCGTAGAACGCAGCGAGCCGCGGCAATTGCCTTTATCCTGACCCCTGTGTAACCGATTTCACCGTCTCACTCTGTCGCCGAACGCCCGCGGTCACCGGCCGGAGCGAGCAACGCGAGCCCCGGTCCGGTGCACTGCGAAGTTATGCACCCCCAGGCAACTCATCGCCGCAGTCTCGGATCGTCGCTCCGAATGCAGCGACTGGCCATGAATGCCGAAACGTTGGCGTTATTTCTCTCCGTAAGCAATCGCTGCATTTTCAATGCGACGGGGTCCGTCTCCGCTCCGACTGCCTTGATGTACGCGTCGGAAGACGAGCTGTAGACGCGCTGCTCAGTCATCAGAAGGCTGTTTTTTGCGGCTTCGCACTCCGACGCGGAATCGTAGGCGGCTTGCTGCGCCCACTGCGACAGCGGTGCGGTGTCCAAGAGTTTGTAGCCGCTCAAGAAGGCCGCGCGCTCGTTGTATTCGCTCCGGGGCGGGATGAGGAGATACACGCTGTCCGCTGCCCACAGCGGTGTTGCGACGGGCAGCAAGACTACGGCGGCAAGCGCCGTTGCAGCAGCAAGCCGAATCATCCCGTCTCCACGTCGCTGTAGGCCGAGCCTGCCGCACCGACAGCGCGGTTCATCGAACCGGCTCGCATCCTGCTGTCGCTTTGTGTGCATAACTACTATTAGACAGTTCCGTATAGCAAGGTGAAGGCTGCAGATTCTGCAGCCTAGCAAGACGGCGCCGGTCACCGGTCGGGCGCCAATCGGTTCGGTGTCTTCTCCACTTACGGCGTGAACAGTCGATACCGGGTGATTGGATAGGCTGCGTAGCGTTGCTGTATAGCGCGGCGAAGGACTTCCCCGGTGCCAGGATGGTCGGACCTCGCGTGTTGGCAAGCGCCATGCGCGCGATGCCCCGCCCTCACTACTTCTCGCGGAAGCGATTGACGATGGGCAGCCGCCAGTCGCGGCCGAAGGCGCGCGGGGTGATCTTCACGCCGATCGGCCCCTGGCGGCGCTTGTACTCGTTGACGTCCACCATGCGGACGACGCGGCGCACGGTGTCCTCGGGGAAGCCGCGGGCGGTCAGCTCGGCGACGCCGCGGTCCTCCTCGACGTAGGCTTGGAGGATCGCGTCCAGCTCGGGATAGGGCGGCAGCGTGTCCTGGTCGGTCTGGTCGGGCCGCAGCTCGGCTGACGGGGCGCGGTCGAAGATGGACGCGGGAATGACCGCGCGGCCGGCCCGCGCGTTGACGTGGCGGGACACCTCGTACACCAGCGTCTTCGGCACGTCCTTGATGACCGCGAAGCCGCCCGCCATGTCGCCGTACAGCGTGGAGTAGCCGACGGCGATCTCGCTCTTGTTGCCGGTGGTCAGCACGAGCCAGCCGAACTTGTTGCTGAGCGCCATGAGCAGCGTGCCGCGGATACGGGCCTGGATGTTCTCCTCGGCCACGTCCTCCTTGAGCCCCTTGAACGGCGCCGCCAGCGCCCGCTTGAACGCCGTGAAGACCGGCGTGATCGGCAGCGTGAGGAAGTCGATGCCGAGGCTCTTGGCCAGCCGCCTGGCGTCGCGCCTCGTCCCGCCCGACGAGTACGGCGACGGCATGGTGACGCCGGTCACGTTCTCCTTGCCGAGCGCCTCGACGGCGACGGCGGCCACCAGCGCCGAATCGATGCCGCCCGAGAGCCCGATGACCACGTGCTTGAAGCCGTTCTTGCGCACGTAGTCGCGGGTGCCCAGCACCAGCGCCTCGCGCACCTCGGCCACCGGCGCCAGCGGTGGCGCCAGCGCGCGCACCGCCAGCGGCGGCGCGACGGGCGCCGCCAGCGGCACCAGCGCGACGGGCGCGAGCCCGGCGGCGCCGAGCTTCTCCTTGCGGCGCCGCGAGTCGTGCAGGCGCGCGTGGAAGACGGCGTCGAGGTCGAGGTCGGCGACGACGAAGTCCTCGGCGAATTGGCGGCCGCGGGCCACCGTCTCGCCGCGCTCGTTGACGATGAGGCTGCCGCCGTCGAAGACGAGCTCGTCCTGGCCGCCCACCATGTTGACGAAGGCCAGGCACACGAGGTCGTCGGCGGCGCGGGTGGCGATCATCCGCTCGCGCTGCTGCCCCTTGCCGGCGTGGTAGGGCGAGGCGTTGATCGTCACCACCAGCTCGGCGCCGGCCAGCGCCTGGCGCGTCGTCGGCCCGGTCGGGTACCAGATGTCCTCGCACACGTTGACCGCAAAGGTCGTCTCACCCACCGTGAAGACCGGCGCGGCGTCGCCCGCCTGGAAGTAGCGGTTCTCGTCGAAGACACCGTAGTTCGGGAGGTACTGCTTGTGATAGACGCCCGCCACGGCGCCGTCGTGGATGATGGCCGCCGCGTTGAAGATGTCGTCGCGCTTGTCCACGTAGCCGACCACGGCGGTGAGCCCCCGGGCGGCGCGCGCGACATCGGCCAGCGCGCGCAGGTTGGCCTCGATGAAGGCCGACTTGAATAACAGATCTTCGGGCGGATACCCGGTGACGGCGAGCTCGGGAAATGCCACCAGCCGGCAGCCGAGCCCGCGCGCCTGCTCGAGGCCGGCGCGGATCCTCGCCACGTTGCCCTCGAGGTCGCCCACGGTCGGGTTGATCTGCGCGAGGGCCACCCGGAAGCGTCGCATGGCGCCTATTGTACTCGGCGGCCCCGGGCGGGGACGCATTGTCAATCGGCGCGGGTCCGTGATATATGCTGCATTTCACAAGCTGTTGCAAGGCACCGCCGCCTGCGCCGTACCCCCGATCCGGTCACGAAGGAGGCACGCGATGAGGCATTGGTCCCTTCCCCTGCTGGCCGTCATCCTGCTGCTCACCCTGGCTCCCCTGGCCGGCGCCCAGCCGAAGGACACGCTGACCGTCGCGCTCATCTCCCACGCGCCCACGCTCGACCCCCACATGCACTTCGAGCGGGTGGGCATCCTTGTCAACATCAACATGTTCGACTCGCTGCTGCACAAAAGCACCAAGCTGCAGTACGAGCCCTCGCTGGCCATCTCGTGGAAGCCGATCTCCGACACCGAGTGGGAGTTCAAGCTGCGCAAGGGGGTGAAGTTCCACAACGGCGAGACCATGACCGCCGAGGACGTGAAATTCTCCTTCGACCGCGTGCTCGAGCCCGGCAAGGAAAAGAAGAAGTCGCCGCAGTACGGCAACGTCCGGGCGATCAAGGAGGTGCGGATCGTCGATCCGGACACCATCCATCTCATCACCGACAAGCCGTTCCCGCTCCTGCTCGAGCGGCTGGTCTTCTTCCCGATCGTGCCCAAGAAGCACGTCGAGAAGGTCGGCGACGAGGCGTTCGGCAGCACCGCGCCGGTTGGCACCGGTCCCTGGAAGTTCGTGGAGTGGAAGCGCGACCAGTACATCCGGCTGGAGGCGTTCGACCAGTACTGGCGCGGCAAGCCCGCGTTCAAGCACCTGGTGATCCGCGCCATCCCCGAGGTGGCGACCCAGATCGCCGAGCTCAAGACGGGCGGCGTGGACATCATCCGCAACGTGTCGGCCGACCTCGTGCCCGAGCTGAAGGCCAACCCCCAGACCTACGTCTCCTCGGCGCCGATCCTCCGGGTACACTACGTCGAGCTCGACATGCGCGCGGCGCCGTTCGACAAGCGGCTGGTCCGGCAGGCCGCCAACTACGCGATCGACCGGCAGGCGATCATCCAGAAGCTCATGGGCGGCCTCGGCCGCCAGGTCGCCACGGTCGTGCAGCCGCCTGCGTTCGGCTTCGACGCCGACGTGAAGCCCTACCCCTACGACCCCAGGAAGGCCAAGGAGCTGCTCGCCCAGGCGGGCTATCCCAACGGGGTGGACATCACGATGCACAGCGCGTTCGTCGAGTTCCGGCCGGTGTTCGAGGCGATCGCCCAGATGCTCACCGAGGTCGGGCTGCGCGTGAACGCGCGCATGTGGGATCCGGGCCCGGCCTGGAACAAATTCTTGCAAGCCGAGGGCAAGGCCACCAACGCCATGTACGGGTCGTGGGGCAATTACTCGGTGTTCGACGCCGACGCCGTGCTGCACCCGCTCTTCCACACCGAGCAGGGCGGCTGGATCGGCAAGTGGTACACGCGGGTCGAGGGGCTCGACAAGCTGATCGACGACGGGCGCTCGACGGTGAACCAGGCGCAGCGCAAGCGGACGTACGCGCAGATCCAGAAGCTGATCCGTGAGGAGGCGCCGGCGATCTACCTGTTCACCCAGTACGACACGCTGGCCATCTCCAAGCGCGTCGAGTACGCCGCCCGCGGCGACGAGTGGCTCTGGCTGTTCGACGCCAAGCCCGGGCGCTGACGCGGCCGGGCCGCGCGTGACCGCATTCGTCGTCCGCCGGCTCATCCGGCTGGTGGTGGTGTGCGCGGGGGTCTCGCTGGTGACGTTCGCCATCCTGCACGCCAGCGGCGACCCCGTCAGCCTCATCATGCCGGAGGCGCCGGAGGCCGACCGGGCCGTCCTCCGCCAGGCGCTCGGCCTGCACGACCCGCTCGTCGTGCAGTTCGCGCGCTTCGTCGGCCGGGCGGCCGTCGGCGACTTCGGCAACTCCTTCTTCTATCGCGCGCCCGCCTTCGCGCTCGTCGTGGAGCGCATGCCGACCACGCTGACGCTGACGGTGCTCTCGATGGCGCTGGCGGTGGCGGTGGCGCTGCCGGTCGGCATCTACAGCGCGGTGCGCCGCAACTCGGCGGTGGACCAGGTCTCCACCGGCGTCGTCTTCCTCGGCCAGTCCATGCCTGTGTTCTGGAGCGGCATCATGCTCATCCTCCTCTTCTCCGTGCAGTGGCGGCTGCTGCCGGTCTCCGGCTGGGAGTCGTGGGCGGCGGTGATCCTGCCGACCCTCACGCTCAGCACGTTCACCACGCCGCTGCTCCTGCGCATCGTGCGCTCCAGCATGCTGGACGTGATCGGCCTCGACTACGTGCGGACCGCGCGCGCCAAGGGTGTGTCGGAGTGGCTCGTCGTCTGCCGGCACGCGCTGAAAAACGCGGCGCTGCCGCTCGTCACCGTGACCGGGCTGCAGTTCGGCCTGCTGCTGGGCGGCGCCATCATCACCGAGACGGTGTTCGCGGTGCCCGGCGTCGGCCGGCTGATCGTCAGCGCCATCCGCCAGCTCGACTTCCCGGTGGTGCAGGCGGGCGTCTTCCTGCTGGCCATGGTCGTGGTGAGCGTGAACTTCGCGGTGGACGTGCTGTACGTCTACCTCAATCCGCAGATCCGGATCCGCTGAGTGGCCGTCGGCTCCCTGCCCTCCACGAGGCTCGCCTACGCTGGGGAGGCCACCGTAACCGGCGGGCGCTCACGCGCGTGGCGCAAGCTCCTGCGCAGCCCCGCCGCGGCGCTCGGCGTCGTGATCCTGGTCGTCGTGGTGGGCGCCGCGCTGGCCGCGCCGTGGATCACCCCGCACGATCCGGCGACGCAGAGCCTGCTTCGCCGCTTCACGCCGCCGGTGTGGGCGCCCGGCGGCAACGCCGCGTACCCGCTCGGCACCGACCAGGTCGGGCGCGACATCCTGAGCCGCATCATCCATGGCGCCCGCGTCTCGCTGCTGGTGGGCGTGCTGGCCGTCGTGGTCAGCGTCAGCGTCGGCGTCACGCTCGGCCTGCTCAGCGGCTTTCTCGGCGGCCGCGCCGACACGGCCATCATGACGGTGGTGGACATCACGTGGTCGTTCCCCCAGCTCCTGCTGGCGCTGGCCTTCGTGGCCGCGCTGGGGCCGAGCCTGGTCACGGTGATCCTCGTGCTCGGCCTCACCGGCTGGGAGCGCTACGCGCGGGTGGTGCGGGCCGAGGTGCTGGCGCTGCGCGAGAAGGACTTCATCGAGGCGGCGCGCGCGATGGGGATCGGCTCCGCGCGCATCCTGCTGCGCCACGTGCTGCCCAACACGTTCTCGTCCATTGTCGTGCTCTCCACCCTGCAGGTGGCGCAGGCCATCCTGCAGGAGGCGGCGCTGTCGTTCCTCGGCGTCGGTTCCGGCCGCACCTATCCCACCTGGGGCCAGATGATCGCGCTCGGGCGCGATTTCGTCAGCGTGGCGTGGTGGCTGCCGACGTTCCCCGGCCTGGCGATCCTGGCCACCGTGCTGGCCATCAATCTCGTCGGCGACCGTCTCCGCGACGCGCTCGATCCGCGCGTGTGACCCGGAGCGCGGGTGATATGATCTGCGCCATGCCGGCCAAGGTCCCGTGGTTACCGTCCAGGCTGCCGCCGGGCGCCCACCCCGAGCGGTGCCCGAGCTGCGGCCACCCCGCCCTCATCGCGTGGACCCTCCGCCGCGACGACCGCACCAAGACCGTCATCCGCACCTGGGTCTGCGTCGACTGCCAGGTGACGCAGGAGCGCCCCGAGCCCGAGTAGCAGACGACGCGCGATCGAGGAGCGGCTCCGGCTACGCCGGGCCGCGACGAGCGTCGGGAGGTTTGGGGGCCATCTCGGGGCCCCCAATTTCATTGATCCCGTCGATGAGACGGCGCAGGCGTGAGTAGGACGAGCGGTTGAAGGGCACGATCAGGCGCGGCCGCTCGGGGAACTCGTTGAACTCCTGCGGCACCGGTCCCGGCGCCTGGACCACCGGCCCCTTGAGGATGTCGTCGAACCGCCGCTGGATCTCCGCCACCTGCCCGTCGCTGAGCGCGCGCTGGAGGCGGAAGACGAGGTGGTCCCCGACGATGCGCGAGGAGTGGAACACCCGGTAGAACCCGGTGATCTCGCGCACGGCGTCCTCCGCGCGGTCCACGATGCGGTAGAAGGCGACGTCGTTGGGATCGATGAGCCCGCGGTCGACGAGCGTGCCCTGCACGAAGCGGTCCCAGATGCGCCAGTACGGCTTGGGGCCCGCCTCCACCAGCACCACCGGGACGATCACCGACTTGCCCGTCTGCATGAGCGTGAGCAGCTCGAAGGACTCGTCCATCGTGCCGAAGCCGCCGGGGAAGAGCGCGACCGCGCTTGCCTCCTTGACCAGGAACAGCTTGCGCGTGAAGAAGTACCGGAACGTGATGAGCTTGGGATCGGCGGCGATCCACGGATTGGCCTCCTGCTCGAACGGCAGGCGGATGTTGAGGCCGAAGCTCTGCTCGCCGCCGGCGCCCTCCTGGGCGGCGCCCATGATGCCGGCGCCGGCGCCGGTGACGACCATCCACCCCTCGCCCACCATGCGCCGGCCGAACTCGCGCGCCGCCCCCGCCGCGTCGTCGGCGCCGCCGGTGCGCGCCGAGCCGAACACCGTGACCTTGCGCACGGCCCGATAGGGCGCGAAGACCTTGTACGCGTAGCGCAGCTCCTTGAGCGCGGTGTTGGTGATCTTGAGGTCGCCGGTGGGCGTGCCGTCCTCGTGCAGCTTCAGCACGGTCGTCAGCAGACTCTGGACGTAGCCGCGACGGTCGGGGGCGACGCCGGCGGCGTCGAGGAGCTCCGAGATCAGTCGGTTGGCGGTCTCGTTTCGAAGCTGATACCGGCGCGGTTCGGCCACGACGTCAGTATACCGTCACCCCCGGCCGCGCACGGTCAGCCAAAGGCCGGCGACGATGAGCGCGCCACCGGCGAGCGTGAACCTCGTGAGCGGCTCGTGCAACCAGAGGACCCCCAGCACCGCGCCGGCGATCGGCTGCACGGTGATGAAGACCGCCGCCCGCGCCGCCCCCACGCGCGCCAGCGCCCAGTTCCACAGGAGGTAGCCGAGCGCGGTGATGACGAGGCCGAGGTAGAGGCTGCCGATCACCGCGGCCGCGCTGAGCACCGGTCGGCTCCCGACCTGCCACTCGGCCACCGCCAGCGGCGCCATCGCGGCGGCGCCCCACACGATCGAGCGCGCGGTGACGTCGAGCGGGCGGCGACGGCCGAGCACGTCGCGCCCGATCAGCGTGTACGAGGCGTAGGCGAGACCGGAGAGCACCAGCAGCAGGTCGCCCCGCCAGTGCGGGGCCAGCGTGTAGGTCACCCCCGGCACACCGTCGAGCACGACGAGCACGGCGCCGATGACCGACAGCACGGCGCCCAGCGACTCCCGCCGCGTGAGGCGCTCGCCCAGCACCAGCGGGCCGAGCAGCATGATGGACACCGGCTCCGCGATGATGAGCAGGGCGGCGTTGGTCGCGCTGGACCGCGCGATCCCCAAATTGCCGAACGCAAAAGCGCCGGCGAAGCCGAACACGCCCATCCAGAAGATCCGCCAGCCGTCGCCGCGTAACCGCGCGGGCGTCGTCCGCTCGAGCAGGCGGGCGGCCGGCACCAGGACGGCGGCGCCGATGACCAGGCGAAGCAGTCCGAGCAGGGCGGGCGGCACGTCGTCGAGGACCAGACGGGTCGCCGCGTAGGACGTCGCGTAGACGAGGTTCGCGCCGACGAGGATCAGCCAGGCGGAGCGCACGGCGCCCCACCATACCGGATCAGGCCAGGGTGTGCCGCACCATCTTGCTGTCGACCATGTAGATGACCATCTCGGCGATGTTCGTCGCGTGATCGGCGACGCGCTCGAGGAAGCGCGAGATGAGGATCAGCCGGATGGCCCGGGGAATCGTCGTCGGATCGGCCATCATGAACGTCAGCAGCTCGCGGAACATCTGCTCCTTCAGCGCGTCCACCTCGGCGTCCTCGCCGCACACGCGGCGGGCCAGCGCGGTGTCGCGCGCCACGAACGCGTCGAGGCTCTCCTTGACCATCCGCCCGGCACGCTCGGCCATGCGCGGCAGGTCGATGTAGGGCTTGAGCTGGGGCTCGCGATTGAGCTCCAGCGTGCGCTGGGCGATGTTGACGGCCTGATCGCCGATGCGCTCGAGGTCGGTGACGATCTTCATGGCGGTGGTGATGAAGCGCAGGTCGCCGGCGGCCGGCTGGTGCAGCGCCAGCAGCTCCACGCACGTCTCGTCCACCTCGACGTCGTAGGCGTTCACCCGGGCGTCCCGGTCGATGACCTCCTGGGCCAGCGTGCCGTCGCGCTCCAGCAGCGCGGTCATCACGCGGCGGATCTGGTCCTCGACCAGCCCGCCCATGGCCAGCAGCGTCTGCTTGAGCGCCTCCAGCTCTTCGTGAAAGTGGCGTTGCATGACCCCTCCTACCCGAATCGTCCGGTGATGTAGTCTTCGGTCCGCTTGTCGCGGGGGTTGGTGAAGATCTCGCGGGTGACGCCGACCTCCACCAGCTCGCCCATCAGGAAGAACCCGGTCGCCTCCGATACGCGGCCCGCCTGCTGCATGTTGTGGGTGACGATCACGACCGTCAGGGCGCTGCGCAGCTCGAGGATCAGCTCCTCGATCCGGGCGGTGGCGATCGGGTCCAGCGCCGAGCACGGCTCGTCCATCAGCAGCACCGCCGGCTCCACCGCGAGCGCCCGGGCGATGCACAGCCGCTGCTGCTGGCCGCCCGAGAGGCTGACGCCCGCCTTGTCGAGCCCGTCCTTCACCTCGTCCCACAGGGCGGCCTGCCGCAGCGCCCGCTCTACCGCCTCCTGCAGGTCGGCGCGGCGGCGGACGCCGGCCAGGCGCAGCCCGGCCGCCACGTTGTCGAAGACCGACATGGTCGGGAACGGAGTGGGCCGCTGGAAGACCATGCCGATGCGGCGGCGGACCTGCACGGGGTCGGTGCCGGGCGCGTAGACGTCCTCACCCTCGACCAGCACGGTGCCGGTGACGCGCGTGTCGGGCACGACCTCGTGCATCCGGTTGAGGCACCGGATGAAGGTGGACTTGCCGCAGCCGGAGGGGCCGATGATCGCGGTCACTGCCTTCGGCGCCATCGTGAGATCGATTCCGTGGAGCACGTGCGTGCTGCCGAACCACGCGTGCAATCCGGTCACCTGGATCCCGTCGACCATCGCTCTCACCTCACCCCGCTGAAGCGGCCGCGCGTGACCAGCCGCGCCGCCAGGCTGACCACGAACACCATGCCGATGAGCACCAGCGCGCCCGCCCACGCCTGGCGATGCCAGTCGTCGTAGGGCGAGATCGCGTACGCGAAGATCTGCAGGGGCAGCGCGGCGATCGGCTGGTCGAGCCCCTGGTGCCAGAAGCGGTTGCCGAAGGCGGTGAAGAGCAGCGGCGCCGTTTCCCCCGACACGCGCGCCACCGCCACCATGACGCCGGTGACGATGCCGGCGCGCGCGGTCGGCAGCACGACGCGCAGCACCACCTTCCACTCGGGGATGCCGAGCGCCAGCGCCGCCTCCCGGAGCGAGGACGGCACCAGCCGCACCAGCTCCTCGCTCGTGCGCACGACGATCGGCAGCATGATCACCGCCAGCGCGGCGCCGCCGGCCAGCGCGGAGAACCGCCGCATCGGGAGCACGATCAGCGTGTAGGCGAAGATGCCGATGACGATGGACGGCACGCCGTTGAGGACGTCGGCGAGGAAGCGGACCAGCCACGGCAGCCGCCGGTCGCGCGACTCGGCCAGGTAGACGCCGCCCAGGATCCCGACGGGCAGGCCGAGACAGGAGGCCAGCCCGACGAGGATGAGGCTGCCGACGATCGCGTTGGCCATGCCGCCGCCCACCTCACCCACCGGCTTCGGCAGGTGGGTGAAGAAATCCACGTTGACGGCCGAGGCGCCCTGCAAGAGCAGGAAGCCGAAGATGAGGAGCAGCGGCAGGATCACGGCGCCGGCGGCCAGCGCGGTGAGGCCGCCCATCACGCGGTTGACGGCCCGGCGGCCCCGCGGCGTCATCAGCGCGCCACCTTCACGGCGCCGCCCACCGACCAGACGAGCAGGCGGGCCAGCCCGTTGACGGCGACGGTCAGCACGAACAGCAGCAGCCCGACCTCGATCAGGGCCGACAGGTACAGGTCGGAGGTCGCCTCGGTGAACTCGTTGGCGATCACGCTCGCCATCGTGTAGCCCGGCGCGAACAGCGAGAGCGCCACCTCGGGCCGGTTGCCGATGACCATGGTGACGGCCATCGTCTCACCCAGCGCGCGGCCGAGACCGAGCAGCACGGCGCCGATCAGCCCCGAGCGGCCGTAGCGCAGCACCGCCAGCCGCGTCGTCTCCCAGCGGGTGGCCCCCAGCGCCAGGGCCGCCTCGCGCTGGCTGGTCGGGACGGCCAGCAGGACCTCGCGACTGACCGCGGTGATGAACGGCACGACCATGATGGACAGGATGATGCCGGCCGCCAGCATCCCGACGCCGTACGGCGGCCCCTGGAACAACGGCAGGAAGCCGAGCGTCCGCCCCAGCGCGGGCTCGACCCACGTGCGCAGCAGCGGCGCGAGCACGAAGATGCCCCAGAGGCCGTACACCACGCTCGGCACCGCCGCGACCAGCTCGACGAGGAACGCCACCGGCGGCCGCACCCACGCCGGCGCCAGCTCGGCGAGGAACACGGCCGCGCCGATCCCGAGGGGTACGGCGATCACGAGCGCCAGCAGCGAGGAGACCAGCGTGCCGTACACGAACGGGACGGCGCCGAAGTGCTCGGCGACCGGATCCCAGACCGAGGTCACGAGGAAGCGCCCGCCGAAGGTCCGCAGCGCCGGCCAGGCGGCCCGCACCATTTCGGCCGCCAGCGCCATCACGAGGAGCAGCAGCGTGCCGGCGGCGGCGCGCAGGACGAGCCGGAAGAGCCGATCGCCACTCGGCGACATCCGATCCCCTAGCGGGCCGCCAGCAGCGGCTTGCCCTGGTAGTTGACCTGCTTGATCCTGGCCTCGATCTGCTTGACGACCGGGGCCGGCAGCGGGGCGTAGAGCAGGTCGGACGCGTACTTCTGCCCCTCGTGGCTCATCCACCACAGGAACTTCACGATCGCGCGCCCCTTCACCTCGTTCGGCTGGTCGCGGTAGACGAGCAGCCACGTAAAGCTCGCGATCGGGTAGGCCTCGTCGCCCGGCGGGTTGGTGAGCGAGACGCGGAAGTCGGTGGGCATGCCCGTGGCGGCGCCGGCGGCCGCCGCCGTCGTCGACTCGATCGTCGGCTCGATGAACTTGCCCGCCGCGTTACGCACGAGGCCGGCCGGCAGCTTGTTCTGCACGGCATAGGCGAGCTCGACGTATCCGAGCGCGCCCGGTGTGTTCTTGATCTGACCGGCCACGCCCTCGTTGCCCTTGCCGCCGAGCCCGACCGGCCAGTTCACCGACGTGCCCCGGCCGACCTTCTGCTGCCACTCCGGGCTCACCTTCGAGAGGTAGTCCACCCAGATGTAGGTGGTGCCGCTCCCGTCGGAGCGATGCACGATCACGATCGACGTGTCGGGCAGCGTGACGCCCGGGTTGAGGGCGGTGAGCCGCGCGTCGTTCCACTTGGTGATCTTGCCGAGGAAGAGGTCGGCGAGGACGTCCGGCGTGAACTTCAGCTTCGGATTGCCGGGCAGGTTGTAGGTCGTCACGTCGGCGCCGAGGACCGTCGGGATGTGGAAGAGCTCGGCGGGCGCCTGCTTGAGCTGCGCGTCGGTCATCGGCCCGTCGCTGGCCCCGAAGTCCACGGTGCGGGAGCTGATCTGCTTGATGCCGCCGCCGCTGCCGATGGACTGGTAGTTGAAGCGCACCTCGGGATCCACCTTGGTGTAGGCGTCGAACCACTTCGAGTAGATCGGGTACGGGAACGTCGCGCCCGCGCCGTTGATGAGCGTCTGGGCGGGGGCCGGCTGCGCCATCCATCCGGTCAGGAGCAGCGCCAGGGCAATGATCCACGTCTTCATCCTCGTCCTCCTCTGTGTGTGGCCCTCATGATGGACCGCCGATGTTTCGGCGGGGTTATGCCGGTGTTACAGTTCGGTTACGGGGCTCCGGGTCGCCGTCCGAGGAGCACGAGGTCGGGATGGCGCTCGCGCGCGCCTGCTTGACGGCCTCGGTGCCGGTCGCGGCGAGGACGACCTTGTAGCCGTCCTTGGCGAGGTTGTAGCGGAGAAGCTCGGCGACGTCGTTACGGGACGATGACGCTCCCGTAAAGGTTGCGTGACGCGGCAGCGGCCCTCAGCGCTTGCGGGCGCGGATGAACGCGCTCATAAACTTGCCGTTCACCTGGGGCGCGATGGCGTCGGCGTCGAGCCCGGCGCCGGCGAGGAGCTCGCGGGCGTCCTCGACGCGATAGACGCGGGTCGGCTCGACCTCGACATCCGCGAACCCCGCCTTGGCGAGCTTGGCGCGATAGTCGTCCTCGCTCAGCGCGCCCGCCACGCAGCCGATCCAGAGCTCGATGCTGCGGCGGATGGCCGCCGGCACCTCGCCGCGCACGACCACGTCGGAGACCGCGAAGCGGCCGCCCGGCCTGAGGACGCGGAAGGCCTCGGCGAGCACGCGGTCCTTGTCGGCGGACAGATTGATGACGCAGTTGGAGATGATGACGTCCACGGTGGCGTCGGGCAGCGGCACCTGCTCGATCTCGCCCTTGAGGAACTCGACGTTCTCGACGCCGGCCTTACGCTGGTTCTCCCGCGCCAGCGCCAGCATCTCGTCGGTCATGTCCAGGCCGTAGGCCTTGCCGGTCGGCCCGACCCGCTTCGCCGACAGCAGCACGTCGATGCCGCCGCCGGAGCCGAGGTCGAGGACGACCTCGCCGGGCCGCAGCTCGGCCAGGGCGGTCGGGTTGCCGCAGCCGAGCGAGGCGGCCACCGCTTCGGCGGGCAGCCCGGCCGTCTCCGCGCATCCGTACAGGTCGGATGTGATGGGATCGGCGCGGCGCGCCCCCTCGCCGCAGCACGAGGCGCTCTGGCCGCCGGTCACCCGCAGGGCCGCCTTGCCGTACTTGTCCTTCACGACCGCCTTGATGTCCTGCTCCGCCATGGCCGTCCTCCCCGCAGTCACCACTCTATCACCGTGCCACAGTACACTCCTGGCCGATGCGCCTGGTGGTCGCCCGCGACGCGCCGCACCTCGCCGAGCTGGCGGCCGCGCTCGTTCGCGACCGCGTGAGCGCGCGGCCGGAGCTGGCCATGGCGGTGCCCGCCGGGCGCACGCCGCGACGGATGTACCGGCGGCTCGAGACGCTGCAGGCGACGGCGCCGGTGGACTACTCGCGCATGCGCGTCTTCTCGGTGGACGAGCTCTGCCCGCCCGCCCCGCCCGACGGCTACTTCTGGCGCCAGGTGCGCGCCGAGTTCCTCCGCTGGGCGGGCGTGCCCGCCGCGCGCTGCCATCCGTTCGCCGTGGACGCGCCGGACCTCGACGCGATGTGCGCGGCGTACGAGCGGCGCATCGCGGAGGAGGGCGGCCTCGACCTCGTGATGCTCGGACTGGGACCCAACGGCCACATCGCTTCCAACGAGCCGCCCGCCGACTTCGCCTCCCGCACGCGGCCGGTGCGGCTGCGCGCCGCCACCGTGGACTACATCCTCACCGACGAGGTGATCCAGGGCGCGGTGTGCGACCGAGCGGTGACGCTGGGTGTGGCCACGATCCTGGCCGCGCGCGAGGTGGTCGTGCTGGTCAGCGGCAGCGGCAAGCGCGAACCGCTGGGCCGGCTGCTCGACGGCGCGGTCACGCCCGCGCTGCCCGCCTCGGCGCTGCGCGCGCACCGCGCCTGCACCGTCCTGGCGGATCGCGAGGCGCGCCCCGACTAGCCGGCGGCCCGCTCAGCGGGGTCAGGCGGCCGGCAGCGTCACCCGGATGGTCGTGCCCTGCCCCAGCTGGCTCTCGAGGACGAGCGTGCCGCCGTGGGCGAGGACGAGGTGCTTGACGATGGCGAGGCCGAGGCCGGTCCCGCCCAGCTCGCGCGAGCGCGCCCGGTCCACCCGGTAGAAGCGCTCGGTGATGCGGGGCAGATCAGCGGGCGGGATGCCCGCGCCGGTGTCGGTCACCGTCAGCTCCACCTGCCCGCCGAGCCGGTGCGCGCTCACGGTGACGGCGCCGCCGGGCGGTGTGTACTTCACCGCGTTGTCCACCAGGTTGATCAGCACCTGGGCGAGGCGGTCGTGGTCGGCATGGACGCCGAGCCCCGGCGCGATCGCGCCGGTCAGCCCCACACCGCCCTCACGCGCCCGCCCCGCCATGATCCCCAGCACTGAGTCCACCACCGGCGCCAGCGGGGTGGCGGCCAGGCGCAGCGCCACCTTGCCGAGCTCGATGTTGGAGAGATCGGTGAGATCGTTCAACAGCCGGCCCAGCCGCTCGGTGTGGCGGAACGCGACCTCGAGGAAGCGCCGCGCGTGCTCGGGCTCGTCGAGCGCGCCGCCCAGCAGCGTCTCCAGATAGCCCTGGATCGCGGTCAGCGGCGTGCGCAGCTCGTGGGAGACGTTGGCGACGAACTCCGTGCGCACCTGCTCGAGCCGGCGCAGCTCGGTCACATCGTCGAGCACCATCACCAGCCCGGTCTCCTCGCCGGCCAGCCGCAGCGGCACCGCCGTCACGCGCAGCACCCGCTCGGCCGGCGTCGTCAGGCGCAGCTCCTGCCGCGCCACGTCGCCGGCGGTGCGGCTGGCGCGGAAGATCTCGTGCAGGTCGGCGTTGCGGACGACCTCGAGGAAGGGCTTGCCCTCGCCCCGCCCCGGTCCCACGCCCAGCATCGCGCGGGCGCGCTCGTTCATGAGCAGGATGGACTCGCGGCCGTCCACGGCGATGACGCCCTCGACCATGCCGTCGAGGATCGCGGTGGCCTTGGCGCGCTCGGCCTCGAGGTTCTCGAACTGCTCGCGCAGCCGCACGACCATCACGTTCAGCGCGCGGCCGAGCGCGCCGAGCTCGTCGGTCGAGCGCACCGGCGCCCGCGCGGCGAAGCGCCCCTCGCTCATCTGGCGGGCCACGTCCTGCATCTCGACCAGCGGCCGCGTCACCCGCCCGGCCACGAAGACGCCGATGCCGAAGGCCACCGCCAGGGCGACGAGGCCGCCGGCCAGCAGCACGCGGTTCACGCGCGCGTGGGACGAGGTCACCGCCGAGAGCGGCAGCGCCAGCCGCAGCACGCCCATGATCCGGTCGCCCTCGCGCACCGGCAGCGCGACGTACAGGAGCGGCGTGTGGATGGACACGCTGGTGCGCAGGTCGTGGCCGGCGCCGCCCGCCAGTGCCGCCCGCATCTCCGGGCGCTGGGCGTGGTTCTCCAGCCGCCCGAGGTCCTCCAGCGACACCTCGGAGTCGCCCAGCACGGTGCCGTCGAGGGCCATGACCGTGATCCGTGCCTGGGTGGGGAGGGCGGCGCGCCGCACGAACGCGCCCATCTCGGCGGGGCCGGCGCGCCGGGCGAGCAGCCCGCGCGTGTCGTCGTGGAGCAGCCGCGCCGCGCTGGCCAGCCGCGCCTCGAGCGCCTCGACGGCGAACCGGTCCAGCGCATCCGACAGGTAGAGGCCCGCCGCCAGCGCAGCGAGGCCGACGAACCCGACGAGAGTCAGCGTCAGCTTGACGGCGACCCGGTCGCGGACGAGGCGGGCGAGCCGCAGCACCACCTCAGCCCTCCGCGTGCTGCGGTCTCTCGGTGTCAGGGCCCGTACGGGCGTCCGTCGGTCGGCGAGTAGGAGCCGGCGGGGAACGACAGCAGGCTCCCGGTGGACGGCTGCACCACGGTCAGCGGCGGCACGTAGAGGCTGCCGTCGGGCGTGAGCCGCTCCCAGTGGCCGGGCACGACGGCGCCGGTCGGCGCGCCGGGCACCAGGATCACGCGCTCCGGCACCCAGACGTTGGTCTCGCGCGCGACGGGCCGGGGCGTCACCATCGGCAGCGGACGCATGGACATGCTGTTGATCTGATCGATCGCCGGCGACGTGGTCGTCATGGCCGGCGGCACCAGCAGCGCGCCGCCCAGCACGCAGCCGCCCGCGCCGCGCGCGAGCCACCGGGCGAGGGCGCCGATCCACGGCCTCATGGCCTCAGTCTACGCCTCTCTCACTCGGCGTCGAAGCGGTAGCCGACGCCCTTGATCGTCACGATGCACCGCTCGGCGGCGCCCAGCTTGGCGCGCAGCCGCCGGATGTGGACGTCCACCGTGCGCGACTCGATCTCGTCCGCGCGCGCGTAGCCCCACACGCGATTGAGCAGGTGCTCGCGCGTGAGCACGCGACCGGCGGCGGCCAGCAGCGCATGGAGCAGGTCGAACTCCTTGGGCGTGAGCTCCACCGGCCGGCCGCCGGCGGTCACCGCGTGCCGGGCCGGGTCCAGGCTCACGCCGCCGGCGGCGAGCGGCCGTGCCGGCTCGGCCGGCTGCGCGCGCCGCAGCACCGCCCGCACGCGCGCCACCAGCTCCTTGGGCGAGAACGGCTTGGCGAGATAGTCGTCGGCGCCCACCTCGAGGCCGACGATGCGGTCGACCACGTCGGCCTTGGCGGTGAGCATGATGATCGGCAGCGCGGCGGTGGCGGAATCGGCGCGCAGCCGCCGGCACACCTCGAGCCCGTCCATGCCCGGCAGCATCAGGTCGAGCACGAGCAGGTCGGGCACGCCCGCCCGCACGCGCGCGAGCGCCTCGCCGCCGGTGGCGGCCGCGCGGCAGCGGAATCCCTCGCGCGTGAGGTGATGGACGATCAGGTTGCGGATGTCCGGCTCGTCCTCGACGACCAGTACGTCACCGGCCACGGTCGTCAGCGTCCGCTCAGACGCCGGCCAGCCGCAGCAGGAACCACACGGCGGCGGCGACGGCGGCGGAGGCAGGGATGGTGAAGAGCCATGCCCACACGATGCGCCCGGCCACGCCCCAGCGCACCGCCGAGAATCGCTGGATCGCGCCGACACCCATGATGGCGCCGCTGATCGTGTGGGTGGTGGAGACCGGGATGCCGCCCAGCGCGGTGCCGATCAGCGTGATGGCGCCGGCCGTCTCCGCCGAGAACCCGCCGATCGGCCGCAGCTTGGTGATGCGCATGCCCATGGTCTTGACGATCCGCCAGCCGCCCGCCATGGTGCCGAGCGCCATCGCGGCGTGGGCCGAGAGCACCACCCACGTCGGCACGTAGAACTCCCTGCCGAGGTGGCCGGTCGTGAACAGCAGCACGGCGATGATGCCCATGGTCTTCTGCGCGTCGTTGGTGCCGTGACCGAGACTGTAGGCGGCCGCCGACACGAGCTGGCCGCGCCGGAAGAACCGATCGACGCGCCCCGGCGTCTCGCGGTGGAAGACGCGGATCGTCAGCAGCATCATCACGAAGCCGAGCACGAGCCCGAGCAGCGGGGCCAGCACCATGAACACGCCGATCTTGACGAGGCCGCTCGCCACCAGCGAGCCGAACCCGGCCTTGGCCACGCCGGCGCCGGCGAAGCCGCCGATGAGCGCGTGGGACGACGAGGTCGGCAGCCCCCAGTGCCAGGTGATCAGGTCCCACGCGATGGCGCCCAGCAGGCCGGCCAGGATCACCCACTGGTCCACCACGTCGGCGTGCACGACGCCCTTGCCGACCGTCGTCGCCACGCTCACGCCGAAGCCGAAGGCGGCCACGAAGTTGAAGAACGCCGCCCACACCACCGCCTGCAGCGGCGTCAGCACGCGGGTGGAGACGACGGTGGCGATCGAGTTGGCGGCGTCGTGGAAGCCGTTGATGAAGTCGAAGACGAGCGCGACGAAGACGATGAAGACGACGGCGGAGAGCACGGGGCGGGGCTCAGGCCATCTTGAGGATGATCCCCTCGATCACGTTGGCCACGTCCTCACAGCGGTCGGTGACCGTCTCCATCGTCTCGTAGATCTCCTTCCACTTGATGACCTCGATGGGGTCGCCCTGCTCCTCGAACAGCGCGGCCAGGCTCTCGCGCAGCAACCGGTCGGCGCTGTTCTCCAGCCGGTTCACCTCCACCGCGTGCTCGTGGAAGCCGGGATCCATCGTGCGCAGACACTTGATGGCGCGGTCCATCGACTGGATCTGCTGGACGATCACGTCGGTCAGGGCCCGCGCGGCCGACGTCGGCTCCTTGATCCGGTAGACGACGAGCCGCTCGGCCACCGCCTCGATGTAGTCGAGGACGTCGTCGAGGTGGGTGGCGAGGTCGTGGATGTCCTCGCGATCGATGGGCGTGATGAAGGTCGTGTTGAGCCGCCGGACGATCTCGTGGGTGACCTGGTCGCCCTGGTGCTCGACCTCCTTGATGGCGTTGGCCTTGGCGCGGGCGTCGGCGAAGTTGTGGACCATCTCCTGCAGGAGGAGGCTGGCCCGGATGATGTGCTGGGACTGCTGATCGAAGAGATCGAAGAACCGAACCTCGCGGGGGATCAGCGAGAACATGCTCCCGGGAAGTGTAACGGAAACGTCATCGATCCGCCAGGGATGACGCTAGAACTTGCGCAGCCCGAGCGGCGGCAGCCCGAGCACCCGCCCCCGCGCGAGCGCCCACGTCGCCTCCAGCGCGCCCGTCAGGGCCGGCGCGTCGGCGGCGAGGCAGCGCACCAGCGCCGCCCGCCGCGGCAGCAGCGCGGCGGCCGCCCGTACGCCGCCGCCGGGCGGCAGCGCGGCGGCGAGGTCGGCGACGAAGGCCCCCAGGCCGGCGTCGGCCACGACGACCACGGTCGCGAAGTACGGACAGGCCTCGGCGAAGCCGAGCCCGTCCCACCGGCCGTCGCCCTCGAGGACGAACCGGTCGTGCAGGATCAGGCCGGCGGCGTCGCGCACGGTGAGCGCGCTGTCCAGCCGCCGGAAGTGCCAGGCCTCGCCGCGGGCCACGCGCCCGGCCGCCCACGCGTCCACCGCGATCAGCACGGCCCCCGCGCCGACCTCGAACGTCAGCGCCTGGCGCAGCACGGCGCCCGCCGACGGGATCGTGTGGTCGGGCACCCACTCGGCGGTCGCGCCGGGCGCCAGCGCCAGCCGCACGGTCTGCACCGCCGCGTCACCGGCCGTGCGGTAGATCCGCGTCGCCGACGGCGTGGTGAGGCACGCGTGCGCGCCCGGCCCCACCTCGACGTCCACCGTCAGCCGGTCGCCGCCGAGCACGCCGCCCGTCGGGTTGAGGAGCGAGACGACGGCGGCGGGGCCGTCGAGGGCCATCGGCGCCAGCACCTGCAGCGGCAGCGTCGAGCGGCAGCCGGCCAGGACGGTGGCCGCCCCGCGCCGCTCGAAGACGAGGCGCAGTGCCCCGTCGCGGCCGACCCGGCGCGCGTCGGCGACGCCGCTCACGCCGCCGTCAGCAACAGCTCGTGGCGGAGCCAGCGCACGATCGCGTCCATCCCCTCGCCGGTGCGGAGGTTGGTGAACACGAAGGGGCGCTCGCCGCGCATGCGGCGGGCGTCGCGCTCCATGACCGCGAGGTCGGCGCCGACGTGCGGCGCCAGGTCGATCTTGTTGATGACGAGCAGATCGGAGCGCGTGATGCCGGGCCCCCCCTTGCGCGGGATCTTCTCGCCCTCGGCCACGTCGATCACGTAAATCGTCGCGTCCACCAGCTCGGGGCTGAACGTCGCCGCCAGATTGTCCCCGCCGCTCTCGATCAGCAGGAGATCGAGGCGCGGAAACATCCCCATGAGCGCCCGGACCGCTTCCAGATTCACCGACGCATCCTCCCGGATCGCCGTGTGCGGGCAGCCGCCGGTCTCCACCCCCACCACGCGCTCGGACGGCAGCACGCCGCGGCGGACGAGGAACTCGGCGTCCTCCTTCGTGTAGATGTCGTTGGTGATCACCGCCATGTCGAGCGTCCCGCGCAGTCGCAGGCAGAACGCCTCGGTCAGCGCGGTCTTGCCCGACCCCACCGGGCCGCCGATGCCGATCTTGAGCGGGCGCGGAATGCTCATGAGCGGAAGAGCCTCGCGTCGAGCGTGGCGTGGCGGAGGCCGGCCAGCTCGAGTCCGGGGTTGAACGCCCACATGTCGTCGGGCGTCGCTGCCGCCGCCGCGGCGGCGAGCCGGACGATGCGCGGGCGCATCGCCGCCAGCACGCGCTGGCCGTCCACCTGGCCGAGCGCGATCAGGCGCAGGCCGGCGCCGACGAGCAGCGCCGCGGTGGAGTAGAGATAGGCAGCGGCCGCCGCCGTCGGCTCGACGCCGGCGCGGCCGAGCGCGGCGCCGAAGACCGACGCGTGATGGCCGGGCGCCAGGCCGTCGTCCACGGCGCGCGCCAGGTCGGCAAGGAGCGCGTCGGCGCCGACGGCCGTCGCCACCCGCAGCGTCTGGCGTCCCATCTGACGGCTGGCCGCGCGCAGCTCGGGCACGACCTTCATCGCGTCCAGCCGCTCGTCGAGCGCGACCCAGCCGGCGACGTCCCCGCCGGCGGCCAGCCGCACCGCCGCCGCCGCCGCCACCGCGTCGGCGGGGCCGGCCGACCCGTCGAGGTGGGCGGCGACGAACGCCTCCAGCCCCGCGCGGTCGCGCACCACGCCGTCCTGCGCGTACGTCTCGAGGCCGAACGAGTGCGCGAAGCCCCCTGCCGGGAACAGGCCGTCGGCGAACTGCAACACGGCCAGGAGGGCGTCAGTCATGACGATGCCCCTGCCCGAGTGGAACGAAGACGGCCCGCGCGCGCACGAACGGCACCGCCAGCCGCGTGAGGAGCTGCTCCATCGCGGGATCGTCGGGCACCAGCAGCCGCTCGCCGTCGAGCGCCACCGTGAAGTGCCGGTTGCCGACCTCGAACGCCACGCGCAGCCCCTCCTCCCGCGAGCGCGGCGTCACCGCCAGCACCGCCTCCGGCGCCGCCTCCACCACGACGTACCAGTCGGCCCCGACGTGCAGCACCTCCCCCGCCGTCAGCACGCTCCCCGTCGGCAACGCCAGCGCCAGCTCCCGCCCCCCCCGCGTCACCACCCGCCGCCGCCCCCACCTCCGCTCCTCCGCCGTCAATACCAGCACATCCCGCTCCCGCCCCGCGAGCTCCGCCGGCGCCGCATGCACATGCGTCTCGGTGATGACGACCGCCGCATCCCTCAGCGCCATGACCGTCGACTCCTCGGAGCAACCGAGCGACGACCGATGCGAAGCGAGGGAGGAGCGGCCAACCGACCTCGGGCACTCATCACGCCACCGCCCGATCGGTCAATGTTGAAAACATCAGGGCGATCAAAACCGGCCAGATGCTAGGCGGCGCGAGCACCGAAGCGAGGCGTACTCCGAGTACGCCGCAGCGAGGAGCGCAGCGCCAACGACGCAGATGGTCGGTTTTCATCGCCCGTTCAAAATAAGAAGTAGCGCTGCGCCATTGGAAGGACACTCGCCGGCTCACACGTCAAAAGCTCCCCGTCCGCCCGCACCTGATACGTCTCCGCGTCGACTTCGATTCGTGGCAACGCATCGTTGTGAATCATGTCCCGCTTGCCGATCCCCCGGCACCGGCTGACCGCCACCGCCCGCCGCGCCAGCCCCAGGCGGCCCGGCACGCCCGCCGCCAGCGCCGCCGCCGACACGAACGTCACCGTCGTGCTCGCCCGCGCGCGGCCGAGCGCGCCGAACATCGGCCGGTACAGCACCGGCTGGGGCGTGGGGATGGACGCGTTGGGATCGCCCATCGCCGCCCACCCGATGAGGCCGCCCTTGACGATCAGCTCGGGCTTGACCCCGAAGAACGCCGGCTTCCACACCACCAGGTCGGCCAGCTTGCCGACCTCCACGGAGCCGACGTGGTCGGCGAAGCCGTGGGCGATCGCCGGATTGATCGTGTACTTCGCGATGTAGCGCTTCACGCGGCGGTTGTCGTCGCCGGCCGTCTCGCCGGGCAGCGGGCCGCGCTGCCGCTTCATCTTGTCGGCGGTCTGCCAGGTGCGGATGATCACCTCGCCGATCCGCCCCATCGCCTGCGAGTCGGAGGACATCATGCTGATGGCGCCGAGGTCGTGCAGCACGTCCTCGGCGGCGATCGTCTCGGCGCGGATGCGCGACTCCGCGAAGGCGAGGTCCTCGGGGATCGCCGCGTTGAGGTGGTGGCAGACCATCAGCATGTCGAGGTGCTCGTCCATCGTGTTCACGGTGAACGGCATCGTCGGGTTCGTCGAGGACGGCAAACAGTTGGGCTCGCCGCACACGCGGATGATGTCGGGGGCGTGGCCGCCGCCGGCGCCCTCGGTGTGGTAGGTGTGGATCGTCCGCCCCCGGAAGGCGCGGATCGAGTCCTCCACGAAGCCCGCCTCGTTGAGCGTGTCGGTGTGGATGGCGACCTGGATGTCGTACTCCTCGGCCACACCGAGCGCGCAGTCGATCGCCGCCGGCGTCGTCCCCCAGTCCTCGTGCAGCTTGAGGCCGATGGCGCCGGCGGCGATCTGCTCGCGCAGCGGATCGGGGGCCGAGGCGTTGCCCTTGCCCAGGAAGCCCAGGTTGACCGGGAACTCCTCGGCCGCCTCCAGCATGCGGTGGATGTTCCACTCGCCCGGCGTGCAGGTCGTCGCCGCGGTGCCGGTGGCGGGGCCGGTGCCGCCGCCCACCAGCGTGGTGAGCCCGGCGCTGATCGCCTCGCTGACGATCTGCGGGCAGATGAAATGGATATGGGTATCCAGGCCACCGGCCGTCACGATCTTCCCCTCACCGGCAATGACTTCCGTGCCGGCGCCCACCACCATGCCGGCGGTCACGCCGGCCATGATGTCGGGGTTGCCGGCCTTGCCGATGGCGGCGATGCGGCCGTCCCGGATGCCGATGTCGGCCTTCACGATGCCCCAGTGATCCACGATGACCGCGTTGGTGATGACCGTGTCGAGCGTCTGCTCGGCGCGGGTGGCGCGCGCCGACTGGCCCATCCCGTCGCGGATCACCTTGCCGCCGCCGAACTTCGCCTCCTCGCCGGCCACCGTCAGGTCGCGCTCGATGCGGATGAGCAGGTCGGTGTCGGCCAGCCGGATGCGATCGCCGGCGGTGGGGCCGTAGAGGTCGGCGTACTGGCGCCGCGGAATGCGCAGGCTCATGGCCGCTCCCACTCGCCGAGCCGCTTGAGCGCGGCGTCCCGGTCGCCGCCCTGGGTCAGCGCGTTGAGACCGAAGACGCGGCGCGCCCCGGCCAGCTCGACCAGGGTCACGCGCTTGGCGTCGCCCGGCTCGAAGCGGACGGCGGTCCCGGCCGGAATGTTGAGCCGCATGCCGAACGCCTGCGCCCGCTCGAAGCGCAGCGCGCGGTTGACCTCGAAGAAGTGGAAGTGCGAGCCGACCTGGATCGGCCGGTCCGCGGTGTTCGTGACGGCGAGTTCGACGGTCCGACGGCCGGCGTTGGCGACGACGTCGTCGTCGCCCAGCAGGTATTCGCCCGGGATCACGCGGTCCTCCTGTTCTCCCCATCGAGCAGCTTGTAGTAGAAGGCGGAGCCGTCGAGGCGTCCGCCGGCGCTCTCGGCGTAGCAAGGGATCACACCGGCGCGCCGCCAGCCGGTCGACGCGTACAGCGCCTCGGCGGCATCGCCCTCGCGCGTGTCGAGCACGAGCGTCGTGCGCCCGAGCCGGCGCGCGTGCGCCTCCAGCGCCTGCATGAGGGTCGCCCCCACCCCCTGCCGGCGCGCCGCCCGCAGCACCATCACCTTCGTCACCTCGGCGCGGTGGCGCCCGTTGTCCTTCTCCGACGGCTCGAGCTGGGCCGTGCCGACGATGGCGCCGTCGTCCGCCCGCCGCGCCACCAGCAGCACGCGGGGGCCCGCCTCCAGCGCGGCGACCACCGCGCCCCAGTACGCCGCCGCCGTCCCGGCCGCCAGCGGCGGCAGGAAGCCGACCGACGCGCCGGAGTCCACCGCATCGCGCAGCACCTCGATCAGGGCGGTCACGGCAGCGCGAGCCTGGGCGGCGGTGAGCGACTCGACCCGCACCCCCATCGCGATCAGCGAATGGGCCGGTGGATGGTGACCAGCTTGGTGCCGTCGGGGAAGGTCCCCTCGACCTGCACCTCGTCGATCATCTCGGGCACGCCCTCCATCACGTCGGCGCGCCCGAGGATCCCGAGCCCGGCCTCCATCAGGTCGGAGACGGTGCGGCCGTCGCGGATGCCCTCCAGGATCTCGGCGGTGATGAGGGCGAGCGCCTCCGGGTGGTTCAGCTTCAGGCCGCGGGCGCGGCGCCGGCGCGCGACCTCGGCCGCGGTGAAGATCAGCAGCTTCTCCTGCTCCCGCGGGGTCAGGTGCATAGAGCCCGGAGTCTTACACGGTGAGGTGGTGCTTGACCACCTCGACCTCGAGATCCTTGGCGGCGCCGGCGGCCACCACGCTGCCCTTGGCCAGGATCACGTAGCGGTCGGCCAGGCGCTCGGCGAAGTCGAGGTACTGCTCCACCAGCAGCACCGTCACGCCGCGCTCGGTCTTGATGCGACGGATGGCCTCCTCGATCTCGAGGATGATCGAGGGCTGGATGCCCTCGGTGGGCTCGTCGAGCATCAGCAGCTTGGGGCGCGTGAGCAGCGCGCGGCCGATGGCCAGCATCTGCTGCTCGCCGCCCGAGAGCACGCCGCCCTTACGGCTGAGGAAGCGCCGCAGCGCCGGGAAGAGGTCCAGGGCGTCGTCGATCGACGTGGCCCGCGCGCATCCGAGCAGCGCCATCCGGAGATTTTCCTCGACGCTCAGGTGCGGGAAGATCTCGCGGCCCTGCGGCACGTAGCCCAGGCCGGCCCGCGCGCGCCGGTCGGACGGCCACCGCGTGATGTCCTGGCCGCCGAAGACGATGCGACCGCCCCGCGCCGGCAGCAGGCCCATGACGGCCCGCAGCACCGTCGTCTTGCCCACGCCGTTACGGCCCATGAGGCAGACCACCTGCCCGTCCGGCACCGCGAGGTCGACGGACCACAGCACCTGGGAACCGCCGTAGGCGACGTCGAGCTTCTCAACGGACAGCATGGGCGTCCTTGCGCTGGCCGAGGTAGACCTCCTGCACCCGCGGATCGCTCTGCACCTGCTCGCGCGACCCCTCGCACAGCACCGCGCCCTGGTGGAGCACCGTCACCGTGCGCGCGATCTGGCGCACGAACTCCATGTCGTGCTCGATGACCAGCACCGAGCGCTCGCGGGCGATCTCGACCAGCAGCTCGCCGGTGCGCGCGGTCTCCTCGTCGGTCATGCCGGCCACCGGCTCGTCCACCAGCAGCAGCTCGGGGTCCTGCGCCATCACCATGCCGATCTCGAGCCACTGCTTCTCGCCGTGGGACAGCGCCTCGGCCGGCGCGCCGGCCTTGGCCTCCAGCCCGACGGTGGCCAGCGTGGCGGCGATCCGGCCGCGCGCGTCGGCGCCGTCGCGGTCGAACAGCGTGAACAGCACGCCCTTGCTGGCCCGCCGCAGCGACAGCTCGATGTTCTCCCACACCGTGAGGTTCACGAACACCGACGGCGTCTGGAACTTGCGGCCGATGCCGAGCGCGGCGATCTGGTTCTCGCCGAGCGCGGTGAGGTCGGTGCTGCGGCCGAAGATCACGCGGCCGTGGTCGGGCTTCACCCGGCCCGAGATCACGTCGAGCAGCGTCGTCTTGCCGGCGCCGTTGGGGCCGATCACCACGCGCAGCTCGCGGCGATCCATGAAGAAGTTCAGGCGGTCGAGGGCCTTGAAGCCCTCGTAGGCGACCGTCACGTCCTCCAGGTAGACGATCGCCTCGCTCATGGTGTCGTTGTTGTTGTTGTATCGGAGCCGCGTGCACGGCTCGAACCGAGGGTGGGCTGTCCTAGAAGCGACGCGTCGAGGCTTCTCGCGGACCGCCGTCGGAGCCGCTGGGCGGCGCGCGCAAGCGCGCCCACGACGCCGTCGGGGATGAAGAGCACCACGCTCATGAAGAGGGCGCCGAGGAACAGCAGCCACACGTCGGGATAGCTCGTGGTCAGCCAGGACTGGATCCAGTTCACGCCGATCGCGCCCAGCACGGCGCCGATCAGCGTCCCCCGCCCGCCCGCCGCCACCCACACCACCATCTCGATCGAGGGCAGCACGCCCATCTTGGCCGGCGTGATGATGCCGACCTGCGGCGCGTACAGCGCGCCGGCCACGCCGGCCAGCGCCGCGGAGACGACGAATACGAAGAGCTTGTAGTTGGCCGGCGAGTAGCCGGAGAAGAGCACGCGCGTCTCGCTGTCGCGAATGGCGACGAGGACCTTGCCCGCCCGCGACAGGGTGATCCAGCGGCACAGCGCCCACGCGGCGACGAGCGTGATCGCCGTGACCACGTAGAGCATGCGCTGCGTGCCCGGCCGGTTGAGCGGGACACCGAAGATCGTCTTGAAGTCCGCCAGGCCGTTGGTGCCGCCCAGCCTCATCTCGTTGCGGTTGAAGACCAGCCACGCCGACAGCGCAAGGGCCTGGGTGATGATCGACAGGTACACGCCGCGCACCCGGCTGCGGAAGGCCAGGAACCCGAACACCAGCGCGAACAGCGCGGGCACCACCACGATGGCGACCAGCGTGAACGGCGCGCTGTAGAACGGCTTCCAGAACAGCGGCAGCTCCTTCACCTGGTTCCACACCATGAAGTCCGGCAGCGCGCTCTGGTACACGCTCTTGGAGCCGATCTCCAGCATGAGGTGCATGCCCATGGCGTAGGCGCCGAGGCCGAAGAACACGCCGTGGCCGAGGCTGAGCACGCCGGCGTAGCCCCATAACAGATCCAGGCCGAGGGCGAGGATCGCGTAGGTGAGGAACTTGCCGAACAGGTTCAGGGTGAAGTTGGAGACGTACAGCGGTGAGCCCGGCGGCAGCACGTTGCCCAGCGGCATCGCCACGACCAGGATCAGGCCGACGGCGAGGAGCCCGACGCGCTCAAGCGTCAGCACCACGCCCCCGCGTCGCGAACAAGCCGGCCGGCCGGCGCTGCAGGAAGAGGATGACGGCGACCAGGATCGCGACCTTGGCGAAGACGGCGCCGAGCGCCGGCTCGATGCCCTTGTTGAGGGCGCCGATGCCGGCCGCCGCCAGGATCGTCCCCGCCAGCTTGCCCACGCCGCCGGTGACCACGACCATGAACGAGTCGACGATGTAGTTCTGCCCGAGCGAGGGCCCCACGTTGCCGATCTGGGTGAGCGCGCAGCCCGCGAGTCCCGCGAGCCCCGCGCCGAGCGCGAACGTGGTGGCATCCACCCACCCGGCCCGCACGCCCAGGCACGACGACATGGTGCGGTTCTGCGTCACCGCGCGGATGCGCAGGCCGGTGTCGGTGCGGAAGAGCAGCCCGTACATGGCGGCCACGCTCACCGAGGCCAGCGCGATGATGAAGAGACGGTTGAACGGCAGCGTGAGGCCGGTCATGAGGGCGAAGCCGCCGGAGAGCCACGTCGGCGACGAGACGTCCACGTTGGCGGCGCCGAAGTAGAGCCGCAGCGCCTGCTGGATGATCAGCGAGGCGCCCCAGGTCAGCAGCAGCGTCTCCAGCGGCCGGCCGTAGAGCCGGCGGATCACCCCGCGCTCGAGGACGATGCCGACGATCGCCGCCACCGCGAAGGACACGGGCAGCGCGACCACGAAATAGGCGTCGAAGCGATCGGGCCAGCGGGCCCGGAAGACGTTCTGCACGACGAAGGTGCTGTACGCGCCCAGCGCCATCAGCTCGCCGTGGGCCATGTTGATGACGCCCATGAGGCCGAACACGATGGCCAGCCCCAGCGCCATCAGGAGGAGGATCGAGGCCAGCGAGGCGCCCTGGAAGAGGGTCTCCACCGTGCGGACGAGAAGGCCCCAGCGCTCGATCTGCCGGATGGCCGCCGTGGCGGCGTTGCGCTCCGCCGGCGTGGCCGCGGTGTCGGAGGCCAGCCGCCGGAGCGCGGGCATGGCGTCGGACGAGTGCAGCGCCCCCAGCGCCTGCGCGGCCAGGATGCGGACGGCCGCGTCGCCGCTGGCCAGGTGGATGAGCGCCAGCGCCTCCTCGAACGTGTGGCGCACGTTGGGCACGGTCTCCTTCTTGATCGCCGCCTCGACCTCGGACGCCGCGCCGGCATCGGCCTGGTAGCCGAGCTTCAGGGCGGCCCCGCGGCGCGTCTCGGGATCGGGGCTGGCCAGCTGCGCGCGCGTCTCGTCGGCGTCGAGGAACGGCTTGATGGCGACGCGCAGCCGCCGATCGGCGGCGATCTCGACCAGCCCGGCCAGCAAGACCGCACCGAGCGGCGTGCGATCGTAGGCGGATGTGATCTCGATCACCTCGGCGTCGCCCTTGGTGGACTTGGCCCCGCCCACCACGACCTCGAGGTCCTTGCCCGTGCCGCGCGCGTACACGTTGCCGTCGCGGAGGGCGCCGAGGAAGTCCAGCCACTTCGGATCACGGGTGCCCCCGATCACGGCGACCGCCGCCTCGCGCTTGTCGGGATTGTCGATGGCGAGATCGGCGAGCGCCTTGACGCCGTCGGGGGACTGCGCGTGGCTCGCCGGGGGTCCGGCGAGCCACGCCACCAGCAGCAGCAGGAGCAGACGCCTCATCAGGCCTTCTTCTGGTACGTACCCTGGTGATGGATCCAGTCACAGCCCTTGTCGGGGCTGGTGTACTTCGACCACGGCTCGGGCTCCACGTTGCCCTTGGTGCGCGAGATGATCTTGAACTGGCCGTCCTTGAGGATCTCGCCGATGAGCACCGGCCGGTAGGTGTGCTGGTTGAACTCGTGCATCTTGACGGTGCCGACGGGCGCCGCAAACGTCTGGCCGTAGACGGCGGCGCGAACCTTGTCGACCTCGAAGCTCTTGGCCTTCTCGGCCGCCTGCTTCCACATGTGAACGCCGAAGTAGGCCGCCTCCATCGGGTCGTCGGTGACGCGCTTGGCGCCGCCGGGCAGCCCCTTCTTCTGCGCGTACTCCTTGAAGGCGTTCACGAACTTCTTGTTGGCCGGCGTGACGACGGACTGGAAGTAGTTCCAGGCCGCCAGGTGGCCGACCAGCGCCGAGGTGTCCATGCCGCGCAGCTCGTCCTCGGCCACGCTGTAGGCCATGATCGGCGCGTTCTCGGAGCGGAGCCCCTGGTTGGCGAACTCCTTGTAGAAGGGCACGTTGCTGTCGCCGTTGATCGTGGACAGCACGCAGGCGCCGCCGCCGGAGGCAAAGCGCTTGATCTTGCCGACGATCGTCTGGTAGTCCTGGTGGCTGAACGGCGTGTACTCCTCCTCGATGTTCGCGGCCGGCACGCCCTTGGCCACCAGGAACGCGCGCAGGATCTTGTTGGCCGTGCGCGGGAACACGTAATCGGTGCCGAGCAGGTAAAACTTCTTGTAACTTCCACCTTCCTTGGACATCAGATATTCCGCACCAGGAATCAATTGCTGGTTCGGGCAGGCGCCGGTGTAGAAGACGTTCTTGCTGCACTCCTCGCCCTCGTACTGCACCGGGTAGAAGAGCAGGCCGTTGTTGTTCTCGAACACCGGCAGCACCGACTTGCGGCTGACCGACGTCCAGCAGCCGAAGACCACGGCGACCTTGTCCTGGAGCAGGAGCTGCTTGGCCTTCTCGGCGAAGAGGTCCCAGTTCGAGGCCGGATCGACGACGACGGGCGAGATCTGGCGGCCCAGCACGCCGCCCTTGGCGTTGATCTCGTCGACCGCCATGAGCACGACGTCGCGCAGCGAGACTTCGCTGATCGCCATCGTCCCCGAGAGCGAATGCAAGATGCCGATCTTGACCGGCTCCTTGCCCTGCGCGGTGATGATGCTCGGCAGCCCGCCGAGCGCAGCCACCCCGGCACCGGCGGCCAGGGTGCCCTTGAGGAAGTCCCTGCGTGAGTACGCGGCCATGACGTCTCCTTTGCCCTGCGTGGTGTTCACTGCGCGCGGCCCAGCGCCGCGAGGGGACGTCGTTGTCCGCTCGGGGGCAGGGGTAGCAAGGGGCGTACCGGCACGGAACCTCGTGAATTTCCAAGGATGCGGGGGCGTGGACCGCCCCCGTACTGCCTAAATCGCGGGCAGATCCTCGGTGACTGACTCGGAGACAAGCACGGCGCGGGCGATCTCGACCATGGGGCGGCGGCTGTTCATCGCGGCGCGGCGCAGACGGCGGAACGCCTCCTCCTCGCTCAGGCGCATGCGGTCCATCAGCCGCCCCTTGGCGCGCTCGATGATCTTGCGCTCCTCGAGCGTCTGCTTGAGCGCGCGCGTCTCGGCGAAGCGCGCGACGGCCAAGTCGAGCGCGGGCGCCAGCTCGGCCGGCCGCAGCGGCTTCACGAGGTACGCCATGACCCCGGCCGCCTGGGCGCGGGCGACGAGCGCGTCGCTGGTGTGGCTGGTGATGAGCACGACGGGACAGGACGTCTCGGTGATGACCCCGGCCGCCGCCGCCACGCCGTCGCCGTCGGGCAGGCCGACCGCGAAGATGGCCACGTCGGGCCGCGTCCTGGCCACCAGCGCCAGCGCGTCCGCGCAGCGCTCGGCTTCCCCCGCCACCTCGCCGCCGGCCTCCGCCACCGCGGCGCGCAGCGCGACGCGGGACGGCTCGTGATCGTCGAGCAGGACGACGCGCCACCGCGGCTGCGGCCTGGCCGATGCGCTTGCCATGCGCCTCTGTGCTGGCAAGGGCGATGCCAGCGCGGCTGCGTTGGCGAATCAGTCATTTACAAAAGATGGACCCGCGCGAGGGCTGCCCGCTGCGCTGGCAACGACCCTGCGTTGCCCATTTGCGCGGCATCCGCGGAGCTTCCGCTCAGCGGAAGAAGACGAGCGTGGTCAGCGCGAACAGCGGGATCAGCACCGACCCGCTGTAGAGCAGGTAGCCGAAGAACCCCGGCATGCGGACGCCGGCGCGCTCGGCGAGTGACTTCACCATGAAGTTGGGCGCGTTGCCGATGTAGGTGTTCGCGCCCATCGCGACGGCGCCCACGCTGATGGCCGTGAGGACCTCGTGCGGCACGCCGACCACCTCGCGCGCCAGCCCCAGCCCCTGGCCGAGCGCCAGGAAGGCCATGTAGGTGGGCGCGTTGTCGAGCATCGACGAGAGGAGCCCGGTCGCCCAGAAGAAGTGCCAGGGCTCGCGCACCGGCAGCTCCGCGCCCCGCGCGCGCAACAGCTCGAGGGCCGGGATCATGGTGAGAAAGATCCCGGCGAACAGGACGGCGACCTCCACCATCGCGTGGGCGGTGAATCCGTTGGCGCGATGCACGCGCCGCGGGGTGAGCGCCAGTGACCCCCCGGCCAGCGCGACGATGGCCGCCTCGCGCCACGGCGCCGCCAGCGCCACGACGGCGAGGACGATGCCGCCCAGCGCGAGCAGGTTCCACGCGCCCGCCAGCCGCAGCGGCTCGACCTGCACCCGGTCGCGGCGCAGCGCGGCCAGCGGCTCGCGCGCGTACGCGCGCGAGTCCCAGACCAGGTAGACGAGCAGGAGCGCCCCCGTCAGGAACGCCCAGTGGGCGGCCAGCCGCAGCGTCCACGTGAACGGCACGCCCTCGAGATAGCCGAGGAACAGCGGCGGGTCGCCGATCGGCGTGAGCATGCCGCCGATGTTGGCGACCAGGAAGATGAAGAAGACGACGGTGTGCCGCGTGTGCGTCCGCTCCGAGTTGGTCTGCAGCACCGGGCGGATCAGCAACATGGACGCCCCGGTCGTGCCGATGCAGGACGCCAGGAGGGCCCCCAGGCCGAGGAACCCGGTGTTGGTGAGCGGCGTCGCTTGTAGATCTCCCCGCAGCAGGATGCCGCCGGCGACGACGTAGAGGCCGGCCAGGAGCACGACGAACGACGCGTACTCCAGCGCTGTCTCGAGCAGCGCGTGCGGGGCCCGAACCAGGTAGTAGACGAGCACCGGCGCCCCGGCCACGGCGCCCACCACGAGCTTGTGACGATTCGACTCCCACCAGCGCGGGGCGGCCAGCGGCAGCACCGCGATCGCCGCCAGCATCGCGACGAACGGCCCCACCGCGTACAGCGGAACGGGCGACAGCGTCACGGGACGGGGTACGCGTTACGGAGGAGCGCCCCGGGTTCCCCGGGGCGCTCCGAACATCGGGGGGTATGGGGGGCCCGCTCGGGGCCCCCCATGATAATCAAATGTCGAAGTACAGCGCGAACTCCCACGGGTGCGGACGCAGCCGCACGGCGTCCACCTCGTTCTTGCGCTTGTACTCGATCCACGTCTCGATCACGTCCGGCGTGAACACGTCGCCCTTCAGCAGCCAGTCGTGGCTCTTCTCGAGGTTGTCGAGGACGATCGAGAGGTCGCCGGGGAGCTGCTTGATCTTCTTCTGCTCGGCCGGCGGCAGCTCGTAGAGGTCCTTGTCCACCGGCTTGCCCGGATCGATCTTGTTGGCGATGCCGTCGAGCCCGGCCATCACGCACGCCGCGAACGACAGGTACGGGTTGCAGGTCGGGTCGGGCGTCCGGAACTCGATCCGCTTCGCGCCCTCGGCCTTGGAGTACATCGGGATCCGGATGGCGGCGGAGCGGTTGCGCTGGCTGTAGACGAGGTTGATCGGCGCCTCGTACCCCGGCACCAGCCGCTTGTAGGAGTTGGTGGACGGCGCGATCAGCGCGAGGAGCGCCGGCGCGTGCTTGAGGATGCCGCCGATGTAGTAGAGGCACATCTTGCTGATGTCGGCGTAGCCTCCGCGCTCGTAGAAGAGGTTCTTGCCGCCCTTCCACAGCGACTGGTGGGTGTGCATGCCGGAGCCGTTGTCCTGGAACAGCGGCTTGGGCATGAACGTGGCCGTCTTGCCCCACTTGCGCGCGGTGTTCTTGGCGCAGTACTTGTACCAGAGGACCTTATCGGCCATCTTCGTCAGCGTGTCGTAGCGCATGTCGATCTCGGTCTGCCCACCGGTCGCGACTTCGTGATGATGCACTTCGACCCGGACGCCGACGCTCTCCAGCGCCAGGACCATGTCCGACCGGATGTCCTGGAACTTGTCCATCGGCGGGACCGGGAAGTACCCCTGCTTGTAGCGCGGCTTGTACCCCAGGTTGGGCTGGTCGGGGGTGCCTTCCTTGCCGGTGTTCCAGGCGCCCGCTTCAGAATCGATGAAGTAGTAGCCGGAGTTGTAGTTCTGGTCGAAGCGGATCGAGTCGAAGAAGAAGAACTCCAGCTCGGGACCGATGTACACGGTGTCGGCGAGGCCGCTCTTCTTCACGTACGCCTCGGCCTTCTGGGCGATGTAGCGCGGATCGCGCGAGTACCACTTGCCGGTGATCGGGTCCTTCACGTTGCAGATCAGCACCAGCGTCGGCACCGCCGTGAACGGATCCATCTGCGCCGACGACGGGTCGGGGATCAGCAGCATGTCGGACTCGTCGATGGTCTGGAAGCCGCGGATCGACGAGCCGTCGAACCCCAGCCCGTCCTCGAAGATGCCCTCGTTCAGCTCGGACGTGGGGATCGAGAAGTGCTGCCACAGCCCGGGCAGGTCGATGAAGCGCAGGTCGACGATCTTGACGCCTTTCTCCTTGGCCAGCTTGAGGACATCCTTCGGGGTCATGCGGGGCTCCTTCTCCTTCGTCAGGTATGAATGATGCGGCCGGCGCCCCCTGGCGAGGGCGTCGGCCGGACTACGTTAGTGAACCGCCGGGACGAAATCAAGCGCCTTGGCCTCAATGCGCGGGGCGCGCCTTCGCCTCCGCCGCCCGCATCGCCTCCTGGAACCCGCCGCCGCCCCCGGTGAACTCGCTATAGGAGCCGCCGCCCAGCACGTACGCCGTCTCGGAGTGCTGTGAGAGGTCCAGGCCGACCACCTCGTCCTCGTCGGTGACACGCAGCCCCACGACGGCGTCGACCACCTTGAGGATGACCCAGGTGCCCACGACGGCCACCCCGTAGGTGGCGAGCACGGCGACGATCTGCGTCCACACCTGGCCGGGGTTGCCGAAGAAGAGCCCGTCGGCGCCGGCCTCGTTGATCGCCTTGGAGGCGAACAGCCCGGTGGCGAGCGCCCCCCAGGTGCCGCCGACGGCGTGCACGCCGACCACGTCCAGCGAGTCGTCGTAGCCGAGCCTCGACTTGAGATTGCACGCGCTGTAGCAGAGGGCGCCGGCCGCCGCGCCGATGATTATGGACGACACCGGGCCGACGAAGCCGGAGGCGGGCGTGATGGCCACCAGCCCCGCCACCGCGCCGGAGGCGGCGCCCAGCACGGTCGGCTTGCCGCGCGTCATCCACTCGGTGAACATCCACCCCAGCGCGGCGGCCGACGCCGCCGTGTTGGTGGCCAGGAACGCGCTGGCGGCCAGCCCGTTGGCCTCGAGCGCGCTGCCGGCGTTGAAGCCGAACCAGCCGAACCACAGCAGGGCGGCGCCCATCACGGTCATCGGCAGGTTGTGCGGCTGCATCGGCTGGTGACCGTACCCCTTGCGCTTGCCGAGCACGATCGCGCACACCAGCGCCGAGACGCCCGAGGAGATGTGCACGACGGTGCCGCCGGCGAAGTCGAGCGTGCCGCGCGCCTTGAGCCAGCCGCCGTCCCCCCACACCCAGTGGGCGAGCGGGTCGTACACGAACGTGGCCCACAGAACGGTGAAGACCAGGAACGCCGAGAACTTCTTGCGCTCGGCGAACGCGCCGGTGATGAGGGCCGGGGTGATGATCGCGAACATCATCTGGAAGAGCATGAACACCGAGTGCGGGATCGTCTTGGAGTAGGCGTCGAACGGCTCGGGGCCCACGCCCCGCAGCCCGATCCACTCCAGGCCGCCCACGAGGCCGCCCTTGTCGGGACCGAACGCCAGGCTGTAGCCCCACAGCACCCACTGCAGCGAGATGACGGCCATGATGATGAACGACTGCATCAGCGTGGCGAGCGCGTTCTTCTGCCGGACCATGCCGCCGTAGAAGAGCGCGAGCCCGGGCGCCGTCATCAGGAGCACGAGCGCCGAGGAGGTCAGCATCCAGGCGGTGTCGCCCTTGTCGATCTTCGAGGCCGGCGCCGGCGCGGCCGGGGCGGCGGCGGCCGGCTTGTCGGCGGCCGCCGGCGGCGGCGCCGCCGGCGTCTGCGCGAAGGCCACGCCCAGCGTGACGAGCACGAGCGACGCTGCCAGTGCGAGGGTGAGCCGTCTCACGGTGTTCCTCCTGGGCATGCGGGGACGTCCCTGGATCACAGCGCGTTCTGGTCGCGCTCGCCGGTGCGGATCCGCACGGCCGTCTCCACCGGCGACACGAAGATCTTGCCGTCGCCGATGTTGCCCGTCTTGGCCGCCGCCGCCACCACCTCGGCCACCTTGTCCACGAAGTGATCGGGCACCACGACCTCGATCTTGATCTTGGGAAGGAAGTCGACCGTGTACTCGCCGCCGCGATAGAGCTCGGTGTGCCCCTTCTGCCGGCCGAAGCCCCGCACCTCGGACACCGTCATGCCGACGATGCCGATCCCGGTCAGGGCCTCCTTGACGTCATCCAGCTTGAATGGCTTGATGATTGCCTCGATCTTCTTCATGCGCATCCCTCCCGGCACGCCCTGTCAAAGCAACGGGCATGCCGCGCCCGATCCACACAAGATCAGCTAGTTCTACCGACGGCCAACGATACCAGTTGCCGCTTTCTTGAGCAGTCCCGTCCGATTGCACGCGTTTCGAGCGCCGGGGAAGGAAGGGAGAGGCTAACCTCGCCGCTGCGGAATGTTGTGCTTGCGCATCTTGGAGTAGAGCGTCGGGCGCCGCAGCCCGAGCAACGCCGCCGCCGCCTGCTTGTTCCAGCGGGTGGCCTCGAGCGCTTTCAAGATCGACGCCCGCTCGATCTCCTCCAGCGAGCCGGACGGGACCTCGGAGGGGGCGATGCCACCGCCGAGTCCGGCCTCGGCGGCGCCGCTGTGCTGCAACGGCTCGGGCAGATCGCCGAGCGCGAGCTCGCGGCCGTGCGCCACCAGCACCGCGCTCTCGAGCGCGTGCTGCAGCTCGCGCACGTTGCCCGGCCAGTGGTAGGCGAGCAGCCGCCGGTACGCCTCGGGCTCGATCCCCTCCACCGCGCGCTGGTGCTTGGCCCGGTACCGCTCGAGGAACGCGCGCACGAGGACGGCGACGTCCTCGCGGCGCTCGCGCAGCGGCGGGACCGCGATCGTGACGGTGTTGATGCGGAAGTAGAGATCCTGGCGCAGCTGGCCGTCCTTGAGCGCCTGCTCGGGGCTGCGGTTGGTGGAGGAGATCAGCCGGAAGTCCACCGGGATCGACTTGGCGCCGCCGAGCCGCCGGACCACCCGCTCCTCGAGCACGCGCAGGAGCTTGGCCTGTAGATCGGGCGGCATCTCGGTGATCTCGTCCAGGAGCAGGGAGCCCTTGTGGGCCTCCTCGAGCAGCCCCATCTTCTCGTTGGTGGCGCCGGTGAACGAGCCCTTGGTGTGGCCGAACAGCTCGGACTCGATCAGGTCCTTGGGCAGCGCCGCGCAGTTGATCTTCACGAACGGATGGTCGCGCCGGCTCGAGCGCTCGTGCAGCGCGTTGGCGATCAGCTCCTTGCCGGTGCCGCTCTCGCCGATGATGAGCACGTTGGCGTCGGTATCGGCCACCGAGGTGATCGTCTCCAGCACGCGCTGGATGCCCGGCGCCGACCCGAGGATCTCGCTGTCGGCGGTCTGCTCGACCAGGCGGCGGCGCAGCTCGGTGTTCTCGACCACGAGCTTGCGGCGCTCGAGCGCGTTCTTTACGAGCCCGAGCAGCTCGTCCGGCTCGAACGGCTTCTCGACGACATAGAAGGCGCCCGCCCCCTTGGTGGCCTCCATCGCCTTGCGGACGGAGCCATAGGCGGTGATGACGATGACCTCCAGCGCGGGGTCGCGCGCCTTGAGCTCCTTGGTCAGCGTGAGCCCGTCGCCGTCGGGCAGCATCAGGTCCACGATGGCCGCGTGCGCGTCGGCCTGGGCGACCGAGGCCAGCGCGGCGCGCACCGAGCCGGCGATCCGCACCGCGTACCCCTCGGCCTCCAGCGTCAGGCGCAGGCCGTCGGCGATCGACGCCTCGTCGTCCACGACCAGGATCGTGGGTTTCATCCCGTCACCGGCAGCCGCACCGTCACCCGGGTGCCCTTGCCCGCCGCGCTGTGGACGGTCAACGCGCCGGCGTGCAGGTCCACCACCGAGCGCGCCAGCGCCATGCCCAGCCCGGTGCCGCTGGGCTTCGTCGTGAAGAAGAGGTCGAAGATGCGTGAGAGCGTCTCCTCGCTCATGCCGCTGCCAGTGTCCTCGATCACGATCGTCACCGCACCGGCCTCCGCCGAGTACGCGCTCGTGACGCTCAGCCGGCCGCCGGGGCCGAGCGCCTCCAGCCCGTTCAGGATGAGGTTGAGGAACGCCTTGCGCAGCTCGCGGGCGTCCAGCAGGGCGTCGGGACAGGCGGCGTCGTAGGCGCGGACCACCTGCACGCCCGGTGTCGCGCAGCGTGCCTGGGCGAAGGCCAGGCACTCGTCGAGCAGGGCGTGCAGCGCGGTCGGCACCCGGTTCAGCTCGGGGGGCCGCCCGAACGCGGTGATCTCCTGCACGACCGCCGCCAGGTGATCCACCGTAGAGGTGATCTTGCCGGCGAGGCCGGCGCCCTCGGTGTCGCCGGTGCGGCCCAGCCGCTGCTCGAGATGGCGCGCGTAGAGGCGCAGGCCGGCCAGCGGGTTCTTCAGCTCGTGGGCGACCTGCGTCGCCATGCGGCCGAGCGCGGCGAGGGCGCCGCTGCGCAGGCGCTCGAGCTCGTGCGTGCTCCGCACGGCCTCCGCCGCCTGCGAGGAGAAGAGCGCCAGCAGGTCGAGATCGTCCTCGGTGGGCTCCACGCCGCGCGCGGTCTCGATCACCAGGGCCCCCGCCGGCCCCTTCTGCACGACCACCGGCGCCGCCACGACGGTGCTGTCGGCGCCGGGGAACGTCACCGGCACGCCCCTGGTCATCGCGGCGGTCGCCGCCGACTCCAGCGCCGGCCACGACGGCGGCGGCGAGCCGGCGCTGGCCATCGGCACCAGCTTGCCGTGCTCCTCCTGGAACACCACGCAGCGGTCGGCCTCGGTGGTCTCCACCGCGCCCTGGGCCACGGCGTCGAGGACGCGGGCCATGATGCCGGAGGAGGCGAGCGTCTGGCCGACCGTCAACAGCCGCTCGCGGTCGCGCGCCCAGCGCCGGCTGCTCAGCGCGCGCCCGACCTTGGTCCGTAGCTCGTCGTGCAGGAAGGGCTTGGTCAAATAGTCGAAGGCGCCCCGCTGGACAGCGTCCACCGCCGTCTCGATGGTGCCGTGGGCCGTCATGATCAGCACCGGCAGCCGCGGCTGGAGCGCGTGCACCGCCTCCATGAGCGCGACGCCGTCGGTGGGCTCCATGCGCAGGTCGATGAGGGCCAGGTCGAAGCGCCCGCCCTCCACCGCCCGGAGCGCCACCCGGGGGTCGGCGGTGGCGGTGACGTCGTAGCCCATCGCGGCCAGCCGCATCTCGAGCACCTCGAGGATCGCGGTGTCGTCGTCCACGACCAGGATCGTGGTCTTCATCGCCGCTCCAGTCGCAGGTCGATCTGCTTGAGCCGCTCGAGGTCCCGGCGCAGCCGCTCGGCCTCCTGCCGCACGCGGATCAGGTCATCCTCGCGCCGGGCCAGCTCCTCGCGCAAGCGCCGGACGTCCTGGCGGGCGGTCAGCGTCGCGGCCAGCGCGTCGCGGCGCTCCAGCGCGCCCGGCGCCGCCCACGCGTCGGGATAGCGGGCCAGGTACTCGTCGTACTTCGCCACCGCCGCCGCCAGCTCGCCGTCGCGGGCCAGCCGGTCGGCCTCGTCCAGCAGGGTGGCGCCACGCCCGAACGGCCACGTGGCGCAGCCGGCGAGCGCGGCGGCCAGCAGCGCCGCGGCGAGGGCCCGTCTCATGGCGCCGGCACCTCCCGCGGCAGCAGCACGCTGAAGCGGCTGCCCTTGCCCTCCTGCGACTCGACGGTCACGCGGCCGCCGTGGGCCTGCGCCAGCCCGCGCACGATGGACAGGCCGAGCCCGGTGCCGCCCCGGCCCGGATGGGCCTGCCGGTAGCTCTCGAAGATGTGCGGCAGCTCGGCGGCGGGGATGCCGAGGCCGGTGTCCTCCACCTGCACCTCGCACTCCGGGCCCGCGTCCACCACCCGGGCGATCACGCGGCCCCCGGCCGGCGTGAAGCGCACGGCGTTGGCGAGCAGGTTCACGACGACCTGCACCAGCCGCTCCTCGTCGCCCGCGATCGTGAAGTGCTCGCCGACCCGCTCGCGCTCGAGCGCGACGCGGGCCTCCTCGGCCTGCGGGCGCAGCTCCTCGACCGCCCGCGCGACGAGCCGCTCGAGATCCACCGGGCCGCGGGCGAGCGGCAGCAGGCCGGCCCGCAGCCGCGAGACGTCGAGGATCTGGTTGACGAGCCGAAGCAGCCGGTCCGACGAGCGCTGGACGATCTCCACCAGCCGCGCCTGCCGGGGCGCGAGCGGGCCGGCCACGCCGTCGGCGAGCAGGTGCGCGGCCTCGCGCACCGAGGTCAGCGGCGAGCGCAGCTCGTGCGAGAGCGTGGCGAAGAACTCCTCCTTCATCGCGTCGAGCTGGCGCAGCCGGGCCGCCATCGCGTTGAACGCGCGGGCGAGCGCGCCGATCTCGTCGCGACCCCCCTCGGGGATCGGGTCGCGGAACGAGCCGGCCGCCACCGCGGTGGTGGCCGACGACAGCCGGCGCAGCGAGCGCGTGATGCGCAGCGCGATCACGGCGGTGGTCAGCAGCGCCAGCGCCAGCGCCGCCGCCAGCGCGACGACGACGCCGGTCCACGTCCGCGCCTCCAGCCGCGCGACCTCCGCCTGCGCCTGCGTGACCCGCGCGTAGGTGGCCGCCCGCAGCGCCTCCAGGCTGGTCTCGACCTGCTCGGCGAGGGCGCGGCCGGCCGGCTCGCCGACCGGCGGCCAGCGGCCCGCGTCGGCCAGCGCCCGTCGCTGCTCGGCCAGCACGATCTCGCGATAGCGCGCGAACGCGGCGACGGCGGCGGCCAGGTGGCGCGACTCGTCGGAAGTCCGCACGAGGGCGCGCAGCCGCTCGAGGTCCCCGCGCATGCCCTCGGCGCGCTCGCGCCACACCGCCGCGTAGCGCGCGTCGCGCAGGATCGTGAAGCGGGCCTGCAGGCGCGCCAGCGCCGGGAGCGCGTCGCGCGCCTCGCCGATCAGCCGCAGCGCGGGCAGCGTCTCGCTGGCGATCTCCCGATTGAGCGACACCAGGCGGCCGACCGCGCGCAGGCTGAGCACGCCCACACCGGCGAGCACCACGATGACGAGGGAGAACCCCAGGAAGATCTTCGACGCCAGCCGCATGCTGTCCCGCTTGCCCCTACCTGAGCCTGCTCCGGTTTGCCCGGTCGATCAAGGTCACCGTCATGCCGGCTCCCGCAGCGCGCGCAGCTCCCGATAGATGTTGCGCCCGCGTGTCTCGCGCATGAGCAGGCTCAGCAGCGCCCCCGCCGCCGTGAAGGCGGCGCAGATCGCGAAGACGTCACGGTAGGCCTCCACCGGGTAGCGCCGGACGCCCGCCGCCAGCGCGCCCGACCAGCGCGCGTCGAGCACCGCGCCGAGCGGCGCCTGGGTCAGGGCGGCGCCGAGGAAGCCGCCGAAGTTCACGACGGCCACCGCGACGCCGTCGAGGTGCGGCGGGTTGACCTCGCGGCCGATCGGCCACACCAGCACGAAGGCGGCGCCGGTCAGCCCCATCGCGAACAGCAGCGCGTACACCGCGGCGAGCGGCAGCCCGCCCAGCGTGGCCACGAACACGATCCACAACGCCGACTGCGCGGCGGTCAGCGCGACGTAGGGCGCCTTGCGCCGGCCGAGCAGGCGGTCGGAGGCCAGGCCGGTGAGCGGCGCGCCGACCAGCAGCGCCAGCGACGGCGCGGTGGCGTAGACGGCGGCCTCGCCCAGGCCGAGGCCATAGACGTCGCGCAGGTAGGGCACCAGCCACAGCATCTGGTTACCGACGACCGAGTAGAGACAGAAGAACGCCAGGAACGGCGGCCAGGTATGCGGGTTGCGCAGCACCTGCCGCGCCCCCGCCAGCACCGCGCGCAGGCCGCCGCCGCCCGGCGCCGCCGGCGCGTCGGGCGGCCGGTCGCGCACGATCAACGCGCAGAGCGCGGCGCCCGCCAGCGTGACGAGCCCCACGCCCCAGAAGGAGCGGCGCCAGCCGATGAGCCCGACCAGCGTGGCCAGCGGCAGCGTCGAGACCAGCGCGCCGAGGACGCCCACAGAAGCGGTGAGCGCCGAGAGAAAGCCGAACTGCGCGGGCGGGAACCAGGCGGCGGCGATCTTCAGCGTGCCGATGAACGTGGCGGCGGCGCCGAGCCCGACGAGGAAGCGCCCGGCGAACAGCAGCGGCAGCGTGGCCGCGCTGCCCATCAGCAGCGCGCCGACCCCCATCACGGCGCCGCCCACCCCGAGGACGCGCCGCACGCCGAAGGCGTCCAGCAGCAGCCCCGCCGGCACCATCAGCCCGGCGTACGAGTAGAAGTAGGTCGCCGCCAGCAGGCCGATCGTCACGCCGGTGATGCCGAACGCCTGCATGAGGTCGCGGGCGAGCACGCCGGGCGCGGCGCGGTGGAAGAAGCCGATGAGGAACAGGAGCGCCGGAATGGTCCACATCACCCAGCGCAGCGACGGCGCGGCGTCGGCGCTCACCCGTATGTGCATGCCGCTCTAGCATAGCGGCACGGCGCTCGCCGGCGAAGCGGATTGCCACGGCCGGATTGCAATGGCTGGGGGCGTGGCCTACTATGAGCGGGCGTCACCGAGGCTGCTCCTTCGTCCGGAGGGATTTCTTGGAGTTCGGCATCTCGCTTCCCGGCCGCGGCCCGCTGGCCAAGCCCGATCACGTGCTCGCGATGGCCGCGCGGGCCGACGCGCTCGGCTACGCGTCCATCTTCGTCACCGATCACGTCGTGCTGCCCGCCTCGATGGCGCGCTCGGTCTATCCGTACTCCGCCACGCGCCAGCTGCCGGGCGGCGCCGCCCAGGACTATCTCGAGCCGCTCGTGCTGCTGGGCGCGCTCGCGCGGACGACGAAGCGCGCGCGCCTGGGCACCAGCGTGCTGGTCGTGCCCTATCGCCATCCGCTGGTCACCGCCAAGATGCTCGCCACGCTCGACCGGCTCTCGAACGGCCGCATCATCCTCGGCGCCGGCACCGGCTGGCTGCGCGAGGAGTTCGAGGCGCTGGGCGCGCCGCCCTTCGAGGAGCGCGGGGCCGTCACCGACGAGTACCTGACCTTCATGCGGCGGGTGTGGACGACGGACCCGGTGACGTTCCGCGGGCGCTACGTGAGCGTGAGCGACGTGCACGCGCTGCCCAAGCCGGCGCAGCCCGGCGGTATTCCGGTGTGGATCGGCGGCCACACCGACGCGGCGGTGCGGCGGGCCGCCCGCCTCGGGGACGGCTGGCACCCGATCATCCTGCGTCCGCCGGGGCTGCTGCTCCCCGACGCGTACGCCGTACGGGTGCGCCAGCTCAAGGACTGGGCCCGGGAGGCCGGGCGCGACCCCCAGGCGATCACGCTGACCGTGCGCGTGCCGATGGAGGTGCGCCCCGCGCGGGCGAAGGCCCCCGCCGGCGACCGCCCCCTCTTCCAGGGCAGCGCCGCGCAGGTCATGGACGACATCCGCGCCTACGCCGCCCTCGGCGTGTCGCACTTCGTCTGGGACCCCACGCATGCGGACATGCCCGCGGTGCTGGAGAACCTCAAGCGCTTTGCGGGCGAAATCGCGACAAAGATGTCGGACGCGCGCGGCCGCAACGACCGGACTGTTGGAGCGGGTGCCGCGAGATCGGGTAGGACCGCGGGTGGCCTGGCCAGAGGAGCGCGTGGCGCCGCACGTCGAGCCAACCGTCGATCATCCAGTCGACGGCGGCAGGGCAAGCGATGACGTCCGGCACAATCTCCCACGCCGAGGCCCGCGAGTTAATCTCCGGACCTCCGGCCGCGCTGCCTGATCTCCTCGCGCGCGCGGGCGAGGTGCGAGATCGCGGGCGCGGGCGGACGATCACGTTCTCGGCGAAGGTGTTCGTGCCGCTGACCACGCTCTGCCGCGACTATTGTGGCTATTGCACGTTCCGGCGCGATCCCGGCGAGCCGGGCGCCCACACGATGTCGCCCGAGGAGGTCGTCGCGCTGGCCCAGGCGGGGGCGCGGCTCGGCGCCAAGGAGGCGCTGTTCTCCCTGGGCGACAAGCCGGAGGCCGCCTTCGCCGAGCACCGCGCGTTCCTTCGATCGCACGGGCACCGCACCACGCTCGGCTACCTGCGCGCGATGTGCGCGCTGACGCTGGCGGAGTCCTCGCTGCTGCCGCACGCCAATCCCGGCGTCATGGGCGAGCGGGATCTCGCCGCCCTGCGCGAGGTCAACGTCAGCATGGGCATCATGCTGGAGAACGTCGCCGACCGCCTGCTCGCGCGCGGGATGGCCCACGACAACGCGCCCGACAAGGTGCCGGCGCGGCGGCTGCGGACGATCGCGCTGGCCGGCAAGCTCGGCATCCCCTTCACCACCGGCATCCTCATCGGGATCGGCGAGTCGCCGCGCGAGCGCGTGGACGCCCTCGTCGCCATCCGTGACCTGCACGAGCGGTGGGGCCACATCCAGGAAGTGATCATCCAGAATTTTCGGGCCAAGCCGCGCATCCCCATGCGCGACGCGGCCGAGCCCACGCTCGAGGACCTTCTCCGTACCCTTGCCGTCGCGCGGCTGGTGCTCGGCCCCGACGTGAACATCCAGGCGCCGCCGAACTTGACGCCGGACGTGTACCCGCGGCTGCTGGCCGCTGGGCTCAACGACTGGGGCGGCATCTCGCCGCTGACGCCGGACCACATCAACCCCGAGAAGCCCTGGCCGGGGCTGCGCGCCTTGCGTGCGGCCACCGAGCGCGAGGGTTATCGCTTCCGCGAGCGGTTGGCGATCTATCCCGAGTATGCGGCGCGCGTCGAGTTCCTCGACGAGCGGCTGCGCCCCCGGGTGGCGAGCCTGATCGACGCCGACGGCCTCGTGAGGGAGTCCCATGAGCACTGGCGACGCTGGTAGCCTGAATCACGCTCTCGACCGCGTCTCGCGCGAGGTCCGCGCGATCCTGGGCAAGGCGCTCGACGGCGGCGAGCTCACCGTCGGCGAGGCCGACGTGCTGGCCGTCACGACCGGCCGCGATCTGCAGGCGCTGGCGCTGACCGCCGACGAGCTGCGGTGCCGCCACGTGGGCGACACCGTCACCTACGTCGTCAACCGCAACATCAACTTCACCAACGTCTGCATCAAGCACTGCGGCTTCTGCGCCTTCTCGCGCGACCATCGCGAGGAGGAAGGCTACCTGCTGCCGATCGAGGAGGTCGTGCGGCGCGCGCGCGAGGCGTGGGAGCTGGGCGCCACCGAGGTCTGCATCCAGGCCGGGCTGCCCCCCAAGCTGGACGGCCGCTTCTACATCGACCTCACCCGCGCGCTGAAGGCCGCGCTGCCGAAGCTGCACCTGCACGCCTTCTCGCCGGAAGAGGTCCTCTACGGCTCGGTGCGCTCCGGGTTGCCGATCAAGGAGTACCTGGCCGAGCTGAAGGACGCCGGTCTCGGCACGCTGCCGGGCACCTCGGCGGAGATCCTCGATCAGCCCATCCGCGATCTGATCGCGCGCGGCCGCATCACGGTGGACCAGTGGGTGGAGGTCATCACCAGCGCCCACGCGCTCGGCATCCGCACCACGTCCACCATCATGTACGGCCACGTCGAGACGCCCGCCCACTGGGTCCGGCACATGGCGCTCCTGCGCTCGATCCAGAAGGACACCGGCGGCTTCACCGAGTTCGTGCCGCTCTCGCTGATCCACAGCGAGGCGCCCATGTACAGCAAGGCGCTGGTGCCGGGCGTGCGCCCCGGCGCCACCGGCGCCGAGGTGATCCGCATGCACGCGCTCGCCCGCGTGCTGCTCGGCCCCGTGCTGCGCAACATCCAGGCCTCGTGGGTCAAGGAGGGGCCGAAGCTCTCGCAGGCGCTCCTCGACGCCGGCGCCAACGACCTCGGCGGCACGCTGATCAACGAGTCGATCTCGACGTCGGCCGGCGCCCAGTACGGCCAGCTGGTCGGCCCCGCCGAGTTGCGCCGCTGGATCCGCGACGCCGGGCGCGTGCCGGCCGAGCGCGACACGCTGTATCGCATCGTGCGCACCTACGAGCACGGCGAGGATCCGGTCTCGCCGCTCGACGCGATCGAGGACGCCGAGGCGCGCTTCGGCTCGTACAAGCGATTGATCGCGTCCGGCGAGTTTCGCTTCACGCAGCGGTAGCCGTGCCGGTGGGGCTGTGGTAGAAAGGCACGTCGCTCATACTCACCCCGAGCAACAGGAGGATTGCCTGTGGCGAAAACCATGACGAAGTCCGCGACGCTGGCCCATCTCGCCGAGAAGACGAGCCTCTCGAAGAAGCAGATCGAGAGCGTTCTGGACGAGACGCTGGTCCTCGCGTCCCGTGAAGCGAAGAAGGCCGGCGCGTTCGTGGTGCCGGGGTTCGGCAAGCTCGTCCTCGCCAACCGCAAGGCGCGCATCGGCCGGAATCCGCAAACGGGCGAGCCCCTCAAGATCCCGGCCAAGCGCGTGTGCAAGTTCCGTCTCGCCAAGAGTTTGAAGGACACGGTGCTTGGCAAGAAGTAGCGGTGGAGGCCGGGCGGGGGGCCGCCGGCCCGCCGCCCCGCGGTCGACGCCGGCGCCGGCACCAGCGTCGCCCGCTCCGTCTCTCGCCTCCGCCACGCTGCCCCGTGTCTGGGAAGGCGTCGGGTACCGGCCGCTGACCGACGCCGCGCAGGCCCGGGCGCTCTTCGACTTCGCCGCCATCCCGTGGCCGGCCGAGGTCGCGCTGGCGTGGGGCGCGTGGACGGCCGGCGCCGGCGGCGAGCGCCTCGTGGGCGCCGTCGCCGCCGAGCGCCACGCCGCCACCGCGATGCTGCACGGTCCCGTCATCGATGCGCGGGTCGATTCGCCGACCGTCGGGCGCGAAGGCGCCCCGACGGCAAATCCAATGGAGGTTGCCGGCCAGCTCGTCGCCGCCGCGCTCGATCACGCCACCGCGCTGGGCGCGACCACGCTCTACGCGCGACCGCAAGGGCTCGACCGCGTCTGGATCCGCTTCGGCTTCATCCCTGTCCCCGAGGTGGCGCTGCCGCCCGCGCTGGCGGGGCGGCCCGGCGTCGGTCTCTACGCCTGGCGGGGCGGCAGCGCCCTATGGTCGCTTCGCGAAGCGGCGCAGGGCTGAAGCGGACCGCCGCGGCTCCGCCCGGGCGGTCCGAACGTCTGAGCGCGCTGTGGACGCTCGGCGAAGCGGCGGGCTGAAGAGGACCGCCACGGCTCCGCCGGGGCGGTCCGAACGTCCGGGGGGCATGGGGGGCCATTTCGGGGCCCCCCATATTGGATGAAGGTCACGGCGCTCGCCGGGGGCACCGGCGCCGCCAAGCTGCTGCGCGGCCTCGCCGCCTGCCTGGCCCCGCGCGACCTGACCGTCATCGGCAACACCGGCGACGACGCGGAAGTCTGGGGGCTGCACGTCTCGCCGGACCTCGACACGGTCACCTACGCGCTCGCCGGCGTGCTCGACGTGGCGCGCGGCTGGGGGCGCGCCGACGAGACGTTCCGCTGCCTGGAGACGATGGCCGTCCTCGGCGCGCCGACGTGGTTCAGCCTGGGCGACCGCGACCTCGCCCTGCACCTCGCGCGCACCGCTGCGCTGCGCGCCGGCGAGACGCTCTCGACGGTCACCGCGCGCGTCGCCGGGCAGCTCGGCGTCGCGACCCGCGTCCTGCCGATGAGCGACGAGCCCGTCCGCACGATCGTGCGGACGACCCACGGGCGCCGGGCCTTCCAGGAATATTTCGTGCGCGACCGGGCGGAGGGCGACGTCGTCGCGGTCGAGTACGAGGGCGCGGCGGCGGCGCGGCCGGCCCCCGGCGTGCTCGACGCGCTGGCCGGCGCCGACCTCGTCGTCGTCTGCCCCTCCAATCCGGTGACGTCCATCGGCCCGATCCTCGCCGTGCCGGGGGTGGCGAAGGCGCTCGCCGCCACCCGCGCGCCCGTCGTCGGCGTGAGCCCGATCGTCGGCGGCGCGCCGGTGAGCGGCCCGGCCGGACGCCTCATGGGCGCGCGCGGCCTCGAGGTCTCGCCCGTCGGCGTGGCCGCCGCTTACGCGCCGTGGCTGCGCGCGCTGCTGATCGACGCGCGCGACGCGGGGCTGGCCACCTCCCTCGAGCGCGCCGGCGTGCGGGCGGTGGTGGCCGACGTCGTGATGACCGACCGCGCCGGCGAGGTCGCGCTGGCCCGGCGCGTCCTCGAGGCGCGGTAGACTGCGTGCGTATGGACAAGGCCCTGCCCGCATGATCGTGGCCGCCGTGCCCGTCAAGGATCTCGTCAACGCCAAGCAGCGGCTCATGCGCGTGCTCGACGGCCCCGAGCGGCGCGAGCTGGCGCGCGCCATGCTGATCGACGTCCTGCGCGCGCTGGGCGGGGCCGGCCTCGACCGCGTGTGGGTCGTCACCCGCGAGCCCGAGGTGGCCGCCATCGCGCGGAGCCTGGGGGCCGAGCCGCTGGCCGAGGCCGAGAACCAGGGGCACACCGCCGCGGTGGCCGCCGCCCAGGCGGAGGCCGCGCGCCTCGGCGCCGATGCCTTCCTCACGATCCCCGGCGACGTGCCGTGCGTTACCGGCGGAGAGATCCGCGCGGTGGTGGGCGCGGTGGGCGCGCCGCCGGCGGCGGTCTTCGTCCCCTCGCGCTCGGGGCTCGGCACCAACGGCGCGCTGCTGGCGCCGCCCGCCGCCATGCGGCTGCGCTTCGGCGAGCCGTCGTTCGACAACCACCTGGCGGCCGCGCGCGCGCTGCGCCTGGAGCCTCGAGTGATCGCGCTGCCCGGCCTCGGGCTGGACGTGGACGCGCCCGAGGACCTGGCGGCGCTGCTGGCCGGCGGCGCCGCCACCGAGACGGGCGCCCTCCTGGAGCGCTGGCGGCTGGCCGACCGGCTCGCCGCCGGGCGACGGGTCGCGCTCGGCTGAGCATGCCCCCGCGCTACGAGGTCATCGGCATCGAGGGCATCGGCGAGGTCCGGCCGGGCGACGACGTCGCGAGCCTCGTCGTCGAGGCGGCCGCCCGCCAGCGCACGCCGGTCGCCGCCGGCGACGTCCTCGTGATCAGCCAGAAGATCGTGTCGAAGGCCGAGGGGCGCGTGCTGCGACTCTCGGAGATCACCCCCTCCACGATGGCGACGACCTTCGCGGTCGAGCTGGGGCGCGACCCGCGGCTGATCGAGGTGATCCTGCGCGAGTCGCGGCGCGTCGTGCGCATGGACCGCGGCGTGCTCGTGACCGAGACGCGCCACGGCTGGGTCTGCGCCAACGCGGGCGTGGACCAGTCCAACGTGGATGCCGACACGGTCGCGCTCCTGCCCGAGGACCCCGACCGCTCGGCCCGCGCGCTGCGCGACGCCGTGCGCGCGCAGACCGGCGCCGAAACCTACGTGATCGTGGCCGACACCTTCGGCCGCCCTTGGCGCGAGGGGCTGGTGAACATCGCCATCGGCGTGGCGGGGTTCGCGCCGATCCGGAGCTACCTCGGCGATCGCGACCCGGCCGGCCGCCCGCTGCAGGCGACGATCCTGGCCGTCGCCGACGAGCTGGCCTCTGCCGCCGAGCCCGTCATGGGCAAGCTCGACCGCATCCCCGCCGTCATCGTGCGCGGGCTGACACTGGCGCCGAGCGAGGAAGGGTCCAAGGCGCTGCTGCGCGATCCGGCCCGCGACCTCTTTCGATAGGAGACGTGCGTGAACATCGCGATCCTCGGCGGTACCGGCAAGGAAGGCGCCGGCCTGGCGGTACGCTGGGCCCAGGCCGGCCACTCGATCGTCATCGGCTCGCGTGACGCCGAGCGCGCCCGCGCCAAGGCGGCCGAGCTGGGGCAGCTGGCCAAGGCGCCGATCGCGGGCCACACCAACGCCGAGGCCGCCGCGCTCGGCGACGTGGTCGTGGTGGCGCTGCCCGCGGCGGGCCTCGGCGCCACGCTGCCGGAGACGCGCGCGGGGTGCCGCGGCAAGGTCGTCGTGAGCACCGTGGTGCCGCTCACCTTCGGCGGGCCGCGGCTGTTCACGCCGCCGGCGGCCGGCTCGGCCGCCGAAGAGGTCCAGGCCTTGCTGCCCGAGGCGCGCGTGGTCGGCGCGTTCCACCACATCGCCGCCCACGAGCTGGCCGACGCCGAGCATCCGATCGAGTGCGACCTGCTCATCTGCGGCCAGGACGCCGCCGCCAAGGCGACCGTCACCGAGCTCGGCCGCTCGATGGGGCTGCGCGTCCTCGACGTCGGCCCGCTCACCAACGCCGGCCCCCTCGAGGGCATCACCGCCGTCCTCGCCACGATCAACCGCCGCTACAAGCTCAAGAACTCCGGCTTCAAGATCACCGGCCTCTAGCGCCCCGACACCGGCGCCGGGTGGGGTGCGGTGGGGGCTCCGGCCACCACGAGGCGGCAGACCGACTCGAGCCCGCCTTCGCTGGGCTCCATCCGGCTGGGGGGCGTGCGTTGATACGTGACGGGAACGGGTACCGGAGACCCCACCGCACCCCGCCCGGCGCCTGCCCCGGGGCGCGATATCCGTGGCGACACCGAGTCAGGCGGCGCGGGAGATGGCGAGGCCGAGGTAGATCACGATGAGGGCGATCAGCAGGACGATGCGGTCCATCCGCGTGATCGCGCGCAGCGCGGGCTGAGGATCACCGCCGCTGGCCAGCGCGCCGCGCAGGAGCGTGACCTGGGCGAAGTCGCGCTGGCCGGCGACGGCGACGGCGAAGATCACCAGGAGGAACTTGCCCACCACCATCTGGCCGGCCCCGCTCTGCATCACCCCCTGCAGCGGGCCGAGCTGGGTGATGTTGTAGAAGCCGGTGAGGACGACCAGCGCGATGGCCGTCCACGTCACCGGGCGGGCGCGCCGCGCGGCCTCGGCGAACACGGCGACCTCTCCGCGGCGCGCGAGCGGCAGCAGGACGTGGGCCTGCCAGGCGACGCCGCCGATCCAGACGACCGCGGCGACCACGTGAACCCACAGGACCAGCAGCCGCACGTCAGCGCGGGGCCGTGAGGGCGGCCAGCGCCGCCGTCACGTCGGAGAAATCGGAAAAGAAGAGATCGGGCGCGCACGCCGCGAGATCCTCGGCCGGATGAAAGCCCGTCGCCACCGCGACAGCCCGCGCCCCACAGGCGCGCGCGCAGTCCACGTCCAGCGGCGTGTCGCCGATGATCGTCACCTGCTCGAAGGCGAACGGCTCGCCGACGGCGTGGCGCGCCCGCTCGCAGGCGATCGCCGGCAGCCGCCGGCGGTCCATGTCGTCGGAGCCGAACGCGCCCACGCGGAAGAGCGGCCACAGGCCGGTCGTGGCCAGCTTCACCCGCGCCCCGCGCTCGATGTTGCCGGTGAGGAGGCCGACCACCGCGTCGGCGCGGGCGGCCAGCGTGGTCACCACCGCGCCGATACCCGGCATCACCTTCACCCGGCTCCCGTCGCCGATCAGCGCGTCGAGCTCGGCCACGTAGGCGTCGAAGCACGCCGCGAGCCATCCGGCGATGCGTGCCGCGTCGAGGCCGGCGGCGCCCATGAGATCCCAGACGATGCGCGGATCGGTCTTGCCACGGAAGTCGTACGACTCGATCGGCCCCGCCGTGCCGTAGACGGTCTGGAGCGCGCGGCCCAGCGCGACGCGGCCGGCCCCGCCCGCGCTGACGAGCGTGCCGTCGATGTCGAAGAGGAAGAGGTGGCGCGCGCCCGCGCTCACCGCGCGGCGAGCCCGCGCAGCCGGCTGACAACGCCCGGCAGGATGTCGAGCACGGCGTCGATCTCGGCCGCCGTTGTCCAGCGGCCGAGGGTGAAGCACAGCGAGCCCTCCCACTCCTCGCGCGAGCAGCCGATCGCCCGCAACACGTGCGAGGGCTCGCCGGTGGTCAGGTTGCAGGCCGATCCCGACGAGGCGGCGACGCCGCGCAGGTCGAGCTCGAGCAGGACGGCGTCGGCCTTCACGCCGGGCACGACGAGGCTGGCGTGGTGCGGCAGCCGGCGCGGGCCGCGCGCGCCGGTGACGCGCGCCCCGCCGACCCGCTCGAGCAGGCCGTCGAGCAGCCGGTCGCGCAGCGGGGTCAGGCGCGCCACCTCGGCGGCCCGCTCGTTGCGCGCGAGGTCGGCGGCCACGCCCATGCCGACGATGGCGGGCAGGTTCTCGGTGCCCGAGCGGTAGCCGCCCTCCTGGCCGCCGCCGAGGATGATCGGCGCCAGCGCCACCTCCGGCCGCACCCAGAGCGCGCCGGCGCCGGGCGGCCCGCACAGGTCGTTGGAGGACAGCGTGAGGAGGTCGATCGAGCACTCGTCCACGCTGAGCGGCAGCCGGCCGGCGGCGCCCACACCGTCCACGTGGAAGGGCACGCCGCGGGCGCGGACCAGGCGGCCGGCCTCGCGGATGGACTGCAGCGTGCCGATCTCGCCGTTGGCCGCCATCAGCGACACCAGCGCGGTGTCCGCGCGTAGCGCGCGACCGAGGGAGTCGGGATCCACCAGCCCCTCGCGGTCCACCGGCAGCCACGTCACCGCCCACCCCTGCTTCTCGAGATCGCGGCACGTGTTGACGACCGAGACGTGCTCGATGGCGGAGGCGATCGCGTGGCGCCCGCGTGCCCGCAGCGCGGCGCCCTTGATCGCCAGGTTGTTGGCCTCGGTGGCGCTGGCGGTGAAGATCACGCCGGCGGCAGCGCCGCCGACGAGCCGCGCGACCTTCGCGCGGGCGCCGTCGAGCGAGGCCCGCGCCTCCAGCCCGTGCGAGTGCAGGGCGGCGGGATTGCCGACGCCCCCCTCCAGGAACGGGCGCATGAAGGCGACGACGCGGGGATCGACGGGCGAGAAACCGGCGTAGTCGAGGTAGATCCGCGGGGTCGGGGGACCGGCGGCCCTATCGAGTCTTTCGGACGATGAACCGGTAGACCGTGCCATTCTTCTCGATGGCCACCAGGTCGTGGCCTGTGCGGGAGGTCCAGCTCTTCATGTCGGCCTCGGAGGCCGGGTCGTCGGACAGCATCTCGAGGATCTGACCCATGTCCATCGCCTTCATCGCGTCCCGGGTCTTGAGGATCGGCATGGGGCAGAAGAGCCCCAGGCAGTCCAGCTTGCGATCGGCGACGACGCTCATAACCCTGCGAAAATTCTTACATTGACACGTCCGAGCGGCAACTAGAATAATGACCTCTATGCCGGAGGGAGCGCGCGACGCGGCCCACGCGGGCCTGCGGATCAAGAAGCGGATCCTGGTCGCGCTGACCCTCTCATCGGTCGTCCCCGTGCTCGTCCTCGCCTTCGTCGTCCTCGTGGTGCGGCTGCCGGCCCTCGGCCCCGGCGAATCGACGAGGCACATGGCGCTGCAGGTGCTGCTGCTGTTCACCGTGGTCGGCATGGTGGCCGGCGCCTACGTGATCTGGGACATCGGCCGCACGATGGCGCGCATCGCCTCGCTGATGGCGCGCGACATGGCGCTGACCGGCGGCCCCGCCCGGCGCGACGAGGTCGGCATCCTGATGACGTCGTTCACCAAGATGCTGGCCACGATCGAGCAGCAGGCGTCCGAGATCAACACCTTCGCCACCCGGCTGGACGCCGCCTACAAGGAGCTCGAGTCCACCAACGCGCGGCTCAAGGAGACGTCGTTCAAGGACGAGGTGACCGGCCTCTACAACCGCCGCTTCTTCTCGCTGCGCCTGGAGGAAGAGCTCTCGCGCTACCGGCGCTTCAACCACCCGGTGTCGGTGGTGCTCCTCGACCTCGACGGCTTCAAGGCCGTCAACGACGAGTTCGGCCACACCGTCGGCGACGACACGCTGCGCGAGGTGGCGCAGATCCTCATGAAGCACTCGCGCGGCATCAACGTGGTCTCGCGCTACGGCGGCGACGAGTTCGCCGTCCTGCTGGTCGAGACGTCCAAGGCGGGCGCCCGGCTCTACGCCGATCGCATCCGGGAGGTCGTCTCCAAGTACCCCTTCTCGCACGGCAAGGTCATCACCGCCAGCTTCGGCGTGGCCAGCCTGCCCGACGACGAGGCGGGCACGGCCGAGGACCTCTTCCGGGCGGCCGACGAAGCGCTCTACACCGCCAAGCGGGCGGGCAAGAACCAGGTCGCGGCGACGCCGTCGCCGCAGCGGGTTCCGTGACGTGGAGCTCCAGCGCGACATCCTGATCGTCGACGACGACCGGCAGGTGCGCGAGGTGCTCCACCAGATCTTCCTCACCGCCGGCTACAACTGCCGGCTCGCCCAGGACGGCCGCGAGGGCGTGGCGATGTTCCGGGCGGCCCGCCCGCCGCTGACCGTCACCGACCTCAAGATGCCGAACATGACCGGTATCGAGCTCCTCCAGCAGGTGCGGGAGACGGATCCGGACGCGGCGGTCATCGTGCTGACCGGCGCCGCCGACGTGAAGACGGCCATCGAGAGCCTCAAGCTGGGCGCCTACGACTTCATCATGAAGCCGGTCAACGTCGACGAGCTGCTCATCGCCGCCGACCGCGCGCTGGAGCGGCGCCAGCTGCTCATCGAGCGGCGCCAGTACCAGGCCATGCTCGAGCGCCGCGTCGAGCAGGCGACCCAGCACCTGGCCGACGCCTACCGCGAGCTGGAGTCGACGTACCACACCACGCTGGAGGCGCTCGGCTCCGCGCTCGACACGCGCGACGTGGGCACCGAGTCGCACTCGCGGCGGGTGCACGGGTACGCGCTGGCCACCGCCCGCGAGTACGGGATACCGGAGGCCGAGCTGGCCGACCTCGCCCACGGCGTGCTGCTGCACGACATCGGCAAGATCGGCATCCCCGACGCCATATTATTGAAGCCGGGGGCGCTGACCGACGACGAGTGGCGGATCATGCGGACCCACCCCGAGATCGGCCGGCGGCTGATCGAGAAGATCCCCTTCCTGCGCGGCGCGGTGCCCATCGTCTACTCCCACCACGAGAAGTGGGACGGCACCGGGTACCCGCGCGGCCTGCGCGGCGAGGACATCCCGGGCGGCGCCCGCATCTTCTCGGTGGTAGACGCGTTCGACGCGATGACGTTCGACCGGCCGTACTCCAAGGCGATCCCGTTCGACGCCGCCAAGAGCGAGCTCAAGCGGTGCGCCGGCGCCCACTTCGATCCGGCGATGGTGGAGGCGTTCCTGCGCGTGCCGGAGCCGCTGCTGGAGGAGATCCGCCGCCGCAGCATCGAGCCCTGAGCGACTGTCTTAGGTGTCAAGCGATTTGCCATGGCCGGTGATCCCGCACGATAGCGTTCAGGATGACGAGCAGCTTGCGCATGGCGGCCGTGAGAGCGACCTTGGCCGGTCGGCCGGTCGCGACCAGGCGGGCGTA
>JBGQFW010000019.1:0-54913 GCA_041497115.1 Methylomirabilia bacterium
CACCGTCGAGGAGATCCTCCGGGTCACGCAGGAAGACGCCTGACGCATGCCGGTCTTCGTCTACCGGGCGGCGGATCGGCGCGGCCAGACCATCGACGGTGTCATGGAAGCGGCCGACGCCCGCGCCGTCACCGAGCGGTTACGCAAGGAAGCCTACTTCCCCATCAAGGTCGCGCCCCAGAGCGAGCGCGCCGGCCTGCTCTCGCTGGGCGGCGGCTCCACGCGGGTCCGCCAGAAGGACCTGATGGCGATGACCCAGATGCTGGCTACGCTGTTCGAGGCCGGCCTGCCCCTCGACCGGGCGCTGGCCATCCTGGAGGAGCTGGCGCCAAGCGGGCGCGTGCGCACGATCGTGAGCGATCTGCTGCGCAGCGTGCGCAGCGGCTCCTCGCTCTCCGAGGCGCTCGCCAAGCACCACCCGCGGCCGTTCTCGCGGCTGTACATCAACATGGTGCGGGCCGGTGAGAAGGGCGGCGTGCTGGAGGTCTCGCTGCGCCGGCTGGCGGAGTTCCTCGAGGCGCGCGCCGCCTTCAACGAGGCGGTGGTGTCGGCTCTCGCCTACCCGCTCGTCATCACGACCGTCGGCGCCGGCGCCATCGTCTTCCTCATGACCTTCGTGATCCCGCGCTTCGCGACGATCTTCGCCGACCTCGGCCAGGCCATCCCGCTGCCCACCCAGATCTTGATGTCGGTCAGCGCGGCGGTGACCGCGTACTGGTGGGTCGGCGCCACGCTGATCATGGCCGTCGTCCTCGGCTGGCGCGTGTGGACCAGCACCCCGCAGGGACGGCTCGGCTGGGATCAGGCGATCCTCAAGACGCCGCTCGCCGGCGGGCTGGCCCTCAAGATCGAGACCGCCCGCTTCGCCCGCACGCTCGGCACGATGCTCAAGAGCGGCGTGCCGGTGCTGGGCGCGATGGCGGTGGTGGGGGACATGATGTCCAACCAGGCGGTCGGGAGCGCCGTCGCCCGCCTCGCCGACGGCGTCAAGCGCGGCGGCACCATCGCGGCCGGCATGAAGGAGCACACCGCGTTTCCCCCGCTGGCGATCCACATGGTGCGCGTGGGCGAGGAGACCGGCCGGCTGGAAGAGATGCTCCTCAAGGTCGCCGACACGTTCGAGACCGACGTCCGCAGCGAGCTCAAGCGCGTGCTCGGCCTGCTGGAGCCGGCCATCATTCTCGGTATGGGGGTGCTCGTGGCGTTCATCGTCGTGGCCATGCTGCTCGCGATCTTTTCGATCAACGAGATCCCGTTGTGATGCGTCCTCGCGCGGTCGATCAACGCGGCTTCACGCTCATCGAGCTGCTCGTCGTCATCATCGTGCTCGGGCTGCTGGTCGGCCTCGTCGGCCCGCGGCTGTTCGGGCGCGTCGGCCAGTCCAAGCAGGCCGCCGCCAAGGCGCAGATCGAGCTGCTCGGCGCCGGCCTCGATCAGTACCGGCTCGACATCGGCAGCTATCCGAACACCTCGCAGGGGCTCGATGCGATGCAGAAGAACGCGGGCGTGCAGAACTGGAACGGCCCCTACCTCAAGAAGGCGGTGCCCAAAGACCCGTGGGGCAATCCCTACAAGTACCGCTGCTGCCCCGGCCAGCACGGGGAGTACGACCTGTGGTCGGACGGCGCCGACGGCGCGCCCGGCGGCGACGGGGAGAACACCGACATCGTGTCATGGGACGTGGAGAAGCCCTGACCAGGCAGCGGGGCTTCACCCTCCTCGAGGTCATCATCACGCTGGCCGTCATCGCGCTGGTCGCCGGGCTGGCAGTGCCGACGATCGGCCGCTCCGCCGAGGCGGTCCGCGTCCGGGCCGAGGTGGCCGGCTTCGCGGCGATGCTGCGCCACGCCCGCGAGCGGGCCATCGTCACCCGCCGGACGCAGGTGGTCGTGGTGGACCCCGGCGCGCGTCGCGTGAGCCGCCTCTCCGGCGGCCCCGACGGCGAGGTGCGCGAGACGCGCGCGCTGTCCGAGCGCCTCCGGGTGGAAGCCTCCCCGCCGCCCGCGCTGAGCGTGCGCTTCGAGCCCCAGGGCGCCTCCAACGGCGCCGATTTCACCCTCGGCTCCGGCACGATCACCTTTCGCGTGACGGTGGACGCGCTGACCGGGCGGGTGCGGAGCACGCGGCAGTGAGCCGCCAGGACGGCTTCACGCTCCTGGAGGTGCTGGTGGCCTTCGCCATCCTGAGCCTCACCGTGGTCGTCGCCATCCAGGGGTTCGCCCAGAATCTACGGTTGCTCAAGCTGTCCGGCGATCACCAGCAGGCGGTGCTGCTCGCCGATCAGAAAGCGCGCGAGGTACTCCTGCCCGCGGAGGGCACCGAGAGCGGCACCGAGGGCGTCTTCACCTGGCAGCGCGTGACCAGGGAGGTGCCGGCGCCCGAGCTGACGCCGGCCGGACAGCTCCCGAAGTGGCACGTCTTCGAGATCACCGTGCAGGTCGCCTGGGGCGAGCAGCGGCGCGCGGTGGCGGTGACGGCGCTGCGCACGGTCTCGGCCGCCGACCAGCAGAAGTCGACGACCCGCCAGTGAGCCGCCGGAACGCGCGCGGCTTCACGCTGCTCGAGCTGCTGATCGCGCTGGCGATCGTCGGCGCGCTCCTGGCGATCGCCTTCGGCGGGCTGCGAGTGGCGCTCGCGTCGTGGCAGCGCGGCGAGGACCGGGCCGAGGCGCACCAGCACGTGCGCAGCGTCGCCCTGTCGCTCGCGCGCGCGCTCGGCGGCACCTTTCCCTACCGCGCCTCCCGCGGCACCGGCTCGGATCCGGTCGTGCTCTTCGCCGGCACCGCCACGCGCGTGGAGTTCGTCACCCAGACCGCGCCGTTCCCCTTCGCGATCCCCATCGCCTTCACGGCGGTCGTCCTCTCGTTCGAGGACGGCGGCGAGGGCGGCCTCGTGGTGCGCCAGCGCGCGCTGCCGAACTGGGAGCCCTTCGACAAGGCCGAGATCGTCTACCGCGACCCGAGCGTGACCTCCGTCAAGCTGCAGTACCTGGACGACGGCGGCTGGAAGGACGCGTGGGACGGCGGCGAGAGCAAGGCGACGCCGAAGGCGGTGAAGATCGCCGTCTCCACCTCGCTCACCGGCCGGACGGAGGCGCTGCCGCCGCTCACCGTGTCGCTCCGGATCGCGCCGCCCCAATGAGCCGCCGCCGCCGGTCCGCGGGCCCCGAGGGCGGCTTCGCGCTCATCGCCGTGCTCCTCGTGCTCGCGTTCGTCTCGATCATCGGCGCCGAGTTCGCGTACTCCATGCGGCTGGAGGCCTCGGCGGCGCGCGCCTACAAGGAGATGGTCATCGCCGGCCACCTCGCCGAGAGCGGCCTCGAGCAGGCCGTCCGCGAGATCGTGGCCGACTACGGCTACGTCAGCGTGGGCGACGACAAGGATCCGGAGGTCGACGCCGACTGCCCGCTGGTGTTCTACGCGCGCGATCGCAGCGTCATCAAGCGGCTGCCGCACAAGGACGTGCCGCTGGGCGGCGGCCGGTTCAGCTACTGCATCAGCGACGAGTCGGCGCGGCTCAACCTGAACGCCGCGCGGCCCGACGCGCTCGGCCGCCTGCTGGAGACGCTCGGCCTCGAGAAGCAGGATCGTGACGGGGTGCTCGACAGCCTCGCCGACTGGCGCGACGCCAACGAAGAGCACCGCGCCAACGGCGCCGAGAGCGAGGACACCTACCTGCTGCTGTCCGTGCCCTACCGCTCGAAGAACGCCAATCTCGACTCGGTCGGCGAGCTCGTCCAGGTCAAGGGCGTGACGACCAAGCTCCTCGAGGGCGGCGACGGGCGGCCCGGCCTCGCCTCGCTGGTGACGGTCAAGACGCCGGGCCAGATCAACATCAACACCGTCGGCCACGACATCGCCCGCGCGCTCGGCGTCTCGGAGGCCGGCTGGTCGGACATCGAGCAGGCGCGGCGTGCCGGCCCCTACAACACGGTGCCCCCCGCCTACTCCGGCGTCGGCCTGGCGGTGACCACCCAGACCTTCCGGGTCGAGGCCCAGGGGATCATCGACGGCCAGGTCCGCGCCCGCCTCACCGCGGTCGTCCAGAAGCGCACCGACGCCAACGGTGACGGCGTCGCCGTGCTGGAGTGGTCGGGAATCCGCTGAGTGACCCGATTTCCCTCCTGCCGTCGGGGCGTACCGGCTAATCTCATCTCATGAGGTTGAACTTCTCCAAACTCAGCCCGGCGCGGCTGGCGGTGGTCCTGCTCAGCGATCGCCTGGCGGTGGCCGCGGTGTCGGGCGAGCGCGTGGACACCTTCAGCATCGCGGCCGAGAACCCCGCGACGGTCCTGCGGGACGAGCTGGCGGCGCGGCAGCTCGCGCCCCGCACCGTCGCGCTGGGGCTGGCCCGCAGCGCGGCGTTCGTGAAGCCCATCGAGCTGCCGAGCGTCGGCGGCGACAGTCGCGAGATGCTACGGCTGAACCTGGACGGCCACGTGCCGTTCGCGGCCGAGGACGCCGCCTTCGACTGGGCACCGCTGGCGCCGGACGGCGACGGGCCGCCGCGCGGCGAGCCGCTGCTGCGGCGCGTGCTGATCGTGGCCGCCGAGTCGCGGGTGGTGGAGGCCGCGCTCCGCCTCGCGGAGGAGGCGCGGCTGCGCCCGGTCTCGCTCACGGTGGCCGCCCACGACCTGCCCGCGCTGGCCCGTCCCGCGCGCGGACAGCACGTGGTGTGGGTGCATCGCATCGGCGCCACCACGGACGTGCTCTGCCTGAACGGCCCCGCCCTGGCCCTGAGCCGCGCCGTGCCCGGCGCCGACGCGGCCGCCGTCGCCGCCGAGATCCGGCGCTCGCTGGCCGCCGTGCGCTGGCGCGCCGCCGACGCGATCTGGGTGTCGGGCGACCTCGACCCGACGGCGCCGGCGTTCGCCGCGCTCGGCGCCCCCGTGAGCGAGCCGCCGTGGGGGCCGCGCGCGCAGAGCCGTCTCGCCGCGCTCGCGCCCGAGGAGCGGAGCGCCCACACGCTGGCGCTCGCGGTGGCGAGCGCGCGCGGGGGTCGCCCGCTCGACCTCCTGCCCCCGGCGCTGCGACCCCGGCGCCTCACCCGCCCCCAGGCGATCACCCTCGGCGTCGCCGCCACCACCGCCGCGCTGCTCGTGACCGCGCTGCTCGTGCCGGGTATCCGCGAGCAGCGCCACCTCAACCGCATCAACGCCGAGATCGCGCGCGTGGACCCCGAGATGCGCGCGGTCGAGCGGGTGCTGCGCGACCTCGAGCGCAAGCGCAAGCTGCTCGCCACGATCAACGGGATCGAGTCCACCGCGATGCGCCCGCTGCCCGTGCTGCGCGAGCTGACCGAGCTCCTGCCGGGCGACACGTGGCTGACGACGCTCTCGCTCGACACCAAGGGCGTGGAGCTCACCGGCCAGGCCGCCGCTGCCAGCGCGCTCATCCCGTTGCTCGAGAACTCTCCGCTGCTCGAGCGCGTGGAGTTCTCGTCGCCGGTCACGCGCGGACGGGACAAGGAGCAGTTCAGGATCCGGGCGGCGTGGGAGGCGGGCGGCGCCCAGGCCGCGCGCGCGCCCGCCGCGGCACCACCGCCGGCAGCGCCGGGCCCGCCCGCCGCGTCGGCGCCGGCACCCGGCGCCACCCCGACGCTCGGCCTGCCCGCGCCCGGCACGCCGCGCCGCCCGCCGCCGGCGCCGCCGGGCGCGCGCGCCCCGGCCGCTGCCCCGGGCCCGCGGGAGGGCGTCTCGCGATGATCGCCACGCTCTCCAAGCGCGAGCGGACGATCGTGGTGGTCGGCGCGCTCGGGCTCGCGCTCGTGCTGGGCTGGACGTTCGTGGTGCAGCCGCTGGCCGAGCGCAGCCGGACGACGGGCGAGCTGGTGCCGAGCCGCGCCCAGGTGCTGGCGCGGCGCCTGGATCTCATCGCGCGCAAGGACGCCATCGCCAAGGAGCTCGAGGCGACCAGCGCGGACATCGAGCGCCTCTCCGCGCGCTTTCTGACCGAGGCCGCGCCGGCGGTGGCCGCCTCCGAGCTGCAGAAGCTCACCAAGGACATGGCCGCCCAGGCCAGCACGGAAATCCGCAGCGAGCGCATCCTGCCGCCGGTGGAGCGGGGGGAGATCCTCGAAATTCCTGTCGAGATTGCGGTTTCGGGCGAGATCAAGCAGCTCGTGGACCTGCTCGCCAGGCTCGAGGGCGCGCAAAAGTTATTGACCGTTCAGGACTTGCGGGTCAGAGTAGTGAACGTCAGCCAACCGAAAGAGCTGCTGGCGACGCTGACGGTTTCCGGGTTCATCTTGCCCGGAAAATCGAAGACGTGATGCCGAAGAAGCTACTGATAATCAACGCGATCTTGATCGCGATCGCCGGCGGCAGCGTGGTGTTCATCGTCCGGCAGCTCATGGTGCCGATGGGCATGCCGCTGCCGACCCGGGGCCGCCCCGCGCCTCCCGCCGCCGGCGCGACGCGCCCCGTGGACGTCCCGCGAGCCCCGGCGAGCGCATACGCGGTCGTCGCGTCCAAGAACCTGTTCAGCCCGAGCCGGACGGAAGCGTCGGTCAGCGCGACGGCGGCGGCGACGGCCGCGGTGAAGCCGAACCTCTACGGCGTCGTCCTGCGCGAGGGGTCGCCGATCGCGTACATGGAGGATCCGACGACGAAGCGCGTGTCCGGCTACCGCATCGGTGACGCGGTCGCCGGCGGCACTCTGCAGGCGATCACCGCCGACAGCGTGGTCATCCTCCGGCCCGAGGGCAAGATGGACGTGCGGCTGCGCGATCCCGGCAAGCCCCGGCCCGCGGCGGGGCCGGCCACCGCCGCGGTGAGGCCGACCGTTCCCGGCGCGCTGCCCGCGGGCATGCCGGCCACGCTGCCCGGCGTGATCCCGCCGACCATGGTGACGCCGGCGACACCGGTGCCGGTGCCCGGACAGCCCGGTGTCGCGCTGCCGCCCAATCAGCCGCTGACGCCGCCCGTCATTCCGGGACGCCGCCCGTTGCCGCCGAATCTGCTGCGTCGCCTCCCGCAAGTGCCACCGACCGATGCCCCGCAGCGCTAATGTAAAGCGCTGCATCGCCGTCGTCGTCGCGCTCGCGTTGCTGAGCGGGTGCGCCTCAGCGCCGAAGGCCTCCCGCGTCAGCCAGGTCCCGCCGCTGCCCGCGCCGCCCCCGGTGACGCCGGTGACACCCCCCGCCCCCGCGCCGGCGCTGTCGGTCGGGCCGCGGGCCGACGCGCCGAAGCCGCCGGAGACGCCGCGCCTGCTCGCTCAGCCGCCGGGCGCGCCCGCCGCGCCGCCCACGGTGCCGCCGACCCCGCCCGGCCAGCGCGGGCGCTTCATCGTGCTGAACTTCGACAACGCCGACATCGAGACGGTCGTGCACGCGGCCAGCGAGATCGTGGGATTCAACTACGTGATCGGCCCCGGCGTGTCGGGCAAGAAGGTCACCGTGCAGACCTCGGGGAAGATCCCGCAGGAGGACGTGTTCGGCGTCCTGCTGGCGATCCTGGAGGTCCACGGCGTGACCGCGATCCGCGCGGGGAACCTCTACAAGATCGTGCCGATCGAGGGCGCGCGCGAGCGCGCGGTGCCGACGCTGGTGGGCTCGACACCGGATCCGACCCGCACCGGCGACGAGGTCGTGACCCAGATCGTCCCGATCCGCTTCGCGGCGGTGAACGAGCTGGGCACGCTGCTCCGCCCGCTCATCTCCTCGAAGGGCACGCTGATCGCCAACCGCGAGACGGGCGTGCTGATCATCACCGACTCGGCGTCCAACATCGCCCGGCTGCTCGACATCATCAAGCTGGTGGACGTCGAGATCTCGGTGGACGAGCTGCAGATCATCCCCCTCTCGTACGCCGACGCGACGGAGATGGCCAACCTGCTCAACCAGCTCTTCCAGCAGGGCCGCCTGCGCACCACGAGCGTGCCCGGCGCGCCCGCGCCGGCGGTGGCCGCGCCCGCGTCGACCGGCCAGGCCGCCGGCGGCAGCGACCGTCCGCCCCTGATCGTTCCCGAGCGGCGGTCGAACTCGCTGATCGTCAACGCCCGCAAGGGCGAGCTGGAGACGATCCGGCGCGTCATCGACAAGCTCGACGTCAACGTGACGGGCGGCCGTCGCGTGTTCATCTACTACGCCGAGAACGCCAAGGCCAAGGACCTGGCCGCCACGCTGAACGCGATCTACGGCGGGACGCAGCAGACGACGACCTCGACCTCGCCGACCGGGAGCCCGCAGGGGCCGCGACCGCCCGGCCAGCCGGCGTCCCCCCCGCCGATCCCCACCGCGGCGCCCACCCCCCTGGCGGCCGGCACCGCCGAGGCGCCGCTGGTCGAGGGGCAGGTGCGCTTCATCGCCGACGAGACGACCAACGCGATCATCCTCACCTCCACGCCGCGGCAGTGGGCCGACATCGAGGCCACGATCAAGCAGCTCGACAAGATGCCGCGCCAGGTGCTGATCGAGGTGCTGGTGGCGGAGATCAGCCTCAACGACGACACGCGGCTGGGCATCGACTGGGCGCTGCGCACCGGCAAATTCGGCATCGGTAACGCGAACTCGAACTTCGGCGCCGGCAATGTGTTCCCGACGACGCCGTTCCCCGCCTCGGGGAGCACAGCGGGCTCGGGGATTTTCACTTCGCCGAAGTCGAACATCCCGACGCCGTTCACTCCTGCCGCGCTGGCCTTCGGCCCGGTCGGTGCGGGACTCACGGCGTTCACGTTCGAAAGCGATAAGTTCCTCGCCATGCTCAATGTGCTCGCGTCGGAGAACAAGGTAAATATCGTGTCCAACCCGCACGTGATGACCTCCGAGAACAAGAAGGCCATCATCAACGTCTCGACCTCGGTGCCGATCATCACCGGCCAGCAGACAGGCACCATCAGCCAGCCGGGGACGACGACGACCGGCGGGACCAGCACCACGATCACCACCGGCGGCGTGAACCAGACGGTCGAGTACCGCGACGCCGGCGTCGTGCTCACGGTCACGCCACGCATCGGCGAGCGCGGCACGGTCGCCCTCGACGTGAAGCAGGAGGTGAACTCGGTCGGCCCCCAGGTGCCGCCGACGAACTCTCCGTCGTTCGTCAAGCGCGAGGCGGAGACGTCGGTGGTGCTCCTCAACAACCAGACCCTCGTGCTGGGCGGCCTCATCCAGGATCAGGTCACGCTCGACGACAACGGCATTCCGTTTCTCAAGAACATCCCGATCATCGGCTTCCTGTTTGGGCTGAAGGAGCGGAGAGTCGTGAAGACCGAGCTGCTCCTGCTGATCACCCCGCGCGTGCTCGGGACCGCGCTCGACGCCGCCCGCATCACCGACGAGATGCGGCGCGCGACGCCCGAGCTCAACGAGGCGATCCGCTCGGCGCCGCGCAGCCCGCGGACCGGGCTGCCGCCACAGGAGATCCTGGCGCCGCCGCCCGCTCCCGTCACGGCACCGGCCCCGACGGAGAGCGCGCCGGCCGCGCCGGTCGGCGTCACATCGCCGGCGCCTGCGCTGCCCGCGGTGACCGCGCCCGCGCCGGTGACGGCGCCGAGCGCGCCGGTGGCGCCCGCGCCGCCGAGCCTGCCGCCGCCAGCGCCGAGCGCCGTGCCGCCGGCACCCGCTCCCGCGCCGGGGCCATCGAGTGGCGTGCCACCGACGCCCGCGGCGCCGCCGCCCTCCGCGCCACCGGTGCTGCCGACACCCGCGGTGCCGCCCGCTGCCGCGCCGCCGCTGGTGCCGACGCCCGCCGCGCCCCCGCCCGCGTCGGCGGTGCCGTCACCAGCCGTGACGACGCCCTCGCCGCCGCCCGGCCCGGCGCCCGCGACACCGGCGCCGCCCGCCGCCCCGACTCCGGCGCCCGTCGTGATCCCGGAGCCACCGGGAGGATCAGGCACGGCGCGACCGCTGGCGCCCGCGCGCCCGGTGCCACGGGGAGGTCCGCCGGTGCGTCCGCGCCCGCTGCCGCCGCAGATCGCGCCGCCGCCGGGGCCGCCCGCGCCCGGCACCGGGTCATCGGAGCCGGCGGCGCCCACGCCCGAGGTCACGCCGGCGCCCGAGCCCACGCCGAAGAACTAGCGCGCGGGCTTAGGCAGCCGGCGTGCTCAGCGGCCCGTGAACTTGGGCGGGCGCTTGTCGAAGAACGCCGCGAGCCCCTCCTGATGGTCGTCGGCCGCGATGGCGATGCCCTGCGAGTACGCCTCGAGGTCGAGCGCGCCGGCCAGGTCGGCGGTCGCCGCGCGATTCACCATGTGCTTGGCCATGCGTAGCACGGCGGGCGGGCCGGCGGCGATCGTCTCGGCCAGCGCGCGCGTGACCCGCACCAGGTCGCCGGCGGGCACCACGCGGTTGACCAGGCCGATGCGCGCGGCCTCGGCGGCGTCGAACACCTCGCCGGTGAAGATCAGCTCCTTGGCCCGCGCCAGCCCGACGAGGCGCGGCAGGAGCCAGGTGCCGCCCCCGTCGGGAACGAGGCCGATCTTGTTGAACAGCTCGCCGAACCTCGCCCGGTCGGAGGCGACCACCAGATCGCAGCACAGCGCCAGGTTAGTCCCGGCCCCGACGGCGAAGCCGTCCACCATCGCGATCGTCGGCCGTGAGAAATCCACCAGGCGCAGGACCATCCGGTTCAGCAGCTGCACGCGGCCCCGCCCCTCGGCGGCGGTGTTGCGGCGTGCGCGCATGGTCTTGACGTCGCCGCCCGCGCAGAAATGGCCGCCGCCGCCGGTGAGGATCAGCACGCGCACCGCCTCGTCGGCCTCGATCTCGTCCAGCGCGGCGACGATCTCGTGGCGCATCGTGAGGTCGATCGCGTTGCGCGCGTCGGGGCGGTTGAGCGTGAGGGTGGCGAGCGCGCCGGTGCGCTCGACGATCAGGGTCTGGTAGCCCATGGGATCCTCCTGGGTGACGACGCCGGCCACTATAGCCGCGGCCTCGCGGGCGTGTCCACCGATCACGCGTGCTACAATCGCGAGCGTCGTATGCGTCTCATCGGAATGGTCCATCTCGCTCCGCTGCCCGGCAGCCCGCGCTGGGACGGCTCCATGGAGCGCGTGATCGTCGCCGCCGTCGCCGACGCGCGCACGCTCGTCGAGGGTGGCATGGACGCGCTGCTGATCGAGAACTACGGCGACGCGCCGTTCACGCCGGGCCGCGTGGAGCCCGCCACGGTGGCGGCGCTGACCGCCGTCGCCCTCGAGATCCGTCGCGCGCTGCCGCAGGCGCCGCTGGGGATCAACGTGCTGAAGAACGACGCGCGGGCCGCCCTCGCCATCGCCTGCGCGGTCGGCGCCCGCTTCATCCGGGTCAACGTGCACGCGGGCACCGTCGTCGCCGATCAGGGGCTCGTGCACTCCGACGCCTACGGCACCCTGCGCGATCGCCGGCTGCTCGGCGCCGACATCGCGATCTTCGCCGACGTTGGCGGCAAGCACGCGGTGCCCCTGGCGCCGGTGGACCTCGAGCAGCACGCGCGCGACCTCACCCACCGCGGGCTGGCCGATGGCCTCGTCGTCTCCGGCCAGGCCACCGGCGCCGCCACGCCCATCGAGGACCTCAAGCGCGTGCGCAGCGCGGTGCCGGACGTGCCGCTGCTGGTCGGCAGCGGCGTGACGCCGGAGACCGCGCCCGAGCTCCTCTCGATCGCCGACGCGCTGATCGTCGGTACCGCGCTCAAGCGCGACGGCGACGTGCGCGAGCCCGTCGATCCCGAGCGGGTGCGCCGGCTCGTCGCGGCGGTGGGACCCTAACGAGCCGACTCGCCGCCGCCCTCCTCGCCGTTGTCGCCGTCGCCGGATGCCGGACGGTGGCGCCCCCCGATGCCGCGCGTCTCGCTCCCGTCGTGGACCGGCTCGGCGACCTGCTGCTGGTGGGGTTCAACGGGACCGCCGGCGCGGGGGACGCCGAGCTCGAGCGGCTGCTCTGCGAGACGCGCGCCGGCGGCGTCCTGCTCTTCAGCCGCAACCTGGTGGATGCCGACCAGGTCGCGCGCCTCACCGCATGGATCACCATGCGCGCGCGCGCCTGCGCCGGGCGCCCGCCGCTGGTGGCGGTGGACGCCGAGGGCGGGCGGGTCATGCGGCTGGGCGGCGCCGCCGGCTGGACCGACACCCTCTCCCACCGCGACCTCGGCGAGACCAACGACCTCGCCGTCACCGAGCTCGAGGCGCGCCGCATCGGCGCGCGCCTGCGCCGGGCCGGCATCGACTGGAACCTGGCGCCGGTGGTGGACATCGGCTACAACCCCGCCAACCCGGTGATCGTCGGCGCCGGGCGCAGCTTCGGCGCCGATCCCGCGACGGTGATCGCCCACGCCCGCGCGTACCTCGCCGGCATGCACGCGGCCGGCCTGCTGACCGCGCTCAAGCATTTCCCCGGCCACGGCTCGAGCTTCACCGACTCGCACCTGGGGTTCGTGGACGTCACCGACACGGCGCGGCCGGCGATCGAGCTCGCCCCCTATCGGGCGCTGCTGGCCGACGGCCGGACGGACGCGGTCATGACCGCGCACGTCTTCAACCGCCGCCTCGACGGTCGATACCCCGCCACCCTCTCGGCCGCGACGGTCGGCGGCCTGCTGCGCGGCGACCTGGGCTGGCGCGGGGTGGTCGTGAGCGACGATCTGCGCATGGGCGCGATCGAGCAGCACTACGGGCTGGACGAGGCCGCGGTGCTGGCGGTGGCCGCCGGCGTGGACGTCCTGCTCATCGCCGACGATCCCCTGCCCGACGGCCGTTCGGCGGCCCGCGTCGCGGTGGACGCGCTGCGGCGCGCCCTCGAGGACGGCCGGCTCGCGCCCGAGGTCGTGGGCGCGGCGCTGGCGCGCGTGGACGCCCTGCGCGCGCGGATCCCGCGCTGAACCGCCCGCGGTGAGCGCCGTCAGGAGCTGAGCAACCCCTCGACCTCCGCCCGGCGCGGCATCGCCGGCTGGGCGCCGCGCCGCGTGCACGCCAGCGCCCCCGCCGCGTTGGCGAACCGGAGCGCGGCGGGCAGCGGCGCGCGCTCGGCCAGTGCCACCGCCAGCGCGCCGTTGAACGCGTCACCGGCGCCGGTGGTGTCGATCGCGGTGACCGCGAAGGCCGGCGTGTGCACGCGCCCCTCGGGCGTGTCGGCGAGCGTGCCGAGAGCGCCCAGCGTGATCGCCACGCGCGCGGCGCCGAGCGCCCGGATCGCCGCCGACGCCCGGGCCGCGCCGTCGACGTCGGGGACCGGGAGGCCGCACAGGCGCGCCGCCTCGTGCTCGTTGGGCGTCAGCCATGAAGCCAGCGCGAGGAAGTCGAGGCCGCGGTCCGGGAACGGCGCCGGGTTCAGCACGGTGAGGGCGCCGTGGCGGCGCGCGTGCTCGAGCGCCCGCCGCGCCGTGTCGAGCGGGACCTCCAGCGAGCACACGACCACCTCGGCCCAGGCGAAATCGGCCTCCCGTCGGTCCACGTCGGCGACGGCCAGCGCGCGGTTGGCGCCGGGCGCGACGGCGATCTGGTTGCCGCCCTGCGCGTCCACCACGATCAGCGCGGTGCCGGTCGCCGCCGCCGCGGTCGTGGCGAGCGCCTCGACGCCGATGCCCTCGCCGGCGAGCGCCTCGCGAATCTCGCGCCCCGAGGCGTCGTCGCCGACGCAGGCGATCAGCCGCACGTCGGCGCCGAGCCGCCGCGCGGCCACCGCCTGGTTGGCCCCCTTGCCGCCGCGGGCGACCAGCAGCGTGCCCTCGGTGACGGTCTCGCCGGGCCGCGGCAGCCGCTCCACCGCGACCGTGAAATCCACGTTGGCCGAGCCGACGACTAGGACGCGGGGCACAGCCGATCCAGAAAGGTCGTCAGGAAGCGCGCGGTCTGCACCCGGACCGCGACGCGGCAGTTCGGCGGGCCGGCCGCCCGGCGCGTCTCGCCGCCGTCGCCGACGACGAGGCGCACCGTCTCCCACTCGACCAGCGTCGGATCGAGCGCGGCAGCGACCGCGAGCGGATCGTGCAGCACCAGGCCGGCGGTGCCGCGCGCCTCGTCCACGCGGAACCCGCGCTGGGTGAAGGCGGCGATACGCGCGGCCACCGGCCCCGGCCGCCGCGCCAGCGCAGCGGCGAGCGCGGCGCGCGGGAGCACCGCCTGGCGCGTGGCGTCGAGCGGCACCAGGTCCACCGGCAGGCCGGCCTCCAGCACGCGCGCGGCCGCCTCGGGATCCACGTGGATGTTGAACTCGGCCGTCGGCGTGACGTTGCCCGGCACGTCCACCGCCCCACCCATCACCACGAGACGCGCGAGCCGGCGCAGCGTGGCGTGGCCACGCGTGACCGCGTGGGCGACGTTGGTGAGCGGCCCCAGCGCGATCAGCGTGAGCGGCTCGCCGCCGCCGCGCGCCGCCTCGAGGATGAAGTCGGCGGCGTCGATCGCCGGTAGCGCCGGAGCGACGGGCGGCCAGTCGGGCAGGTCGCCGAGGCCGTCGGCGCCGTGGTAGCCCTGGGCGGTGACCAGCGGCCGGGCCAGCGGCTGGGCCGCGCCCTGCGCGACGGGCGGCTCCGGTCGCGGCCGGCGCAGGGCGAGCAGGCGAAACAGGTTGCGCGTCGCGTCGACGACCTCGACGTTGCCGGCCACCGTGGTGAGGCCGGCCAGCTCGAGCCCGGGCGAGCCCCACGCGTACAGCAGGGCGAGCGCGTCGTCGATACCCGGGTCGGTGTCGATCAGGGCCCGCATCGAATCTCACGCCGTGAAAGACGCCTCATATACAATGGCAGCACCAATCCGAGCGGGGGGAGGTGGGGCGATGGACATCGAGATCCTGTACTGCGGGGAGTGAAACTATCTCCCCCAGGCCTCCAGTCTGCAGGCCTCCATCAAGAGCAAGTACGGCATCACCGCCCGCCTGAAGGAAGGCGCGGGCGGGATCTTCGAGGTCGACATCGACGACGCGACGGCGTACACCAACCAGGAGACCTACCGCTTCCCGACCGACGAGGAGATCTTCGCGAAGATCGACGCCGCTAAGAAATAGCGAGCGCACGCTCCAGCTCCCCCTGGAACCGCGGATGGGCCACGGCGACGAGCGCCGTGGCCCTCGCGCGATCCGACAGCCCTCTGAGCCTCGCCGCCCCGTGCTCGGTCACCACCCAGTCGGCCAGGAAGCGCGGCGTCGTCACGGCCGCGCCCGTCGCCAGGCGCGCCACGATCCGCGACAGCGCGCCGTCGCGGCCGCCGGTGGACGGCAGCGCGATGATCGAGGCGCCGCCGGGCGAGCGCGAGGCGCCCAGCACGAAGTCGAACTGCCCGCCGATGCCCGCCACCTGCCGGCCGCCGAGGCTCTCGGCGGTGACCTGGCCGGTGAGGTCGATCTCGAGCGCCGAGTTGATGGCGACGAAGCGCTCGATGCGCGCGACGACCTCGGGGTCGTGGAGCCACGACGAGGGCTCCATGTTGACGGCGTCGTTGTCGTGCACGAAGTCGAAGGCCCGGCGCGTGCCCATCACCTCGCCGATGTCCATGCGGCCGCGATGCACGCGCTTGCGGGCGCCGGTGACGACACCGCGCTCGACCAGCGTGACGGCGGGATCGACGAGCAGCGAGTGCAGCGCGAGGTCGCGATGGCCGCCGAGCGCCTCCAGCACCGCCTGGGGAATCGCGCCCACCCCGACCTGCACGGTGGCGCCGTCGGGCACGAGCGCGGCGACGCGGCGGCCGATGGCGCGCTCGACGTCGCCGATCACCGGCGGCGGATACTCGACCAGCGGCTCGTCCACCTCCACCCAGGCGTCCACCTGCCCGCAGTGCAGCCAGCCGTTGCCGCGCGCGCGGGGCATCCTGGGGTTCACCTGGGCGATGACGAGCGGCGCCGTGCGCGCCGCCGGCAGCGTCACGCTCACCGCCACCCCGAGACTCAGGTAGCCGTGCGCGTCGGGCGGCGCGGTGTGCACGAGCACGGCATCGGGCGCCCAGCGGCCGCCGCGCGCGAGCTCGGTGACCACGTCGAAGTAGCGGATCGGGACGTACTCCACGCGGCCGCGCCGGCGGGCGTCCTCCAGCCGCGGCGACATGTGCCAGGTGGCGTAGCGGAGCGCGTCGTGCTCCGGCCGCGCCCACGGGTAGTCCCCCAGGTGGATGCCGCCGAGCAGCGTGAGGTCGCGCAGCCGCGACGACTGCCGGCAGACCTCGGCAACGAGCGCGCGCGGCTCGCCGCAGCCGGTCGGCAGCAGCACCGTCGTGGCGGGCGCCAGCCGCTCCACCGCCGCGCCGAGCGTGCTCTTCGCAAATCCGCGCGCCATGGCGTCCGCTATATACACCTTCCGAGCGGCGGCGGCGGACGATAAAATGGCGCGCGTGAGTTGGCTGCGACGGCTGATCGCCCTCGTCCTCCTCGCCGCCGTCACCGGCTGCGCGAGCGCGTACCAGACGCCGCCCCGCCAGAGCCAGGTACCGCGCGCCCGCTGCCTCAACGATCCGAACGACACCACGATGCGGCCGCTCTTCTTCCTCTTCTGCATCGAAAGCCCCTAGCAGCCTGGGCCTTTTTCAGCAGCCGGCTAGCGCGCGGTCACACACGGCGGGAACGGGCCCCACAGACCCCACCGCCAGCGCCACCCACGTCGGCCCGACTCCCCGGGGTCGAGGTGACGGCGCGTGTTAACGTGAGGCGGTGGCGATGCGGGTGGCGTTGGTGACGGGTGGAGGGCGTGGGATCGGGCGGGCGATCGCGCTGGCGCTGGGGCGCGAGGGGTTGGCGGTCGTCGTGGCGGCGCGCACGCGCGAGCCGCTCGAGGCGACGGCCGGCGAGCTCCGCACGGCGGGAGGCGCCGCGCTGGCGCTGACGCTCGACGTCACGGACGCGGCGTCGGTGGACGCCGCCGTCGCGCGCGCGACCGCGGAGGTGGGCGCGGTGGACGTGGTGGTGAACAACGCCGGGATCGCGGAGTCGGCGCTGTTCGCGCGGACGACGCCCGAGATGTGGGAGCGCCACTTCCGCGTGAACGTCACCGGCCCCTACCTTCTGACGCGCGCGGTGCTGGGCGGCATGCTCGAGCGCGGCTGGGGGCGCGTGATCAACATCGCCTCACTGGCCGGGCTCTACGGCTCGCCCTACGTCACCGCCTACACCGCCTCCAAGCACGCGCTGGTCGGCCTCACCCGCGCGCTGGCCACCGAGGTGAGCGGCCGGGGCGTGACCGTGAACGCGATCTGCCCGGGCTTCGCCGCCACCGACATGGTGTGGAGCGGCGCCCGCAACGTGGCGGCACGCACGGGCCGCTCGCTCGAGGACGCGGTGGCCGCGCTGGCGCGGCTCAACCCGGGCGGCCGCCTCATCGAGCCCGAGGAGGTCGCCGAGGCGGCGGTCCGCCTCGTCCGTGACGACACCACCAACGGCGAGGCCGTCATGCTCGACGGCGCGACGCCCCTGGGGAGGGAGCCATGAAGGACCACATCACCGCGGTGCTGCCGCACACGCTGCCCAAGCCGGCCGGTTTCTCCTACGGCTTCGAGGTCAAGCGCGGCCGGCTCGTCTTCATCGCCGGCCAGGTCGCGCGCGACGAGGCCAACCACGTGGTCGGCGCGGGCGACGTGGTGGCCCAGTTCCGCCAGGTCTGCCGCAACCTCCAGGCGGTCATGAGCGCGGCCGGCGGCGACCTGACCGACATCGTGAAGCTGACGATCTTCGTCCTCGACGTCGCCGGCTACAAGGCGCGCCAGCGCGAGATCGGCGGTGTCTACCGCGAGTACTTCGGCAAGCACTTCCCGGCCATGACGCTCGTCGGCGCCCGCGACCTGTTCGACGCCGCCGACGGCTGCGTGATCGAGATCGAGGGCGTCGCCGCGCTGGCATGACGGCGGCGGTCGAGCGTCTCCGGATCCGCCACCGCCTGCCCGAGGTGCGCTGGCCGACCGCCGAGGAGGCGCGGCGCTCGCGCTGGTTCTCGCCCGCGCGCATCGGCGTGCTCGAGGCCGCCGAGCGGACGTGGGTGCCGGCCATGGTGCCGTGGCGCGCGACCGAGGATGGGCTCGTCACCCCGGACGTCCTCGCGTGGTACGCGCGCTTCGCCGAGGGGCAGCCGGGGGTGCTGGTGGTGGAGGCGACCGGCATCCGCGACGTGGCCAGCGGCCCGCTCCTGCGCGTCGGCGACGACCGGTTCCTCCCCGGCCTGCGCCGGCTGGTGGCCACGGTGCGCGAGCGCAGCGAGGGGCGCACGCGCCTGTTCCTCCAGGCGATCGACTTCCTCGCCGTGCGCCGGCGCCCCGAGCCAGATAAGTACTTCCTGCGCTTCCTCGAGGTGGACGCGCCGCTCCGCCGCCGCCTGGCGGCGGCCGCCGCCGACGACGGCTGGCTGGCGGCGCCGGAGGCGGCGCTGCGCCAGCGTCTCCTCGACGCGCTCGCCCACGAGCGCGCGCTCGTCGAGAGCGTGCTGACCGCGCGCCAGCTCGAGGCGCTCGACTACGGTCATCGCGAGCGCGTCGGGGACACCCACCTGCCGTGGATCCGCGATCTGCCCCGCACGCTGCCCGGCCTCTTCGCCGAGGCGGCGCGCCGCGCCCGCGAGGCGGGCTTCGACGGCGTCGAGCTGCACTATGCCCACGCCTACACGATGGCGTCGTTCCTCTCGCGGTTGAACACGCGCGACGACGGCTACGGCGGCCCGCGCGAGCACCGCGCGCGCCTGCCGCTGGAGGTGCTGGGTGCCGTGCGCCGGCGCGTCGGCGCGGACTGGGTCGTCGGCATCCGCTACCTGGGCGACGACGTGGTCGCCGGCGGCAGCCCGCCCGAGGACGCCGTCTGGTTCGGCCGGCGCTTCGCCGAGGCCGGCGCCGACTACCTCTCCATCTCCAAGGGCGGCCGCTTCGAGGACGCGCGCCAGCCCAAGGTGGGCGAGGCGGTCTATCCCTACACCGGGCGCTCGGGCTACGAGTGCATGCCGACCGTCCTCTCCGACGAGCGCGGGCCGTTCGGGCGCAACGTGCCGCTGGCGGGGGCGATCCGCGCCGCCGTGCGGGCCGCCGGCCACGCCACGCCGGTGGTGACCAGCGGCGGCATCTTCTCGTTCGACCAGGCCGAGGGGATCCTCGCCCGCGGCGAGGCGGACTTCGTGGCGGCCGCGCGCCAGACGCTGGCCGATCCCGACTGGTTCAGGAAGATCCGTCTCGGCCGGGGTCACCTCGTGCGCCGCTGCGAGTTCACCAACTACTGCGAGGGGCTCGACCAGCACCACAAGCAGGTCACGTGCAAGCTCTGGGACCGCCAGGACGTGACGGCGCCCGGCGTCCAACTAACCGCCGACGGCAGGCGCCGCCTGAGCGCTCCGTCGTGGGCGCCTCCCGCCGCCGACGCGCCGGCTTCGGGGTAGACTGTGGCTGCGATGGCGATGCGCCGGATGCTCGTGATCGTGGTGCTGCTCGCGCTGGCGGTGACGCCGGCGCTGGCCCTCGCCGGCGACGGCCTCTCGGCCTCGCCCGGGCTGCATCACCAGCCCTCTCGCGCCTCGCGCGCGCCCGCCGGCGCCACGGCCGCGCCCGCGTTCCGTCCCGATGTCGTCGGCGTCGCGCTCGTGTCCGCGGGGGAGCCGCCGCGGGCAGCCTCGCCGCTCGTCCGTCTGCCGTTCGTCCCACCGCGCGCCTAGTGTCCTCCCCGGTTCGGCTCGCGCGCTCCGCCCGGTCGGCGAAGCGCATCCATCGCCATGGGAGGCACGCGATGCAGCAGCCTGTCAGGATCGGGTCGACGCCGGCCGCCGTTCCGGCCGACGCGCCGGTCGCGTGGGTCGGGGGACCGCCGGTGGACGAGGACGCGCGCGTGGTGTGGGAGGCGGTCACGCGCGAGCGCCAGACACGCTACGGGCCGCTCGTCGAGTGGGTCGGCGAGCAGCTGTTCCGCCGCGACCGCCGGCGGCTGGGGTGCGCCGCCGACATCGGGTTCTTCCGGTCGTTCTACGTCGCCCACGCGCGCGAGCTCGTGCGCCGGCTGGACGGCACCGCGCTGCGGGTGGGCCGGCGGGCGGCGTCGTGAGCCCGCTGGCATTCATCGCCGCGCTGTTCGGGACGTCGCTGGTCGCCGGCGGCGCCGGCGCCGTGCTCGGCCTCGGCGGCGGAATTTTGTTGATCCCGATCCTGACGCTCTTCTACGGCGTGGATCTGCGCTACGCGATGGGCGCCAGCATCATCTCGGTCATCGCGACCTCGAGCGGGGCCGCCGCCACCTACCTCCGGACCAGCCTCAGCAACGTGCGCATCGGCCTCTTCCTCACGCTGGCCACCGTCGCGGGCGCGCTCGTCGGCGCAGCGCTGGCCGGGATCGTCCCCATCCGGGCGCTGCAGCTCCTGCTCGGCCTCGCCCTCGCGTACTCGACGGTGACGACGCTGCGGCAGCTCCACGTGGAGGTGCCGGAGATGGGGGAGGCCCATCCGCTCGCGCTCCGCTTCGAGCTGGAGGGCAGCTACTACGACGTCGCCCTCGATCGCGAGGTGAAGTACCGAGCGACCCACGTCGGCCGCGGCTTCGCCGCGATGTTCGGCGCCGGACTGCTCTCCGGCCTGCTCGGCATCGGCAGCGGCGCGTTCAAGGTGCTGGCCATGGACTATTTCATGCGCCTGCCGATGAAGGTCTCGACGGCCACCAGCAACTTCATGATCGGCATCACCTCGGCGGCCAGCGCCGGCGTGTACTTCGCGCGCGGCGACATCCATCCCCTCCTGGCGGCGCCGGTCGCCGTCGGCGTCATGGTCGGCGCCGCGCTCGGCACCCGGCTCATGGGGCGGCTGCGCAACACGACGGTGCGCAAGGCGTTCCTGCCGGTGCTCGGCTGGCTGGCCATCTCCATGATCCTGCGCGGCCTCGGGATCGGGCTGCCGTGAACGGCGTGCGGGCCGTCGAGCGGCTGGTGAGCCGCATCCTCCTGTGGGGCGGGCTGCTCAGCGTGGGGCTCGTGCTCGCCGGGCTCGTGATCTACACCGTCGAGGGGCAGCCGCACGCGCGCGAGATCGTGCGCGTCGTGCACAACCGCGAGGCGGGCCGCGCGGTGGACGTGTTCACCTCGCTCGCCGACGTGCGCCGCGCGCTCGCCCAGCGGCCGCCCGAGCCGCTGGCCGTCACCGCGCTGGGGCTCGTCGCGCTGCTGGCGACCCCCGTCGTCGGCGTGGCCGCCGCCATCCCGGCCTTCTGGCACGCGGGGGACCGCAGCTACGCGGCGATCGCCGCGGTGGTGCTGGCCATGCTGCTCTTCAGCTTCGCGCTGGCCGGCGGCGCCTGATCCGCGGGGGCTCTGCTAGAATCACGCCGCATGTCGCGGCGAAACCGGCGCGCCCGCACACTGCTCCTCGTCGTCGCGCTCCTCGTCGTCCTCTGGCTGGCGTGGGAGGCGTGGACGTGGCCGGCCGTCGGCGCGCTGGCCCGGCGGCCGCCCGCGACCACCTCGTTCATCGAGCGCTCGCAGGCGACCCCGCGGGCGGCCGGCCGGAGCCACCGCGTGGAGCGCGCGTGGGTTCCCTACGGCGCGATCTCGCCGAGCCTGAAGGTGGCGGTGCTGGTCGCCGAGGACATCAACTTCTTCTCTCACCACGGCTTCGACACCGGTGAGATGGAGCGGGCGCTGACGCACGCGCTGGAGACGGGCGAGCGGCCGCGCGGCGCCTCCACCATCACCCAGCAGCTCGCCAAGAACCTGTGGCTGTCGTCCTCGCGCGACCCGCTGCGCAAGGCGCGCGAGGCGATCCTCACCTGGCAGCTCGAGGGCACGCTGGGCAAGCGGCGCATCCTCGAGCTCTACCTCAACGTCGTCCAGTTCGGCCCCGGCGTGTGGGGCGTCGAGAGCGCGAGCCGGCGCTACTTCGACAAGCCGGCCGCCGATGTCGACGACGACGAGGCCGCGCTGCTGGCGGCGATCCTGCCGAGCCCGGCGACGTGGCGCCCGGACGCGCCGAGCGGGGCCTACCGGCGCCACGCCGAGACCGTCCGGCGGCGGATGGACAAGGCGCAGTTCCTGAGGAGGCTGATCTGATGCCACCCGTGTTCCGCGGCTACGACCGTGCGGCGCTCGACGCCGAGTACGACAACCGCGCGAAGGTGAAGGACGCGCTGGACTGGGTCGCGCGCTACGGTGCTCAGAGCGCCCGCGCGCGGGCTGAGCTGCCGATGCGATTCGACGTCCCCTACGGCGCCCATCACGCCGAGCGCCTCGACGTCTTCCCGGCCGCCGGTCCGGGGCGGCGCCGGTCCACGTGTTCGTGCACGGGGGGTACTGGCACCGCCTCGACAAGGCCGACTTCAGCTTCGTCGTCCGCGCGCTGCGGCCGGCCGGCGCCGCCACGGTGGTGATCGACTACGGCCTCATCCCGACGATCGACATGGACACGCTCGTGCGCCAGTGCCGCGCGGCGATCGCGTGGGTGCACGCCCACGCGCGCGAGCTCGGCGGCGATCCGGCGCGGATCTTCGTCTCCGGCCACTCGGCGGGCGGCCACCTGGTGGCGATGCTGCTGGCCACCGACTGGCCGGCGCTCGGCGCGCCCGCCGACGTCGTGAAGGGCGGCTGCGCGATCAGCGGCCTCTACGATCTCGAGCCAATCCGCCTCTGCTACCTCAACGACGTCCTCGGCCTCACGCCCGAGGCGGCCCGCCGCAACAGTCCGGTCACGCTGGCGCCGCCGCGCGCGGGCGCGCTGCTCCTGGCCGTCGGCGGCGACGAGGGACCGGAGTACCACCGCCAGAGCGACGACCTCGCGGCGGCGTGGCAGGCACGCGGCTGCCCGGTGGAGCTCCTCGACATGACGGGTCACAACCACTTTTCGATCGTCGGCGAGCTGGAGTCGCCCTTCAGCCCGCTGGCCCGCGCGATCCAGCGCCAGATGGGGCTTGCCTGAGCGACCCCTAAACTCTGCACGGGACGCGGGGTGGCTGGAATACCATAGGATCGACCCGGTTGCGGAAGCGCCGTGGAGGGCGACATGCGGGTTCGCTTCTGGGGCACGCGCGGCTCGATCGCCAAGCCCGGGCCCAGCACCGTGCGATATGGTGGCAACACCTCGTGTGTCGAGGTGCGCGCCGACGATACGCTCATCGTGCTCGACTGCGGCACCGGCGCCCACGAGCTCGGCCAGCAGATCGTGGCGGCCTCGCCGGAGCCCGTGCGCGGCCACCTGCTGATCTCTCACACCCACTGGGATCACATCCAGGGGCTGCCCTTCTTCCTGCCGCTGTTCCGGGCCGGCAACGAGTGGGACATCTACGCGCCCAGCCAGCGCGGCCGCACGCTGGAGGAGGTCCTCGCCGGGCAGATGCAGTACACGTACTTCCCGGTCCCGCTCGGCGAGCTGGCCGCCACCATCCGGTATCACGAGCTGACCGAGGGCGTGTTCGAGCTGGGCAACGTGCGCGTCGTCACGCGCTACCTGAACCATCCGGCGCCCGCGCTCGGCTACCGGTTGGAAGCGGGCGGCGTCGCCGTCGTCTACGCGACCGACCACGAGCCGCACTCGCGCCATCACTCCGAGAGCCCGCTCGGCGCCGACAGCCTGCCGGTGCACGTCGAGGACCAGCGCCACATCGAGTGGATGGCCGGCGCCGACCTCCTCATCCACGACGCCCAGTACACGCTCGCGGAATACCCCGAGCACCTCTCGTGGGGCCACACGCCGGCCGAGTGGGCGGTGGACTTCGCGGTGGCGGCCCGCGTCAAGCGGCTGGCGCTGTTCCATCACGACCCCCTGCGCAACGACCGCGCGGTGGAGGCGCTGGTCGCCCGCTGTCGCCAGCGCGTGGCCGGCCGTCCGGGCGCGCCCGAGATCTTCGCCGCCGCCGAGGGGCAGTACCTGGTCGTGGTGCGGCCGGGCGCCGAGACGCCGGCGGCGGCCGCCGACGCGGTGGCGACCGTGCGCGAGCCGGCGGCGACGCGGCGCGAGGCGACGATCCTGGTCGCCGACGACGACGCCGACGTGATGGCGGTCCTGCTCGACACGCTGGAGCCGGAGGGGTTCCGCGTCCTGTCGGCGCGCGACGGCGACACCGCGCTGGCGCTGGCCCGCGCCGAGCACCCCGACGTGATCGTGCTCGACTGGATGATGCCGGGTCAGGACGGCCTCGCGGTGTGTCGCGCGCTGCGGGCCGACGCCGATCCCCGGCTGGCCCAGGTGCCGGTGGTGCTCATCACGGGACGCACCGACGCCGCCGACACCGCGATCGGCTTCGACGCGGGCGTGACCGATTACCTCACCAAGCCCTTCAAGCCGAGCGTGCTGCTGGCGCGGCTGCACGCCTGGCTCCTGCGCTCCGACACCGCGCGCGGCGCCGACTCCCCCTCCAAGCGCGCGCGCTGATCCGTCCGCCCGCGCTCAGCGCGCGCGCGGCGTGAAGGTCGTCACCGGCCGGTACTGCGGTGGCCACGGCAGCTCGACCCCCTGCTCCCAGGCGGCGTGGCGCGTCCAGTACGGGTCCCACAGGTGGGCACGGGCCAGCACGCACAGGTCGGCGCGGCCGGCGGCGAGGATCGAGTTGACGTCGGCGTAGGAGGCCACCGCGCCGACCGTCATCGTCGGGATGCCGGCCTCGTGGCGGATGCGGTCGCTGAACGGCGTCTGGAACAGCCGGCCGTAGCGGGGCGCCTGATCGGGCACCGTCTGCCCGGCCGACACGTCGACGACGTCGCAGCCGTGGGCCCGGAGCGCGCGCGCCACCTCGACGGCGTCGGCCGGCTCGAGGCCGCCCTCCTTCCAGTCGGTGGCCGAGAGGCGCACCGAGATCGGCCGGGCCGCCGGCCACACCGCGCGGACGGCGTCGAACACCTCCAGCGGGAACCGCAGCCGGTTGGCCAGCGCGCCGCCGTACGCGTCGCCGCGCCGGTTGGTGAGCGGCGAGATGAACGAGGCCAGCAGGTAGCCGTGGGCGCAGTGCAGCTCGAGCAGGTCGAAGCCGGCCTCGACGGCCATGGCGGTCGCGCGCGCGAACTCGTCACGCACGCGGTCCATGTCGCGGCGGTCCATCTCACGCGGGGTCTGGCTGTGGGCGAAGTACGGCAGCGGCGATGCCGAGATCAGCGGCCAGTTGCCCTCGGGCACCGGCTCGTCGCCGCCCTCCCACAGCCGCCGCGTCGAGCCCTTGCGGCCGGCGTGCGCGAGCTGCAGGCCGATCTTCGCCGGGCTGGCGGCGTGCACGAAGTCCACGATGCGCTTCCACGCGGTCACGTGCTCGGGCCGGTACATCCCCGTGCAGCCGGGGCTGATGCGCCCCTCGCGACTCACGTCGGTCATCTCGGTCATCACGAGGCCGGCGCCGCCGACCGCGCGGCTGCCGAGGTGCACGAGGTGCCAGTCGCCGGGCGTGCCGTCCTCGGCCGAGTACTGGCACATCGGCGAGACGACGACGCGGTTGGGCAGCACCAGCTCGCGCAGCCGGAAGGGCGTGAACATCGGCGGCGGGGGCGGCGCCGCCGCCACCGCGACGCCGCTCTGGCGCGCGGCCTTCTCGGCGAACCAGCCGTCCACCGTGGCCACCAGCTTGGCGTCGCGCGCGCGGAGGTTGTCGTGGGTGACGCGCAGGCTGCGCGTGAGCAGGCTGAAGGCGAACTGCACCGGCTCCAGGCGGCCGGCGTAGCGCTCGGTCTGCTCGAACCACTCGAGGCTCGTCTGCGCCGCCCGCTGCAGAGCCTCCACCTGCGGTCGCCGCTCCGCCTCGTAGGCGGCCAGCGCGCGTCCCACATCGCGGTGCTCGCCGAGTGCCCCGCCCAGCGCGATGGCGTCCTCCATGGCGAGCTTGGTGCCGGAGCCGATGGAGAAGTGCGCGGTGTGGGCGGCGTCGCCGACGAGGACGATGTTGTCGTGGTGCCAGCGGCCGTTGCGGATGGTGGGGAAGCCGCGCCAGAGCGAGCGGTTCTTCAACACCGGGTGGCCGTCCAGCTCGCGCGCGAAGAGCGCCGAGACGAACGCGACGGTATCTTCCTCCCCCGCCTCGTCGAGCCCCGCCCGCCGCCACGTGTCCTCGGTGCACTCCACGATGAACGTCGAGTGCTGCCGCTCGTACCGATAGGCGTGCACGCGGAACAGGCCGTGCTCGCTCTCCTTGAAGATGAACGTGAAGGCCGGAAACGGAAACGTGGTGCCGAGCCACACGAACCGGTTGCGGCGCCAGTCGATCTCGGGCTGGAAGTGGCGCGCGTAGCGCTGCCGCACCCACGAGTTCGCGCCGTCGGCGGCGACGACGAGGTCGGCGGTCGCCCAGAGGGCCGGGTCACCCGCCTCGACCTGCCAGCGCAGCGTCACGCCCAGCCCGGCGGCCCGCGTCTGTAAGATATCGAGCAGCCGCCGGCGGGACAGGCCGGCGAAGCCGTGGCCGGTGGAGGTCAGCACCTGGCCCTGGTAGTGGATCTCGATGTCGTCCCAGTGGGCGAACGCCTGCGTGATCGCCGCGTGCGTCTGGGGATCCGCCTCGCGGAAGTTGTCGAGGGTGGCGTCGGAGAAGACGACGCCGAAGCCGAAGGTGTCGTCGGCGCGGTTGCGCTCGAGCACCGTGACCTCGTGCGCCGGATCGGCCTTCTTCATGAGGATGGCGAGGTAGAGGCCGGCCGGTCCGCCGCCGACTATCACCACGTTCATGTTTAGTTAGGGGGGAGCGCGCCGCTCCCCCCTAACGCACCCCCCAGCGTCTCGATGCCCGCGATCGATGGCTCATCAGCTTTAGTTAGGGGGGAGCGCGCCGCTCCCCCCTAACGCACCCCCCAGCGTCTCGGATGCTCGCGATCGATGGCCATGAGGTTCTTTCTTCATCTCTTGAATCTACCGCGCAGGCGGGCGAGGAGGAAGCGGGCGGCCATCTCCAGGCGGTGGTGGCGCAGGCTGGCCTCGCCGAGCGCCACCAGCGCGAAGAGCCGGCACAGCCGCGCGTCGAGCGCGGCGGCGCGGATGATCGCGTCGGCCAGCGCGGGGTTGGCGAAGAGGCGGCGCTGGATGCGCAGCGAGTCGGCCAGCTCGACGCCGATCTCCGCCCGCCAGCGCCGCTCGTACTCGGCCAGGCGCGCCGCCGAGCCGTCGCCGACGATCACCGCGTCGGCCGCGACCTCGCCGGCGTGACGGCCGGTGACCATCGCGTGGTAGATCCCCTCACCGGTATAGGCGTTGACGAAGCCGCCGGCGTCGCCGCAGATGAGGACGCGCTCGCCGTACGTGCGCGGCAGCGGGCCGCCCAGCGGCAGCCGGTACGCCTTGAAGTTGTCCGGGTTCGAGCGCCCGCGCACGACGCCCCTCGCGACGACGTCGTCGAGGAACCGCGCGTGGTGGGGGTACGGCGGCCCCGCCAGCGCGCGCTTGTAGAAGGGCAGCAGGTAGCCGACGCCGAAGTCCACGCAGTCGCGCTTGGGGAACACGTAGCCGTAGCCCGGGCGCCCCTTGTAGCCGTAGGCGACGTACATCGTCTCGGGGTCCGTCATCGAGAGCTCGTCGAGGGGCGTCTCCTCCATCGTGTCGATGGCCAGCGCCGCGTCGGGGAACCCCGTCGTCAGCCCGGCCGCGCGCGCGACCACGCTGTTGACGCCGTCGGCGCCGACGACGAGCTTGGCGGCGAAGCCACGGCCGTCAGCGCAGCGCACGACGACGCCGGCGCGCCCGCGCTCGACCCCGTCGGCGCGGGCGCCCTCGAGCACGCGCGCGCCGGCCGCCCGCGCCTCGGCGAGCAGCGCGGCGTCGAGCTCGGTGCGGCGCATCGTGAGATAGAGGGGCGTGTCGCGCGACGCCGTCACCGTGTGGCCGGCCGGCGACTCCATTCGCACCCGCCGCACCTCGTGGATGGCCACGCGGGCGCGCAGCCGCTCGGCGAGGTCGGGAAAGCGGCGGTAGACGCCGTGGCGGATGCCGCCGCCGCACGGCTTGTCGCGCGGGAAGCGCTTGCGGTCGAGGACCAGCACGGCGATGCCGCGCCGCGCGAGCGTCAGCGCGGCCAGCGCGCCGGCGGGGCCGCCCCCGACCACGATCACCTCCGCGTCGTCCCCGCCCACGGCGACAGGGTACTCCACCGGCCGGGTACAATGACCGGGATGCCGGAGTTCCTCCCCTTCGTCCGCCGCTGGTTCGCCGCCACGTTCGCCGAGGCCACGCGGCCGCAGCGCGAGGGGTGGGAGGCGATCGCCTCAGGCCGCGACACGCTGATCGTCGCGCCGACCGGATCGGGCAAGACGCTGGCGGCGTTCCTGTGGGCGCTCGACCATCTCCACCGCCTCGGTCTCGAGGGACGCCTCGAGGACCGGGTGTACGTCGTCTACGTGTCGCCGCTGCGCGCGCTGAACAACGACATCGAGAAGAACCTGCGCGAGCCGCTCGCCGGCCTGCGCGCCGCCGCGGCAGCGGACGGGCTGGACGCGGCGGAGATCCGCGTGGCGGTGCGCACGGGCGACACGCTGGCCGCCGCCCGCCAGGCCATGACCCGGCGACCGCCCCACGTGCTCATCACGACGCCGGAGTCGCTGTACATCCTGCTCACGAGCGCCGGCTTCCGGCCCGCGCTGGCCCGGGCGCGCTTCGTCATCGTGGACGAGATCCACGCGCTCATGGCCAACAAGCGGGGCGCCCACCTGGCGCTCTCGCTCGAGCGGCTGCAGGCGCTCGTGGCGGAGCACGAGCCGGGCGCCCGCCCCCAGCGCATCGGCTGCTCGGCCACCGTGAGCCCGATCGAGGAGGCGCTGGCGTTCCTCACCGGCGCCGGCGGCGGCGAGCCGGTCGTGGTGGACGCCGGCTTCGCGCGCGACCTCGACGTGCAGGTCGTCGCCCCGGTGGACGACTTCCTCACCGCGACGAGCGACACGGTGTGGGACGCCGCGCTCCAGCAGATCGCCGAGCTGGTCCAGGCCCACCGCACCACGCTCGTCTTCGCCCAGAGCCGCCGCGCCGCCGAACGGCTCGCCCGCGACCTCAACGACCGCATCGCGGACGGTCGCGTCGCCGCCCACCACGGCTCGCTGTCGCGCCGCGCGCGGCTGGAGGCGGAGAACCGCCTCAAGGCCGGCGAGCTGCGCGCGCTCGTGGCCACCTCCTCGCTCGAGCTGGGCATCGACGTCGGCGCCATCGACCTGGTCGTGCAGGTGCAGTCGCCGCGCAACGTGGCGGCGGCGCTGCAGCGCGTGGGCCGCGCCGGTCACCTGCTCTCGCGCACCTCGCGGGGCCGCCTCGTCGTCACCAAGGGCGAGGAGCTGCTGGAGGCCGCCGCGGTGGTCCGCACGATCCGCGAGCGCCGGCTGGACCGCGTCGCGATGCCGGAGGCGCCGCTCGACGTGCTCGCCCAGCAGATCGTCGCCGCCGTCGCCGCCGAGTCGATCGCGGTGGACGCGCTGTACGCTCGCTTCGCCGGGGCGGCGCCGTACCGCCGCCTGACCGTCGACACGTTCCGCGAGGTCGTGCGCGCGGTGGCCGAGCCGCTGCCTACCGAGGTCAAGGGCGTGACCCCGCGCATCCTGTGGGACCGCGTCAACGACCGGCTGCACGCGCGGCGCGGCAGTCGCTTCCTGGCGCTGACCGCCGGCGGCACCATCCCCGACGCCGGCCTCTACGACGTCTACGTGGCCGAGACGGACCTGAAGGTCGGCACCCTCGACGAGGAGTTCGTCACCGAGAGCCTGCCCGGCGACGTGTTCCTGCTCGGCTCGCACGCCTGGAAGATCGCCAAGGTCCGCGCCGACCGGGTGCTGGTCGAGGATGCCCAGGGCATGTCGCCCACGATCCCCTTCTGGAAGGGGGAGCATCCCTCGCGCTCGTGGGACCTCGGCGTCGCCGTCGGCCGCCTGCGCCGCGACGCCGCCGACCGGCTCGACGCCCCCGATTTCGCCGGGTGGGCGGCGCGCGAGTGCGGCTGCGACGCGCGGGCCGCCGCCGCCATGCGCGCGTGGCTCGTGAAGGCGGGCGAGGTGCTGCAGGGCGTCGCCGACGATCAGGGCATCGTGGTGGAGTCGTTCCCCGACGAGATGGGCGGCCGCCACGCGATGATCCACTCGGTGTTCGGCATGCGGATCAACGGCGCGTGGGGCATGGCCCTGCGCGAGCAGGTGCGCCGGCGCTTCGGCCTGCTCGCCGAGGCCAGCCATGTGGACGACGGAATTCTATTGTCGTTCGCCCCCGGCCAGGTCCCCCCGCCGCCCGAGCGGCTGGTGACGCTGGTGGCGCCCGAGGACGTGGACACGCTGCTCGGCGAGGCGCTGATCGGCTCGCCGCTGTTCGCCACCCGCTTCCGCCACGCCGCCGTGCGCGCGCTGTTCATCCCGCGCATGACCCGCGGCCGGCGCACCCCCGCCTACCTGCAGCGCCTCAAGGCCGACGCGCTGCTGGAGGCGGTGCGCGGCCAGCCCGACTTCCCGATCGTGGCGGAGACGCTGCGCGAGTGCTTCAACGACGCCTTCGACGTGCCGAGGCTCAAGCGGCTGCTCGAGCGGCTGCACGATCGCGAGATGTGGACGCGGCACGTGGACACGCCGGTGCCCTCGCCGTTCGTCTATCCGCTGCTGCTGGCCTGGGACTGGGCGTACCTGGACGCCGGTCACGCCGAGGAGCGGAGGGCCGACACGGTCGTCATGCGCAAGGCGTGGAGCGTGGCGCCGGGCCCGCTCGCCCCCGAGATCGTGGCGGCCGTCGAGGCCGAGCTGCAGAAGACCGCCCCCGACCGCCGCGCGCGCGACGCCAACGAGCTGGCGGCGATCCTCGACGACCTCGGCGACCTCACGCGCGAGGAGATCGCCGCGCGCGTGGTGAGCGACGCCGACGGGCTGATCGCCGCGCTGGTCGCGGAGCGCCGGATCGCCCTGGTGGAGTTCGGCGCCCGCCACGCGTGGATCCCCGCGCCCGACGCCCCCCTCTACGCCGGCCTCGCCACCGAGGCGGGCCTCGAGCGCATCGCCCTCCGCGCCCTGCGCACCCGCGGCCCCCTCACCGCGCAGTCGTTGGCCGAACGCTATGGGCTCAGCGCCACGGAGATGGAGCCGGCGCTGGAGCGCTTGGTCACCCGGGGTGTGCTCCGCCGTGGAAACTTCATGCGGGAGGAGGAATATATCCACATCGCAGTGCTCGACGAGATCCAGCGCCGCCAGGTGCACGCTCGGCGCCTCCCGCGGCCGGTGGCGACGGCCGAGCAGTTCACCGCCTTCCTGCTCCGCCGCCATCACCTCCATCCCGAGCACCGGCTGGTCGGCCCGCCCGGCGTGCTCGCCGCGCTCGAGCTCCTGCAGGGCGAGGACTTCCCGGTGAAGGTGTGGGAGCAGGACCTGCTGCCGGCGCGCGTGGAGGACTACCGGCGCGAGTGGCTCGACCGGCTGGGCCTCTCGGGCGAGATCGTGTGGACCGTCTTCGAGCCGGGCCCCGAGCGCAGCCTGCGAGTCGGCCTCGCCCTGCGCGAAAATCTCGGATGGCTGCGCGAGACGGGCGGGCAGACCGAGCTCGACCCGCGCACCAAGAACGTGCTGCTGCACCTGCAGCTGCGCGGCGCCTCGTTCGCGCGCGACCTCGCGCGCGGCGCCGGCCTGGAGCCGGCGCAGGTCGAGGCCGAGCTGTGGCGGCTCTTCCGCGCCGGGCTGGCGACGCCCGACACCTTCAGCGCGATCGTCGCCGCCGGGACCGCGCCGCGCCCCGGCGAGCGCGCCCCGGCCCGCCGGCGGCCGCGCCGCGGCCAGGCGCGCGGCGTGCTGGCCCACCTGCCGCCGGTCGGCCGCTGGAGCGCCGTGGCCGAGGACGACCCGCTCTCGCCCGAGGAGCGCGACGAGGCGCGCGCCCACCTCCTGCTCGCCCGCTACGGCGTCCTCACGCGCGAGCTGGCGCGGGGCGACTGGTCCACGCTCCGCCACACGCTGCTGCGCATGGAGTATGGGGGCGAGGTCGTGCGCGGCTACTTCGTCGAGGGGCTCTCCGGCGAGCAGTACGCGCTCGAGGAATCGCTGACCGACCTGGCCGCAAGTCCGCGCCGGGCCGAGCCTCACGTGCTGGTGAACCTCGCCGACCCCGCCAACCTCTGGGGCCGGACGTGGCCGCTGTCGCGCCGGGACGGCACGCGCCTGTCCGTCGCGCGCCTGCCCCACGCCTGGCTGATCGTCCGCGCCGGCCGGCCGGTGGCGCTGGCCGAGAACTACGGCCGCGAGCTCACGCCGCTGGCCGGCTTCGAGGCCGTGGACCTGGCGGGCACGGTGCGGGCGCTGCAGGCGCCGATGGAGCGGCCGCTCACGCAGCGCCCCGTGCGCCGGCTGGAGATCCTCGGCTGGGACGGCCGGCCCGTCCGCGGCAGCGAGGCGTTCGCCGCGTTCGTGGAGGCCGGCTTCACCGCCGACGGCCCGCGGCTGACCTGGGACGGCTACCCCGGGCCGAGGAGCCGAGCGTGAGCGTGGCGCGCGGACGGCTCACGCCCCTCCGCGTGAAGACCGCGCGGATCTACGACCCGGCCGCGCCCGGCGAGGGAACGCGCGTGCTGATCATGCGGTACTGGCCGCGGGGGATCCGCCGCGAGAAGGTGGACGTGTGGCTACGCGAGCTGGCGCCGATCATCCCGCTGCTGCGCGCCTATCTCGACGGCAAGATCACGTGGGCGCAGTACCGGCCGCGCTACCGCGCCGGGCTGCGGCGGCCCGAGGCGCAGGCCGCCCTCGCCGAGGTGCGGGCGCTGGCCCGCCGGGGTCCCGTCACGCTGCTGTGCGGCTGCGCCGATCCCCAGCGCTGCCACCGCACGCTGCTGCAGAAGCATCTGCTAGACTCTGCCGGGTGAGACGCGTCCTCGTGCTGCTCGCGGTGGTGGGCGCGCTGGCGGCGACGCCGGCGTGGGCCGAGCACGAGGTCTACTATCGCTACACCGTGCTCGGCTACGTCAAGGACACGGCGGGCAAGCCGCGCCCGAGCCAGACGGTCGAGCTGATCCGGGACAAGACCGGCTTCTCCTACCTCGGCGACACCGACGCCGCCGGGATGTTCGTGATCGTCGCCCGGCTCGGCGACGAGAGCGCCGGCGAGGCTCTGACGCTCCGACTGGGGAGCCGGCGCGCGAAGCTCACCGCGCGCTTCGACCCCGCCAACCACACCGACGAGCGCGGCACCCGCGTGGATTTCGAGGGCGCACGCCTCGTCGAGCGCCCGGCGTGGTTCCGCTCCACGCTCGCCAATTTCCTCAGCACCACCCGGCGCTGAGCCGATCAGGGAGGCTGACATGGCCACGAAAAGCGCCGCCCGCCGCGGCATGAAGGCGTACGTGCTCATCGAGACTGCGCCCGGCAAGACCAAGTCGGTGAAGAAGGAGCTGAGCCGGATCACCGGCCGCGGCTCCACCCTGGCCCACCTCGACGCGGTGACCGGCCCCTACGACTTCATCGCCCAGGTCGAAGGGGCGACGCTCGATCTGATCGGCCGGCTCGTCACTGACGAGATCGGCTCCATCGACGGCGTGACGCGCACCACCACCTGCGTCGCCGTGTCGATCGGCTGAGGTGCGGGTCCTCATCGCCGGGGGCACCGAGTTCATCAGCCTGCACCTGGTGCGCGCGCTGCTGCGCGACGGCCACCAGGTGGTCGTGCTCAACCGGGGCCGCCGGCCGGAGCGGCTGCCCGCCGGCGTCGAGCGCGTGACCGCCGATCGCAAGGACCACGCGGCGCTCACCCGCGCGCTGGCGGGGGCGCGGTTCGACGCGCTGGTGGACGTCACCTACGCGCCGACCACCGGCGAGGACGTCGCCGCGCTGCTCGACGCGCCCGCCGCCGTCGGCCACGCGCTGTTCGTCTCCACCGGCCGGGTGTACGACCACGCGCGGCCGATCCCGTTCGACGAGGAGACGCCGCGCAACCTCTACTGGGGCGAGTACGCGAAGAACAAGATCGCCGGCGAGGACGTGCTGCTCGAGCGTCACCGCGCGCGCGGGCTGCCGACGACGATCGTCCGGCCGACCCATGTGTTCGGCCCGCTCAACACGCGCAACAACGAGACGTTCTTCTTCGACCGGCTGGCGCGCGGGCGGCCCGTGCTCGTGCCCGGCGACGGCGGCTGGCTGCGCCAGTTCGGCCACGTCGCCGACCTCGCCGACGCGATGGCCGCGATGCTCGGCAACCGCGCGGCGTTCGGGCGAAGCTACAACGTGACCGGCGAGGAGACGATCACCCAGGTCGCCTTCGTCGAGCTGATCGCCGAGGTCATGCAGACGCCGGTGACGCTCGTGCCCGTCCCGGCGGCGCCGGACCGCCCGCCGGTGCCGTTCGGCCAGAACCTCGTCTACGACTGCCACGCGGTGTACACGACGACGCGGGTGCGGGCCGAGCTCGGCGTGCGGCCGCGCCACAGCCTGGCCGCCGGACTGGCCCAGACGCTCGAGTGGTACCGGCGCGAGGCGCTCGACAAGCGCCCGGTGGAGTTCGCCGCCGAGGACGCGCTGCTCGCCGCCGCCGGCGCCCGATGACCGCCGCCCGCGCCCGGCGGCCGCCCCGGCGACCGGTCGTGCTCGTCTACCACCCCGACGAGGCCGCCGCCTACGCGCAGCTGATCCGCCTGCCGCGGGGCAGCGACGTCGCCGTCCACGCCTGCGCCACCGAGGAGGAGGCGGCCGCGCGCATCGCCGACGCCGACGTCGTCTACGGCTGGGGACTGCCGCCGGCGCTGTTCGGCAAGGCCCGGCGGTTGCGCTGGCTGCAGGTGATGGGCGCCGGCGTGGACTGGGCGCTCGGCCCCGACCTGCGGCGGCGCGTGCTCGTCACCCGCGCGCCCGGCGTCTTCGGCTCGTGGATGAGCGAGTACGTGGTGGGCTGGTGCTCGTGGGTCACCCAGCGGATGGAGACCTACCGCGCGGCGCAGCGCGAGCGCCGCTGGCTCGACGGCGTCCTGACCGGGCGACTGCGCGGCCGCACCCTCACGCTGGTGGGCATCGGCGACATCGGCGGCGAGATCGCGCGGGTGGCCCGCGCGGTCGGCATGCACGTCGTCGGCGTCAGCCGCTCCGGGCGCCGGGTGCCGCACGTGGATCGCGTCCACCGCGGCGCCCACCTGCATCGCGCGCTGAGCGCCGCCGACTTCGTCGTCGTGGTGGTGCCGCTCACCGCGGCGACCCGGGGGCTCATCGACGCCGCCGCGCTCGGCGTGATGCGCCCGGGGGCGTGGCTGATCAACATCGGCCGCGGCCCCGTGGTGGACGAGGCGGCCCTGCTGGAGGCCCTCACCGCCCGTCGCATCGCCGGCGCCGTCCTCGACGTCTTCGCCACCGAGCCGCTGCCGCCTGAGCACGCGCTGTGGGGGCTCGACAACGTCGTCATCACGCCGCACATCGCCGGGCCGAGCACTGCAGAGGAGATGGCGCCGGTCTTCAACGACAACCTGGCCCGCTGGCTGGCCGGCCGGCCGCTCCTACATGTGGTAGACCGCCACCGAGGGTACTAACGAAATGGGGGGCCCCGAGATGGCCCCCCATGCCCCCCATGCGCTCGGGGCACCCCGGCGGAGCCGTGGTGCCCCTCGATTCACCCCGCCAGCGCGGTCGGTCGGCTACCTTCGGCCGCCGCCCCTGCCGACGCCGCCGCCGCCGCCACCGCCACCGCGATTGCCGCGATCACGATCGCCGCCGTTGCCGCGGTCGTTGCCGCCGCCGTTCCCACCGCCGTTACCGCCGCCGTTACCGCCTCCACCGATCCCGCCGGCGATGCGATCGTTGCCGCCGCCACCGTTGGAGCCGCCGCCACCGGTAGAACCGCCGCCGCCGCCACCCGCGACGCCGCCACCAGTGCCACCGGTGCCGCCGCCGATGCTGCCGCCGCCGCCGGTGCTGCCACCTCCGCCGGTGCTGCCACCTCCGCCGATGCTGCCGCCGCCGCCCGTGCTGCCACCGCCGCCGGTGCTGCCGCCACCGCCGGTGCTGCCACCGCCGGTGCCGCCACCCGTGTTGCCACCGCCGCCCGTGCTGCCACCGCCGCCGGTACCGCCACCACTGTTGCCGCTCCCACTGTTGCCGCCGTTGTTGCCACCACTATTGTTGCCGCCGTTGCCATTGCTAGCCGTCTTGTCGTTGCCCTTGCCGTCGCCACTCGTGTTGCCGCCGCCCAAGGAGTCCGTCGTCGTCCCCTTGATGTCGGCGACCTGCTGCAGCGCCTGATCCACCTGCGACTGCACCACCACCGGCGCCGTCGGCACCGTGCGCAGCTCGGTCTTGTAGCCCTTCGCCATGCGCGCGGCGGACTTGGGGGTGATCGGCAACACCGGCGACTGGCGCGATCCCCTCACGACGATCTGCTGGAAGGCGCTCACGCTGACCGGCGGCCCGGCGGGCTGGCCCGCGTCGTCCAGTCGCGTGACGTCGATCAGGCCACGGAGCACCGTGATGGTCGAGCGCGTCTCGCCGCCCTGCCGGTCGACCTCGGTGACGACGATCGTCCCGCGGATCGCGGCGGTCGCGTTCGGGGTGCGGATCTCGACCACCTCGCCGGGCTTCATCTTTTCGTGGATCACGACGATGTGCGCGCGCCCGCCGCTGACCGCAACCGTCGTGACCCCGGGCACCTCGGTGATCCGCACGAGCGAGCGCTCACGCACCGTGAGCAGGGCCTTGCCGCCCATCAGGATCTTCGCCAGCGAGTCGTCGCCGGTCGTGATCTGGTCGTGCAGGTAGACGTCGTCCCGGCGCTGCAGGGGGCGCGGCGTCGTGAGCGAGGCGCGCGCGATCGTCGCCGTTCCCTCGAGCCGGGTGACGACGCCGGCGCGAGTCTCCTCCGCCGATGCGGTGATCGCCAGCGACGACCCGAGGACGACTGTCGGAAGCAGAAGCCAGATGGCCCGTTCGAGCGTGCGCATGACATCCCCCCGCGGGCGGCCCGCTCGCGTGATCGCAGGCGTCCCGGCCAGGAGGGGAGCAACCCGGGTGCCACAAACCGGGCAATTTCCCGGCATGAATTCTCAGGTGTTTACCCCAGCTCCGCGCATCCTGGCACGCCAAATCGGCGCGGGCTGACGAACGGCGTCATGGGCGCGGCATGGCGACCACTCAACGGGTGAGGACGAGGGGCGGCGCTCAGAACGCGCGAATCACGAGCCGATACCCGAGGTCCATCGCGTCTGCGTCGAGCACGCCGCCGTGACGGCGGCGCCAGGCGCCGTCGGCAAGATCGGCGCGCAGGCGGGCCAGCCCCGCGGTGGGGTCGATCTTCGAGAACGTCGAGATGGCCCCCCGCACGCCGGCATCGAGATACGCGTGGGGGCGGCGCCAGTAGGCGCCCAGGAACCCGTCCGTGCAGTCGTGCGGCACCGGCAGCGGGCGGACCTCGACCGCGCCGAGGACGCCGCGCAGCTCGGCCACCGTCGGAAAGATCGGCCGATCGACGGCCACGATCTCAGGGAAGTAGTCGTCCACCAGCCAGAAGCCGGTGCTGGCCGGATCCCACGTGACGATCACCACGCGCTCGCGCGCCACGCGCGCCAGCTCGGCGAGGCCGCGCGCGCGATCGGGCCAGTGGTGCACGGTGAGGACGGCCAGCGCTCCCGCGAAGGCGCGGTCGGCGAACGGCAGGTGCGTGGCGGATGCCCGCACGGCCGGCGCGGCGCCCGGCCGGCGCTGGGCGATCATCGCCAGCGAGGGCTCCACCGCCACGACGCGGCGATCGGCCGGCTCGTAGGAGCCGGCGCCGGCGCCCACGTTGACGACGGTGTCGGCAGCGCCGAGCGCGGCGAGGATCGCGGCGGCGATACGCGGGTCGGGACGCCGGTAGGCGCGGTAGTCGCGGCCGATCTCGTCGTAGAGCTGGGCCATCGCCCGCCTCCCCCGCACCGCCCGCGGGTTACTTCTTGGAGATCAGGAACCGGCCGAGCGCCAGGTGGGGCAGCCCCGAGCGCTCGAACGTGTCGACCGCGTCGGCGGGCGAGCCGACCAGTGGCTCGCCGTGCAGGTTGAAGGAGGTGTTGAGCACGGCGCCGATGCCGGTGCGACGCTCGAACTCGCGGATCACCCGATGGTAGCCGGGGTTCCACGCCTCGTCGACGATGTGCGCGCGGGCGGTCCCATCCTGGGGATGCGTGGCCGCCACGATCTCGTCCCGGCGCTTGGGATTGGTGGGGAAGGCCAGCATCATGTAGGGCGACGCCAGCCCCTTGGGATTGACGAGGTAGTCGCCCTCCCGCTCGCGCAGCACGCTCGGCGCGAACGGCATCCAGAAGTCGCGGTTCTTGATCATCCGGTTGATGAGGCCGACCACGCGGTGGTCGGAGGGGTTGGCGAGGATCGAGCGGTTGCCGAGGGCGCGGGCGCCGAACTCCATGCGCCCCGCGCACCGCGCCACCACGCCGTCGGCGACGAGCAGGTCGGCGATGCGCTCCTCCATCCGCTCCGGCTCGCTCACGCGGTGGCGCGCGGCGAGATCCCGCGTCCGCACGAGCGCCTCGACCTCGGCGTCGTCGATCGAGGGGCCCAGGTACGCGGGACCGAACGGCGCCGGCGCGCCCGCCACGCCGGCCCGCGCGCACAGGTCGAGGTAGCCGAGGTAGGCGGCCCCGATCGCGTTCGACTCGTCGCCGCACGAGGGGAAGACGAAGAGCTCGCGCACCCACTCCTCGCCGGCCAGCAACATGTTGGCCTTGACGTTCATGAACACGCCGCCGCCCAGCGCCAGCCGCTCGCCGCCGTAACGCGCGCGCATGAGGCGCGCCCACGCCAGCAGCGTGTCCTCGACGATCTTCTGCGCCGCGCCCGCCACCGCGTCGAAGCGCGCGCCGAGCGTCGCCTCCGCCAGCAGCCGGTAGCGCGCGCCGCGCCGGCGCCAGGCAAAGTGTGCGGGGGTGTCCTCCACGAGGCCGAAGGCGGCGCCGAGGTCGGCCATCGCCTGCTCGACGGCCCGGGGCTGCGCGTAGGGCGCCAGCCCCATCACCTTGTACTCGTGCTCGCCGAACTTCATGCCGAGCAGCAGGGTGACGAACGAGTAGAACGACCCGAGCGAGCCGGGGGCGCTGGGGGCCGCCTCGTGACGCGTGAGCGCGGTGCCGTGGCCGCTGGAGGCGGTGGCGCAGAGACCGTCGCCGGAGTTGTCGTTGGTGAGCACCAGCGCGGGGTCGCCGGTGAACGGCGCGCCGAAGTAGGCGGCGGCGGCGTGACAGGTGTGGTGATCGAGCGTGACGATCCGCTCGGCGGGAAGGCCGAGGTGGCCGGTCACCAGCCCCAGCCGCTCGGCCTCGCTCAGCCCGAACTTGCCGCGGGCCGGCTCGATGAGGCCGAGCCGCGCGCCCAGCTTGCGGGCCCGGCGGCCCAGGCCGGCCCGGGGCTCGTCCAGGCGCACCCCGTAGTACTCGCGCGCGTAGTCGGCGTCGTGCAGCACGCGGTTCATCCACTCGCGCGCGTAGGCGCGGCGGCCGGCCAGCGCCACCAGGTCGATCTGCCCGGCGTGGAGCCCCAGCTCGCGCAGCAGCGCGTCGATCGCCAGGCGCGGGTAGCCGGCGTCGTTCTTGAGCCGGGTGAAGCGCTCCTCGGAGGCGCACCCGATGACCGCGCCGTCGCGGAGGACGGCGGCGGTCGCGCAGTGAGTCTCCGAGATGCCGAGGACGATCATCCGACGAGTCTACTACGCGCCCGGATCGCCCACGAGCGCGGCGGCGGCGATGCCGGCCAGCGCGCACGCCTCGTCCTTGTCCGACACGTCGCCGGAGATGCCGACGGCGCCCACGACGCCGCCGCCGGCGTCGCGGATCAGCACGCCGCCGGCCGCCGGCACCACGCGCCCGCCCGACATCGCGTTGAGGGCGGCGAAGAACGCCTGCTGCTGCGGCCCCTGCTCGGCCACGCGGCGCCCCAGCGTGCGCGAGCCCAGCCCCATGCCGAGCGCGCCCCACGCCTTGCCGACGGCGATCTGCGGCCGCACGATCCCCGCCCCGTCCTCGCGCGCGAACGACTTGAGGTGGCCGCCGGCGTCCAGCACCGCCACCGCCAGCGGGGCCAGCCCCAGCTCGCGTCCCTTGCGCAGCGCCGTCTGCACGATCGTGGTCGCCTGCTCCAGCGTCAGCATCCGAAAGCCTCCTCCAGCCAGTCCCACATGTAGGCGACGCCGATGGACACGTTGTCCACCTGACAGTGATGGGAGCCGCCCTCCTCGCGCGTGAAGTACTGGATCTCCTTCGTCACGTCGAAGCCGTCGAGGAAGACGAGCGCGGGCGCGCGCTCCCGCGCGCCCGCGGGGTGCACGAAGAGCGCCGGCAGGCTGGTCCCCTCGTAGGGCACCTCGACCGACTGGCCGATCTCGCCGCCGCGCCACGGCGCCCCGCCCAGCGGCAGGAGCATGCCGTGCGACCACCGGTAGTCGGTGGGAAAGTAGGTGAACGCGAGGTCCTCGCCCGCCATCGTGCGCGCGCTAGCGTATGCTCAGGCCCCCCAGGGCGCAACCGCGCGCCGGGCTGTCGCTGGTCAATGAAAATGTCCGCCCTTACTGCGACGTGAAAATGTCCTCCCCGTCTTGAGTTCGTGCAGGCGGACGTTGCGGTCGTTGGCCGCGACCCAGGGGTGGGTGCGCAAGGGCCGGCGCCCGGTATGCGTTTTGGTGGTGCGCGGCGGTGGTGCCGGCGGCGCTGGCGGCGGCGAGCGGGACAGACGGCGATCGGCATTGGGGGCGCGGCGGGGTTTGAGGACGAACGACCCCGGCGGCGGGGGCGCCTGAGCGCGCAGCGTGCCGGCGTGGAGGACGACGAGGCGGCCATCGAGCAGCTCGCGGACGTCGACGGTGAGGCCGGCATAGGAGCGCGCGCCGCGCAGCTGAGCCCAGCGGGGGCCGATGCGGACGGTGTTGTCGCGGGCGACGACGCGCCGATAGCGGCAGCTCAGCACGAGCGCCAAGTCGGCCGGCGGCCGGCGCCAAACCGACTGCGGGGCGGCCGGCGCCTTGCCGAAGCGGCGGTTGAAGTCCGCGATGAACTCGGGCAGGTACGCGCTGGCCGCCTCGACGGTGATGATGCCGCGCAGGCGCAGCTCGCTGACAAGGCGGTCCTGCAGCGTGGCCCACAGGCGCTCGATGCGGCCCTTGGCTTGCGGCGAGTGCGCCGCGATGTAGCCGATGCCGAGGTCGTGCAGCATGCGCCCCAGATGGGTGGGGTATTGGGCCCCGGCCAGCTCCTCGGCGAGCGACCAGTGCGGATCGTTGCGGACGAGCAGATTGAGGCGGTCGCCGTAGATGGCCAGGGGCAGGCCGTGCGTGGTGAAGAGGCGCTGGAAGAGCGTGGTGTAGCCGTGGACGTCCTCGGCCGGTCGAAAGTGCAAGGCCAGGATCTCGCTGGTCGCGTCGTCGATGGCCCCCAGGAGCATGAGCATCGGCCCGCGCGGCCCGAGCCAGGCAAAGGGGCTGCCGTCGATTTGGACCAGGGCGCCGCGGGCGGCCTCGGGGATCCGCCGGCGGCGCGCCCGCGGCGGCCGCCGGCGATGGCGCGGGGCCAGGCCGAGCTGCTGGCGCAGGCGGCGCACGGACTCGCGGCTGAGGCGCAGCCCCTGCTCCTCGCGGAGCTTTTCCGTGAGATGGCTGTCGTTCAAGCCGACGTAGCGCGTGGTCATGGCCTGGGTTACCGCGTCCCGCATCTCGAGCGTCAGCCGCCGGGGCGAGGGCCGGCCCCGTCCGTGGTGGGCCAGCCCGGCCGCCCCCCGGGCTTCAAATCGGCGCCTCAAGCGGCGGGTCTGCCGCAAGCTCAGCCGCAGCGCGGTCGCCACCTGCCGGGTGCTCACGCGCCCGGTACAGAGGGCTTTGAGCAGCCCGGGGCGATGCAATTCCTTTCGGCTCAACGTGAAGGTCTCCATAGGGGGAGGACCTTTTCACGTAGCAGTTACCCCCGGACATTTTCATGTAGCAGCAGCAGCAACCGCGCGCCGGGCTTGACAGGTCGCCGTGCTCGGCCCTACTGTCCGGCCAATCCTCTCGACGGAGGAGTCGAGAGACTCGTGTCTTAAAGTCCGCGAGCACAGAGATCGAGCAGCACCGAATCCTGGGGAGATCATGTCGCCTGCCAAGGGGAGGTCACACATGGCCCGTAACCGCTCGGATGAGTCCACGTCCCGCCGTGATTTCCTGAAGGTCGCCGCGACCGGCGCCGCCGGCGCCACCATCGGAGCGGGCTGGCGCCCCCGCAAGGCCAGCGCCAAGCCCACTCAGATCACGTTCCTGCGCGAGAGCTCGTACGTGAAGGAGTTCGACGACCACTTCAAGAACATCCTGATCCCCCAGTACCAGAAGGAAACGGGTATCAAGATCAACTACGAGATCGTCGCCGCCGGCGGCTCGGCCGTGCCGCGCCTGGTCTCCATCGTGGAGAGCAAGGCGCCGGTGGACGCGGCCTGGGTCCAGCAGGAGTGGCTGTACCGGGACGCCCTGCTGGACGTGTCCGACATCGCCGAGGCCGTGGGCAAGCAGCAGGGCGGCTGGTACCCCGAGATCAAGAACCTCTCGGTGTGGGAGGGCAAGTGGAAGTCGGTGCCCTTCGGCAACATCGGCCAGACGATGGTCTATCGCCGGGACTGGTTCGACGCGGCCGGGATCACCGCGTTCCCTGACACCTGGGAGGAGTTCCTCGAGGCGGGCACGAAGCTCAAGAAGGCCGGCCACCCGTTCGGCATGTCGATGGGGCACGGCTACGCGGACAACAACTCCTGGCTCCTGCCCCTGCTCTGGTCGTACGGCGCCGAGGTGATGGCCAAGGACGGCAAGACGATCCACCTGGACTCGGCGGAGACCGCTCGCGCAGTGGACTACGTGCGCAAGCTCTACAAGGACGCCTGCCTCGACGACTGCGTGGGCTGGCTGGACATCCACAACAACAAGGCGTTCCTGACCAGCCAGATCTCGTGCACCAACAACGCGGCGAGCATCCTGATCTCCGCCAAGCGCGACCTGCCGGACATGGGCAAGGTGACGGACCACGGGCTGAACCCCAAGGGGGCGAAGGGCCGCTTCCACAGCCTCGTGCCCGTCACGCACGGGATCTTCAAGCACACGCCCGATCCGGAAGCGGCCAAGCACTTCCTGCGCTGGCTGATGGACGCCAAGCAGGTGGCAGCCTGGTACCGGTCGGCGTTCATGTACCACGCCCCGTTCCTGCACGCCTACGACAAGGATTCCGAGTGGGACAAGGAGCCGCGGTTCAAGCCCGACCTGCGCGTGCTGGAAACCGGCAGGCTCGTGAACTGGCCGGCGCCGGCCGATCACAGGGCGGGTGAAGTCGTCAGCAAGTGGGTCGTCATCGACATGTTCGCCAAGGCCTGCACGGGCGGGTCCACCAAGCAGGTCATCGCGGACGCCGTGAACGGGCTCAAGCAGATCTACGGGTAGCGACGCGTGAGCGTGAACCCGGTCCTCGAGGCGGCACGGCCTGCGTCGCAGGCCGTGTCCGCCCGTCGCCCGTTCCGGCTCCGGGAGTGGCTGGAGCGCGAGGCCGTGTTCAGCTGGATCATGCTCACGCCGCCACTGCTCTTTCTCCTGGCCTTTCTCGGCTATCCGTTCTGCTACGGGGTCTACGTGAGCTTCGTCAGCCGGCAGGTGGCCCAGGCGCCCACCTTCGTGGGACTGGGAAACTTCGTCAACCTCTGGCACGACCCGATCTTCTGGCAGGCGGTCTGGAACACCTTCCGCTTCACCGGCGCGGCCACCGTGCTCAAGCTGGCGGGCGGGCTGGCCATGGCGCTCGTGATGCACCAGAACTTCCGGATGAAGGGTGTGACCCGCGCCGCCCTGCTGCTTCCGTTCATCGTCCCGACCGTGCTCAGCACGGTGGCGTGGCAGTGGATCTTCGACCCCGGCATGGGGCTGATCAACCGGTCGCTGATGTTCGTCGGGCTCGTCAAGCAGGGGCCGTCGTGGCTCGGCAACCCCACGCTCGCCATGGTCTCCGTGATTCTCGTCAATACGTGGCGCGGGCTGCCCTTCTTCGGCATCACGATCCTCGCCGGGCTCCAGACCATCCCCGTGGACCTGATGGAGGCCGCCACCATCGACGGCGCCGGGACCTGGGGGCGCTTCCGCTACGTCACGCTGCCCCTGCTGATGCCGGTCATCTTCATCGTCACCACGTTCTCGATCATCTTCACGTTCTTCGATTTTCAGCTGGTCTACGTGTTGACCGGGGGGGGACCGGCCAACGCCACGCATCTGATGGCGACCTACGCGTACAGCATCAGCATGGGCGGCGGTCAGCTGGGGCTGGGCTCGGCGGCCGCGCTCGCCATGGTGCCGGTGCTGGGGCTGGTGCTGGTGGCGATGAGCTCGTACGTGAGGAGAGCGTGAGATGGTCGGCGAGCTGACCTGGTCCCGGCGGCTCCTCGGCCTGTGGGTTCCGCTGGCCGCCCTGTTCGTGTTCGCCCTGTTACCCTTCGCGTGGATGGCGGCCACGTCCCTCAAGGCCAACGCGGAGCTCTACGATCCGACGGCGAATCCGATGTGGATCCGCCATCCCTCGCTGGTGCACTACATCGGCCTGCTCAAGGAGTCGAACTTCCTCGTCTGGATCGGCAACACGATGCTGGTGGCCCTCGTCTCCACGGTGATCTCCCTGCTGCTCGGAATGATGCTCGCCTATCCGCTGGCGCGGATGCGCTTTCCGGCTTCGGGACTGCTTGCGATCAGCGTGGCGGTGGCGTACCTGGTCCCGCAGACGCTGCTGTTCGTGCCCATGGCCGACCTGATCAACCGGATGAGGCTGGGCGACAGCCTCAGCGCCGTGATGCTCACCTATCCGACGCTGCTCGTGCCCTTCAGCGCCTGGCTGCTGATCGGGTACTTCAAGACCGTGCCCAAGGAGCTGGAGGAGGCGGCGCTGATCGACGGCGCCAGCCGCTGGCGCGCGATGACGCGGGTGATCCTGCCCCTGTGCACGCCGGGCTTCCTCTCGGCCGGCATCTTCGCGTTCACCCTCGCGCAGAACGAGTTCCTCTACGCGCTGCTCTTCCTCAACACCTCGACCATCCGCACCGTGCCGGTCGGGGTGACGGGCGAGCTGATCCGCGGGGACGCCTTCTACTGGGGACAGCTGATGGCCGCGGCGCTGCTGGGCTCGCTGCCCGTGGTGCTGATCTACTCGTTCTTCGTCAGGTACTACGTCGCCGGACTGACGTCCGGCTCCGTGAAGGGATGAGGGGCGCGGGGGCTCCAAGGGCCGCCGGGGCTAGGGACGTCGGAAGGCCGCCGGCGCGCGGCTCTCGAACACGACGCGCCGCCCGCCCGGGTGCACGAAGCCCAGCCGCGTCGCGTGCAGGCAGACGCGGCCCAGCGGATCGTCGCGGGCGCCGTGGGCGCGATCGCCGACGATGGGATGGCCGAGGGCGGCGAGCTGGGCGCGGAGCTGGCCGCGACGGCCGGTGACGAGCGCCAGCTCGACGAGGGTCGTGTCGCGGTAGCTCTCCACCACCCGGTAGCGGGTGATCGCCTCGCGGCCCCGCGCGGCGTCGCGCGTGGGACGCACGCGCAGCCCCCGGTCCTCGGCCAGGCGCGAGCGCAGCATCCCCTCGGCGTCGCGCACGATGCCCTCCACGCGGGCCACGTACACGCGCGTCGGCGTGCGCTTCTCGAACTGAAGCTGCAGCGCGCGCTTCACCGCCGGCGTCTTCGCGAACACGAGCAGGCCGGAGGTCTCGCGGTCGAGACGGTGCACGACGAAGATCCGCGCGCCGCCGCACGCCTCGACCCAGTCGCGCACCAGGCGATACGCGGTCTTCTGCCGCTCGCCGGCGTCGGCGATCGTGAGGAGACCGGGCGGCTTGTCCACGACGAGCAGGTCGGCGTCCTCGTGCACGAGCCTCAGCGGCGCCGGAAACGGCGGGGGCGGCGGCGCGCCCAGCGCCACGCGCGCGCCCGACGCCACCGCGACGTCACCGCGCCGGACGACCGCGCCGTCCACGCGCACGCGACCGCCCTCCAGCCACTGCTTCAGCCGCCGGCCGGACGTCTTCGGATAGAGCGCGCGCAGCCGATCGCGAAGCGTTCCCTGCACTCCCGCCTCCTCGCTTGACCCCGTCGCGCCGGTCGCTTAGCGTCGAGGCATGCCGCCCGGGCCGACGGCCGCCTCGGAGTTCCGCCGTGGGCTCAACGCCTACAACATGATGGTCGGCGCGGTGGCCGCGCTCGTGCTCGGCCTCGCCGCGCTCGGCGCGACCGCCCGCGGCGTCGCCCCCGATCTCTTCGGCGTCGGCGCAGTGGCGCAGGCGCTCGGCGCCGGCCTCGGGTTGTTCCTCCTGATCACCGGGATGCACACGGCGACCCACACCTACTTCGGCTGGCGCTTCGCGCGGGGCATCCGCGCGGCGGGCGCCGGCGACCACGCGCGCGCGGCCCGGCTGCTGGCGCCCGTCGAGCGCGCCGGCATGAGCCACTACGATCTCGGCGGCCACGTCCAGCGCACGCTCGACGCCAGCCGCCTCGCACTCGGCGCGCCGGCGGCGCGCTAGCAGCCTGCGGCCTTTTCAGCAGCCTGCTAGCTCGCCGGCGGCCTCACGGCCGCGGGCGTTCGTCCGGAGCCGGCAGCGTCAGATTGACGTGGCCCTCGCCGCGCCGCACGGTGAGCTGAAGCGGCTCGTCGGGCGCGACGTCGCTCAGGGCCTCACGGACGGCGTCGCGGGTGAGCACCGCCCGGTCGTTGACTTGTAGAATCATGTCCCCCACCACGAGGCCGCCCTTCTCGGCCGAGCTGCCGCGGGCGACGAACGTCACCGCGGGCGTTCCGGTCGACGGTCGCGGCCCGCCGAGCTCCGACTGGCCGGCCCCTTCCTGCAGCACGAACCCGAACCCGGCGGCCGTCCGCTCTCCCGCCACCAGCCGCGGCATGCTGACGAGCCGGAACGAGAGCGGCACGCGCCCGGCCGGGCGCAGCACCGTCAGCCGCACGTCGCGGTCGAGCGGCGCCTGGCTGATCAACCGCTGGAGGAGCCGGGTCTCGGTGATGGGCCGGCCGTTGAAGGCCACCACGATGTCGCCGGAGCGCATCCCGCCCTGCGCGGCCGGCGTGTCGGCCATGACCTCGACGATGACCACGCCGAACCCCTCGCGGATGCCGTGGCGCGTCGCCAGGTCGTCCATCTCCGTCTCCGAGAGATCGCGGATGCGCACGCCGAGCCACGACCACGGCCGCGCGTCGGCCGCCTAGGCCACCGCGACGACCAAGACCAGCGCCAGCACCAGCCGGGCGATCACTCGCGGCCGCCCTTGAGCTCTTTGACCAGCCGCTCGACGCCGTCGGCGACGGCCGTCACACGGGTGGTGACGTCGAGGGTCTCAAGCAGGCGCTGGCGGAGGTCGGGGTCGGGCAGGACGGAGGCCGCCACGCGGTCGGCGATGACGCCGGACGGCTGCCCCTCGGCCAGCGCCGTGTCGAGCAGGTCGGCCGGCCGCGACAGCGCGGCCAGCAGGGTGCGGCAGGCGGCGCGCAGGCGCGCCAGCACGGGCGCCAGGTCGCTCGATGGCTCGGTGTCGGCCAGCCGCCGCGCGCGCACCAGCCGGTAGAGCGTGTCGCTCGGCAGCTCCTGCTCGAGCCGCACGCGGCACTCCCCCCGCAGCAGGATGTTGTAGCGCCCGTTGGCCAGCCGCTCGCAGGACACCATCTCGCCGAGCCCCGCCACCGGATGCACCGCCGGCTTGCCGGCGTAGGCGGCCTCGTAGCCGGGCCGCAGCCGCACCACCGCCAGCCGCCGGTCGCGCTCGAGCGCGTCGATGACCATCACGCGATAGCGGGCCTCGAAGACGTGCAGCGGCAGCAGCGTGTGGGGAAAGAACGTGACGTCGGGCAGCGGGAAGATCGGGACGATCGGGTCGGATGCCGCCATCCGGCGGCTCAGCTCAGCTTCGGCAACGCGCCCACCGCGCCCACCTCCGCCAACCGCGTCGTCACCGTCGCCGCGAGGTCGCGGAACGCCTGCGCCTGGGGCGAGTCCGGCCGCCGCACGATGATCGGCGTGCCCTCGTCGCCACCCACGCGCGTCTCCGGGTCGAGCGGCAGCCGGGCCAGCAGCGGCACACCGTACTCGTCGGCGAGCCGCTGGCCGCCCTTGTCGCCGAAGATCGCGGTGTGCTGGCCGCAGTGGGGGCACGCGAACGTGCTCATGTTCTCGACGATGCCGAGGATGGGCACGTTGAGGCGCTGGAACATGCCGATCGCCTTGCGCACGTCGAGCAGCGCGACGTCCTGCGGGGTGGTGACCATCACCACGCCGCCCAGCGGCAGCACCTGCGAGAGCGAGAGCTGGGCGTCGCCGGTGCCGGGCGGCATGTCGAACACCATGTAGTCGAGGGCGCCCCACATCACGTCCTTGAGCATCTGCTGGATGAACGAGTGGATCATCGGCCCGCGCCAGACCACCGCCTCGCGCTCGTTCACGAGCAGGCCGATGGACATCACCTTGAGGCCGTGCGCCTCGACGGGGAGGATCTTGTTGTCGAACATCCCGGGCTTGCCGCGCGTGCCCAGCATCAGCGGCACGTCGGGGCCGTAGACGTCGGTGTCGATGAGGCCGACGGTGGCGCCGCCCTGCCGGAGCGCCAGCGCCAGGTTCACCGCGACGGTGGACTTGCCCACGCCGCCCTTGCCGGAGGACACCGCCACCGTCTGGCGGACCTCGGGGATGAGCTCGGCCGGCGGCGCCGGCGGGCCCGGGGCGGGCGCGTGCCCGTGCCCCTGCGCGGGGGCGTGCGCGTGGGCGTGCGCCGGGGCCGCCGGCGCGGGGCCGCCCCCCATCTTGACCTGCACGCGGCCGGCGTCGGGCAGCTGTCCGAGCAGGCGCGTGGCCATGCTGTGCATCGCGGCCTTCGTCGCGGGCGGCTGGCCGGTGAACGCCAGCGTGAGCGACACGCCGCCGGCGTCCACGGCGACGTCGCGCACGAGCCCCAGCGTCACGATGTCCTTCTGGGAGTCGGGATCCTTGATCGCGCGCAAGGCGTCCATCACCTGCTGCTCGGTGGGCATACGCGGCACACTATACCGCAGGGGCCGGAATGTTGCATTCCCGGACCCTTCCTGATAAATAAGGACGGTGCTGGCTTCCGACGACTTTCGCAAGGTTCTCAGCCACTTCGGCTCCGGCGTCACCATCGTCACCCTCTGTGACGCCGACCGCCGGCCGACCGGCCTCACGTGCAGCGCCTTCGCCTCGGTCTCGCTCGACCCGCCGCTGGTGCTGGTCTGCGTGGACCACACGTCGCAGAGCTATCCGGCGCTGCGCGAGCGCGGGCGCTTCGCCGTGAACGTCCTGGGGGCCGAGCAGGAGGCGCTCTCGCGCCGCTTCGCCTCCTCGCGGCTCGACAAGTTCGACGGCGTGCCGCACGCGATCAGCGATCTGGGGCTCCCGCTGATCGAGGGCGCCATCGCCCAGCTCGAGTGCTCCACCGTCAGCGCGCACGTCGAGGGCGATCACACGATCTTCGTCGGCCGCGTGGAGCGGGTCGACATCCCCGGCGGCGAGCCCCTCCTCTATTTCCGCGGCCGGTACGAGCGACTGGCCGAGCCCAGACCAGGAGCGTGAACGTGACGCAGATTCCCCTGTCGCGACCCCCGGTGGACGACGAGATCAAGCAGGCGGCGGTGGCGGCGATCGAGTCCCGCCAGTACATCCTCGGCCCGCAGTGCAAGGCGTTCGAGGCGGAGCTGGCCCGCTACATCGGCACCCGCCACTGCATCCTCACGAACTCCGCCACCGCCGGCATCTGGCTCACCCTGCGCGCGCTCGGGCTGAAGGCCGGCGACGAGGTGCTGGTGCCCTCGCACACCGCGTTCCCCACGATCGAGGCGATCTGCTTCGCCGAGGCGACGCCGGTGTTCGTGGATGCCGACGAGTTCTACACGATGAGCCCCGCCGACGCCGCCGCCAAGGCGACGCCGCGCACCGTGGGTCTCATGCCCGTGCACCTCTACGGCCAGCCGGTCGACCTCGACGCCGTGCGCGAGCTGGCCTCGCGGCTGGGCGTGTGGGTGATGGAGGACTGCGCGCAGGCGCACGGCGCCGCGTGGAAGGGGCGGAAGGTCGGCGGCTTCGGCCGCGCCGGCGTCTTCTCCTTCTATCCGTCCAAGAACCTCACCGTCATGGGCGACGGCGGCGCGGTCGTCACCGACGACGACGAGATCGCCGCGCGCTGCCGGCGGCTGCGCGACCACGGCCGCCTCAACAAGGACGTGCACGCCGAGGTCGGCTTCAACCTGCGCTTCAACGACATCCAGGCCGCCATCGGCCGCGTGCTGCTGCGCCGGCTGGACGCGATGAACGAGCGTCGTCGCGCGCTGGCCGCGCGCTACGACCGGGCGCTGGCCGGCCTGCCCCTCGGGCTGCCGGCCGAGCGGCCGGGCGCGCGCCACGTCTATCACCTCTACGTCGTGCGCACGCCGCGCCGCAACGAGCTGGCCGCCCACCTCAAGGCGCACGACATCCAGACCGGCGTGCACTACCCGGTGCCGAGCCACCGGCAGCCCGCCGTCGAGCGGTTCATGCCGCCGGCGCTGCCGGCGACCGAGCGGCTGGTGGACGAGATCCTGACGCTGCCGATCTCCGCCGGCCACACCGAGGCGGAGATCGACACAGTGGCGGCGGCGGTCAGGGAGTTCTTCGGAGCCTGATGGCGGGCGTCCCTCTTCGGATCCTCGAGATCTACCCGAAGGCGGACTTCTTCACGGGCGCGGCGATCCAGGCGCGGGACCTCGCCCTCGGGCTCGCCGCCCGCGGCCACCACGTCACGATGGTCACGCCGCCCAGCCACGCGTGGGCGGCGCGCTGTCGCGAGGCCGGCCTCCCGCACGCCGCGATTCCGATGCGCCGTCCCTGGGACCCCCGCGCCGTCTGGCGGCTGGCGCGGCTGATCCGCCGCGAGCGCGCGCAGATCGTCCACGCCCACAAGGGCCGCGCGCGCACGCTGACCATGCTGACCGCGCTGCTCGGCGTGCGTCCCCTGCTCGTCCTCAATCGCGGCGTCAGCTTCCGCGTCGGCCGCATCCGCCGGGTGGGCTACACCAGCCGCCGCGTGCACGCCGTCGTCGCCGTCTGCCGCTCGATCAAGGACGGCCTCGTCGCCGCCGGCGTGCCCGCCGACAAGGTGGAGGTCATCTACTCCGGCACGGACCTCGACCGCTTCCACCCCGGCGTGGACGGCGGCGCGATCCGCCACGAGCTGGGGCTGCGCGCCGGGCACGCGCTGATCACGCAGGTCGGCGTGCGCTCGTGGCGCGGCTGGCGCGACCTGCTCGACGCGATGGCGCGCGTGGCCGAGCGCCGGCCGGCCGCCCGCCTGCTCTTCGTCGGCGCGCCGCCCCCGCGCGTCGCCGAGCTCGGCGACGAGGCGCGCGCCCGCGGCCTCGGCGACCGCGTGCTGGTGCTCGGCCATCGCCACGACGTGCCGCAGATCCTCGCCGCGTCCGACGTCGTCGTGGATGCCTCCTACGCCGGCCTCGGCATCACCGGCTCGATCCGCGAGGCGCTCGCCTGCGAGCGGCCGGTCGTCGCGACGGCGGTCGAGGGCATGCCCGAGCTGGTGGTGGACGGCGAGACCGGCCGGCTGGTTCCGCCGCGCGAGCCCGACGCGCTGGCCGAGGCGATCGTGCGGGTGCTCGACGATCCCACCGCCGCCCAGGCGATGGCCCGCGCCGGGCGCAAGCGCGTCGAGGCGCTCTTCTCGCTGCGCGCCAAGGTGGATGCCACCGAGGCGCTCTACGCGCGACTGGTCGCGACGGCGGGCCGCCGATGAGACAGGCGCTGGCCGTCTATCGCCGGCTGCTGCCGCTCATGCGGCCGTACGTCCCGATCCTGATCGTGGGCGCTGTCCTGGCGGTCCTCGTCGCATCCATGGAGGGGTCCATCGCCTGGCTGGTGAAGCCGGCGATGGACGACATCTTCATCCGCCACGACGAGGCGATGCTGCGCGTGATCCCGCTGCTGCTGCTCGGCGCCTACCTGCTCAAGGGCGCCGGCCGCTACGGCCAGTCGTACCTGATGGCGGCGGTGGGCGAGCGGGTGATCGCCGGGGTGCGCCGCACGCTCTACACGCACATCCAGCAGATGCCGCTGTCCTTCTTCGCCGACCTGCACTCGGCCGAACTGATGTCGCGCGTGGTCACCGACGTCAACCGGCTGGCCCGCGTGTCGTCCACCGTGCTGGTCATGACCCTGCGCCAGCTGCTGATGATCGTGGCCCTGCTCTCGGTGATGGTGGTCCGCGAGTGGCGGCTGGCGCTGATCGCGATGGTCATCTTCCCGTTCGTGGGGGTGGCGGTGCGCGCGATCGGGCGGCGCCTCTACCGGATCAACAAGCGCTCGCAGGAGAAGATCGCCGAGCTCAACATCCTGCTGCACGAGGCGTTCTCGGGGATGAAGATCGTGAAGGCGTTCGGCCGCGAGGGGCACGAGGCCGAGCGCTTCGACCGCGTCAACCGCCGCCTGCTCGATCTGGCGCTGAAGGACCACCGCACCGACGAGGTGACCGACCCGCTCATGGAGGTGCTGGCCGCCTTCGGCATCATGGGCGCGCTCTGGTACGGCGGCCACCAGGTGATCGCCGGCACCATGACGCCGGGCGACTTCTTCTCGTTCACGGCGGCGCTGGCGCTGATCTACGGGCCGGTGCGCCAGCTCTCGCGCATCATGAACACGATCTCGCAGTCCACCTCGTCGGTCGAGCGCGTCTTCGAGATCCTCGACCTGCCGCCGGCGATCGCCGACCGCCCGAGCGCGCGCCAGCTCCCCGGCTTCCGGGAGACGATCCGCTTCGAGGACGTCTCGTTCCGGTACCCCGGCGCCCCCGACCCCACGCTGCGCGACATCACGCTGGAGATCCGGCGCGGCGAGGTGGTGGCGTTCGTGGGCATGAGCGGGGCCGGCAAGTCCACGCTGATGGACCTCCTGCCCCGCTTCTACGACGTGACGACCGGGCGCATCACGATCGACGGCCACGACCTGCGCGACGTCGCCCAGGCCTCGCTGCGCGCGCAGATCGGCGTGGTGACGCAAGAGACGTTCCTCTTCAGCGACTCGATCCACTACAACATCGCCTACGGCCGCCCCGGCGCCGGCCCCGACGACGTGCGCCGGGCCGCCCGCCAGGCCCACGCCGACGACTTCATCCAGGCCTGCCCGGAGGGGTACGCGACCGCGGTGGGCGAGCGGGGCGTGCGTCTCTCCGGCGGCCAGCGACAGCGGCTGGCCATCGCGCGCGCGTTCCTGAAGGACCCGGCCATCCTCATCCTCGACGAGGCCACCTCCGACCTCGACGCCGAGAGCGAGTTCATGGTGCAGCAGGCGCTGACCGATCTGATCCACGGGCGCACGGTGCTGGTGATCGCGCATCGGCTGTCCACCGTGCGCAACGCCGACCGGATCGTGGTGATTCACGAGGGGCGCATCGCCGAGGTCGGCCGCCACGACGAGTTGGTGGCCCGCGACGGCGTCTACCGCCGCCTCTACGCGCTGCAGATGGAGGGGGTCGCCGGCTAGTTCACCGGCAGCGACGGATCTCCTCGACTACCTGGCCGCCGGGGACACTCTGGACCAGTTTCTCGACGATTTCCCCACCGTGAAGCGCGAACAGACAGTCGCTGCGCTCGAGCCCGCCAGAGACCTGCTGACTTCCGGTGCTTCGAGGCCCTTCTGACGGCCGAACGCACCGCTCGGCGGCCGGCGTCGGCCCGCTGAAGCGGGTTGTTGGACGGTGCGCCCGCACGGTACAGTACGTTCATGAAGTTCACGATCGACCTCTCAGCCGCCCAGGCCGAACGGCTTCGCCTCGAGGCTGAACGTCTTGGGCTCGCACCCGAGGACCTCGCCCGCGCGGCGATCGCGGACCTCCTGGCGACCCCAGGCGCCGACTTCAAGAAAGCCGCCGAGCTCGTCCTGCAGAAGAACGAGGAGCTGTACCGCCGTCTCGCCTGATGCGGTATCTCACGTTGGCGGAGGTTGTCGCCATCGCCCAACCCAAGGCCACCCTCGCCGGCGTCGATCTGTATCCTGCGCTGGCTGAGAAAGCCGCGGCGCTCGTCTTCTCCTTGGTGCAGAACCACCCATTCGTGGACGGCAACAAGCGCGTGGGTCACGCTGCCATGGAGACCTTCCTTGTCCTCAACGGCGCCGAGATCGGTGCTTCCGTAGACGACCAAGAGCGTCTCATGCTCGATCTCGCGGCGGCTCGGATCGAGCGCGGTGACCTGACGGAATGGCTTCGTCAGCATCTCAAGCCGCTCGCTCGACTGCGAAGTTCGACGCCGTACGTCACCCCGCCGAAGTGTGGCGCGATTCCATGACTCGCCGCCGCGGCCTACTGGATCACCTGGTCTGCCCGAAGCAACACCGACTGTGGGATCGTCAGCCCCAGAGCCCTCGCAGTTCTGAGGTTGATCACCAGGTCGAACTTCGTCGGCTGCTCGATGGGGAGGTCGGCAGGCTTGGCGCCCTTGAGGATCTTGTCTACGTAGGCGGCCGCGCGCCGAAACATGTCATGAACGCTTGGGCCGTAGGCCATGAGGCCGCCGGCCTCTGCGGTCTCAATCGTTCCAGACACCATCGGCAGACGGCGCCGGGCCGCGAGGTCTGCGATTCGTGTTCGGTGGTCGATGAGCGTTGAGTCGATGAGAACGATGACCGCGCCGGCCCGCTCGGTGGTCATCGCCGCGAAGGCGCTCTCGATCTCGCCGGGGCCACGCGCCTCCAGGGATTGAAGCCGTATCCCCAATGCCCGGGCCGCATTCTGCGCGTGTCGCACCTGTGGCGCGTTGCCCGCGTTGGCCGGGTTCCCGAGGAGGGCCACCCGGGAGATCTTGGGGGCGACTTCCTTGAGGACCTCCAACTGTTTCCCGACCAGTTCGGGCACCATCTGCGACAACCCCGTGATGTTCCCCCCTGGGTGTGCGAGGCTGGCGACGAGTCCAGCTGCCACAGGATCAATAACCGCCGCTACAACGATGGGGATCGTCCCGGTCGCTTGCTTGGCGGCCTGTGTCGCCGGCGTAGTATACGTAACGATAACGTCCACCTTGAGACGGACCAGCTCGGCCGCGAGGCTGGGAAGCTGGCCCCACTTCCCCTCCGCAAATCGGGACTCAATGGCGATGTTCTGACCTTCCGCATAACCCAGCTCGCGCAGGCCTTGTCGGAAGGCCTCGA
>JBGQFW010000020.1:0-54725 GCA_041497115.1 Methylomirabilia bacterium
AGCCAGCGGCCGCCGCCCTCGGCGAGCAGGTGGACCGGCTGCAGCGTCCGGGCGACGCTCCGGGCGGGATCGAGGGTCGAGACGAGAAACGTCCGGCCCGGCCCGCTCCACACCTCGCGCAGCCGCTCGGTGCTCCAGAACACGTCGTGAGCCTCGGGAAACGTCGCCCCGAAGGCCAGGTTGGACTGCAGCCCGTGCACCACGTGCACCGGCCGCCGCACGGCGAGCAGGAGCGAGCCGCTGTCCTCCAGCGGCCCCTCGTGGACGACGACGTCGCGCGGGCCGAGGCGACGGGTGAGCGCGTCGGTGATCGGCCGCGCCGAGCGGCTCTGCGCGAACATCGCCATGCCCTCGCCGGCCATCGGCAGGAACGCGATCACCGCGGCCAGCGCCACGCCGATCCCGGCGGCCGGCGACCGCCGCCACCACGCCACCGCCAGCACCAGCGTGCCGAGGCCGAAGATCAGGCTGCCCTTGACCATGATCGGCAGGTAGAGCTCGAGCGGCACCGCCGCCGCCGCCTGCCCGCGCGCGGCCAGGTTGCGCGCGGCGACGTCCACGCTCTCCAGCGCGCCGTGCGGCACCGGGAGACGGCCGAGCGCGCCGAGCGCGAGCGCGGCGGTGAGCGCCGCGAAGATCACCACGATCGGCGCGATCAGCACGCGGGGCGCCACCGCGCCGGGGAGCGCCTCGATCGACTCGTCCCAGACGCGCGCCACCAGCAGCGCCATCGCCGGAAACGCCGGCAGCCCGTAGTGCGGCAGCTTGAAGGGCGACAGCGTGAAGAAGCCGACGACGAGGACCACCCACAGCCCGAGCAGCCCCCACAGCCGCGCCTGCGCGTCGGGCCACGGCGGGCGCAGCGCGCGGGCCAGCGCCGAGGGCAGCGCCGCCGCCCACGGCAGGAAGGCCAGCAGCGTGACGCCGAGGAACTGCACGCTGCCGAGGGGCACGTCCTCGTCGGGGAACACGCGCTGGCGCGCGAGGTTCAGGACGTGGTTGTCCACGACGGTGTACCAGAGGAAGCCGCGGCTCTGCAGCTCGACCGCCGCGTACCACGGCAGCGCGATGGCGACGAGCAGCAGGACGCCCCACCACGGCGCCCACACGCCGTAGGGACGCTCGCGCGTGATCCAGAGGAACGCCGCGATCACGCCGAGCGGGCCGACCGCTCCGAGGAAATCCTTGGCCAGCGCGGCGACGCCGAGGCTCGCGTAGAAGAGCGCGAGCCACGCGGGGCCGCCGCCGCGGTAGGCCGCCACGAAGCCGGCGAACGCCAGCAGGATGAAGAGGATGAAGACGAGGTCCGGCTTCGTCTGGCGTCCGAAGACGAACGTGCCGATGTTGGCGGCGACGAGCAGGGCGGCCAGCAGGCCCACGCGCGGGCCGCTCAGCATCGTGCCGATCCAGGCGGTGACGGCCGCGATCCCGATCGCCGCCAGCGCCGGCCACACGCGCGCGGCCGCCTCCACCGGCCCCCCGGCCGAGAAGGACAGCGCCATGAGCCAGTACAGGAGCGGCGGCTTGTCGAAGTAGCGCACGCCGTCCAGGCGCAGCGTGACCCAGTCGCCCGACTGCCGCATGGACTCGGCGATGGCGGCGTGAAATCCCTCGGGCGGGTCGAGGAACGGCGCCGCCCCGAGCCCGATGAGGTACATGAGGGCGATCGCGAGCAGCGCGAGAGCGAACGGGAGGCGGGGCAGCTAGGTGACCTTCACCACCGCGTCGACGGGCAGGCGCGTCAGGAACTCGGCGAGCGCCTGCTCCACGTAGCCGCGGTCTCGCGACTCGAGCGTGACCTTCACCTTGTACTCGGGATTGGAGAACTCCGGATAGGAGCCGATCTGAAGCAAGGGGAAGTCCGCCAGGAGCCCGTTGAGGTAGTCGGCCAGCGTCGCCTCGCCCATCGTGACGAAGACGTTGCGCAGGTGGATGGGCTGATCGCGGAACCGCTCGCGCAGCGCCTCGAACTTCGCCCGGAAGATCTCCGGCACGCCGGGCAGGATGTAGACGTTACGCATGAGCACGGTGGGGAAGCGCACGCGCTCGCCGCCCACCAGCTCGGCGCCCTCGGGGATCTCGGCCATCCGCAGCGCCGCCTCGGTGACGCGGCCGCGGTAGTGAAGCTCGAGGATCTCGACCAGCCGCGGGTGGCGCACGACCGGGACCATCATGGCCCGCGCCACGCCCTCGATCGTCACGTCGTCGTGGGTGGGGCCGACGCCGCCCGAGGTGAACACGACGTCGAAGTCGCGGCTGAAGACGGCGACCTCCTCGGCGATGAGCTGCACCTCGTCGGGAATCACGCTGATGCGCCGCACGTCCACGCCCAGCCCGCGCAGCTCGCGACAGAGATAGACGGCGTTGGCGTCCTCGACCTTGCCCGACAGGATCTCGTTGCCGACGAGAATGATCCCGGCCGTCTTCGGCATGCCGCACGAATTCTACGATAGAATGCCGGGCGACGCATGGCCGACGCCCCCGTTCCGATCCGTCTCTCCGGCTGGGCCCTCGTGCTCGGCGCCTCCTCGGGCTTCGGCGCCGCCACCGCGCTCGCGCTCGCCGAGGCCGGCCTCGACGTCTTCGGCGTCCACCTCGACCGCCGGGCCACCGCGCTGGGCGTCGAGGCCATCGGGGCGGCCATCGAGGGGCACGGCCGGCGCGCGCGCTTCTTCAACGTCAACGCCGCCGACGCCGACCGGCGCGCCGAGGTGGTGGACGCCATCGCGCGCACCCTCGGCGAGCGCGGCCAGCCGGGCGGCCTGCGCGTGCTGCTGCACTCGCTGGCCTTCGGCTCGCTGCGGGCCTACGTCGCCGACGATCCCAAGGACGTGGTGACGCACGCCCAGGTGGACATGACCCTCGACGTGATGGCGCACTCGCTCGTGTACTGGACGCAGGACGTCGTCGGCCGCGGGCTCATGGGCGCGGGCGGCCGCGTCTTCGCGATGACCTCGGCGGGCGCCACGCGCGTGCTGCCGCACTACGGCGCCGTGTCGGCGGCCAAGGCGGCGCTGGAGTCGCACGTCCGCCAGCTCGCCGTCGAGCTGGCGCCGCGCGGCATCACCGCCAACGCGATCCGCGCCGGCGTGACCGACACCCCCGCTGCCCGCAAGATCCCCGGCTACGACTCGCTGGAGGCGTGGGCGCGCGCGCGCAATCCGCACGGCCGGCTCACGACGCCCGCCGACGTGGCCCGCGCCATCGTGCTCCTCGCCCACCCCGACGCCGCCTGGATCACCGGCAACGTGATCGGCGTGGACGGCGGCGAGGACGTGGTCGGGTGAGCGCCTATCTCCTGGCGGTCGTGCTCGGCGTGATCGAGGGGCTGACCGAGTTCCTGCCGGTGAGCTCGACCGCCCACCTGCGAATCGCCCAGGCCCTCGTCGGCGTGGACCTCGGCGACGCTTACTGGAAGGCGTTCTCCATCGTCATCCAGCTCGGCGCGATCCTCTGCCTGCCCTTCTACTTCCGGCGCCGCCTCGCCGCCTTCGCCCGCGACTTCCCGCGCGGCTCGCGCGGCGACCGCACCGCGCTCACCCACCCGCTCACGCTGACGCTGCTCGCCTTCGTGGCGACGGCGGTCCCGGCGCTCCTGCTCACCCGCGTCATCGGCAAGCATCTCGAGAGCCTGTCGATCATGGCGGGCTCGCTGGTGGTGGGCGGCGTCGTGATGTGGGCGGTGGACGCGCGCTACGGCCCCTCGACGCGCCGGGGCGCGACCGGCGCCCCGCGCACCGACGACCTCGAGCGGATGTCGGTCGGCCAGGCGCTCTGGATCGGAGGCTGCCAGGTGCTCTCGGCGGTCTTCCCGGGAACCTCGCGCTCGATGGCCACGATCACGGCGGGCGAGCTGGCCGGCATGACGCGGCCGGCGGCGCTCGAGTTCTCGTTCCTCCTCTCGATCCCCACGATGGCGGCGGCCACTCTCTACGATCTCTGGAAGTCGCTGCGGGCGCACCCCGGCGCGCCGAGCGCGCTCGGCGCGATGGCGATGGACGCGCATGCCTGGAGCGTGCTGGCCGTCGGCTTCGTCGTCTCGTTCGTCGTCGCCTACGCGGTCGTCGCCTGGTTCATCGCCTGGGTCCGCACGCGCGGCTTCGCCGTCTTCGCCGTCTACCGCATCGCCGTCGGCGCCGCCGTGCTCTGGTGGAGCGCCCGCGCGTCCTGAGGCGCCCGCTGGCGATCGTCTTTCGTGGCGCACCGGATCGCGAGACACTGGACAGATCCCGGAGGGTGAGTGATGAGACTCAGCAGCCTGCTCGCGGGGGTCGCAACGATCCTGGTGCTCGCCATGCCGGCGACGGCCCAGCCGCAGCCACAGCAACCGGCCGCGCCGTCCGGCATCGGCGCGATCCTGGACTACGCTGAGGCGCTCGGCCTCTCGGACGCCCAGACCGAGGCCCTCGACCGGCTCGGCCTCGACCTCAGCCGCGAGATGATCCGGCGCCAGGCCGACCTGGCGATCGCCGGGCTGGACCTCGACGCCCTGCTCGACGTGGATCCGACCAAGACCGTGGACGTCGCGGCCGCCGAGGCGAAGGTCCGGGAGATCGAGCGCACCAGGGCCGACCTTCAGCTCGCGGTGATTCGCACCATGGAGCGCGCGAAGGCGCTGCTGACGCCCGAGCAGCGGGCGCGGCTCGCCAAGCTGCCCGACGGCCGGCGGCCGGCGTCTTCCCGTCCCGGGATCTGGCCCGCGCCCTTCGGGCCGGCGCGGTAGTGGACCCCGCCGCCGCCGGGCGATGGGTGCGCCCGTTCGGCGCGATCGGGCTCGGGGACGTCGCGCTCGTCGGCGGCAAGACGGCCTCGCTCGGCGAGCTCTACCGCGAGCTGCGCCCCAAGGGCGTGCGCGTGCCCAACGGCTTCGCCATCACCGCCGACGCCTACCGCTACGTGCTCGAGCGGGCGGGCGCCGCAGACGCGCTGCGCGCCGCTCTCGCGGGGCTGGACGGGCGCGACGTCGAGGACCTCGCCCGGCGGGGCCGGCGGGCGCGGGCGATCGTCTACGACGCAGGCCTGCCCGCCGATCTGCAGGAGGAGATCCGCGCCGCGTACCGCGCGCTGCAGGCGGAGTACGGCGCGGGGCTGACGGTGGCGGTGCGCAGCTCGGCGACCGCCGAGGACCTGCCGACCGCCAGCTTCGCCGGCCAGCACGAGAGCTTCCTCAACGTCGAGGGCGACGCCGCGCTCTTCGAGGCCTGCCGGCGCTGCTTCGCCAGCCTGTTCACCGATCGCGCGATCCACTACCGCATCGACCAGGGGTTCGACCACTTCAAGGTCTTCCTGTCGGTCGCGGTCATGAAGATGGTCCGGGCCGATCTGGCGGCGAGCGGTGTCGTCTTCTCGCTGGACACGGAGAGCGGATTCCGCGACGTCGTCTTCATCACCGGATCGTGGGGGCTCGGCGAGACCGTCGTGCAGGGCGCGGTGAACCCCGACGAGTTCTACGTGCACAAGCCGACGCTCGCCAAGGGATACCGCGCCGTGCTCCGGCACACGCTCGGCGGCAAGCAGGTCCGGATGATCTACGGCGCAGGGGCGGATGGCGCCGCGACGCGGGTCGTCCCGACGGCGGCGGCCGACCGCGCGCGCTACTGCCTCAGCGACGCGGAGGTGCTCACGCTGGCGGACTACGCGCTCACGGTCGAGCAGCACTACAGCGCCCGGGCCGGCCACGAGACGCCGATGGACACCGAGTGGGCCAAGGACGGCCTCGACGGCCAGCTCTACGTGATCCAGGCGCGACCGGAGACGGTGGCCTCCCGCCAGAAGCCGACCGTGATCGAGGAATACGTCCTGAGCGGCACCGGCGCCCTCCTGCTGCAGGGGCGCGCGGTGGGCGCCCGGATCGCCGCGGGGCCCGTCCGGGTGATCGCCGACGTGGAGGGGCTGCGCCGGTTCCAGGCCGGCGAGGTCCTCGTGGCCGACACGACGACGCCGGACTGGGAGCCGGTGATGGCGCGCGCGGCCGCCATCGTCACGAGCCGAGGCGGCCGCACGTGTCACGCGGCGATCGTGGCCCGCGAGCTCGGCATTCCCGCCGTCGTCGGCGTCGAGGGGGGCACCGAGCGGCTGCGGACCGGTGACGCCGTCACCGTCTCCTGTGCCGAGGGGGACACCGGCAAGGTCTACGCCGGGACGCTGCCGTTCGAGGTGCGCACGACCGACGTGAGCGGGCTCGCGCGCCCGGCGACGGCGATCATGGTCAACCTCGGCAACCCCGCGCTCGCGTTCGAGACCGCCCGCCTGCCGACCGACGGCGTGGGGCTCGCGCGGATGGAGTTCATCATCACGGAATCGATCAAGGCGCATCCGATGGCGCTCGTGCATCCCGAGCGCGTCACCGATCCCGCCGAGCGCGCCGCGCTGGCGGCCCTCACCGCGGGCTACGCGCGGCCGGCCGACTTCTTCGTGGAGAAGCTCGCCGAGGGCGTCGGCACGATCGCCGCCGCCTTCTATCCCAAGCCGGTCATCGTGCGCATGTCGGACTTCAAGAGCAGCGAGTACGCCAGCCTGCTGGGCGGCCGGCCGTTCGAGCCGGCCGAGCCGAACCCGATGCTGGGGTTCCGCGGAGCGGCCCGCTACACGCATCCCGCCTACGCGGAGGGGTTCGCGCTGGAGTGCGCGGCGATGCGCCGGGTGCGGGAGCAGATGGGGCTGACCAACGTGAAGCTGATGATCCCGTTCTGCCGGCGGGTCGAGGAGGGCGAGCGCGTCCTGCGCGCGCTGGCCGATCACGGGCTGCGCCGGGGCGAGCGCGGGCTCGAGGTCTACGTGATGTGCGAGATCCCCAACAACGTCGTCCAGGTGGACGCGTTCGCCCGCCTCTTCGACGGCTTCTCGATCGGCTCCAACGACCTCACCCAGCTGGTGCTCGGCGTCGACCGCGACTCGGAGCTGGTCGCCTTCGAGTTCGACGAGCGCGACCCCGGCGTGAAGATCATGATGCAGATGACGATCGACGGGGCGCACCGCGGCGGGCGCCACGTCGGCATCTGCGGGCAGGCGCCCTCCGACTACCCCGAGATCGCCGAGTTCCTCGTGCGGCTCGGCATCGACTCCATCAGCCTCAACCCCGACAGCGTGCTGGCCACGACGCGCCGGATCCTGGCGCTCGAGGCGGAGCTGGGGCGCCGGCGCTGACCCTCAGGGCAGATATGCCAGGAACCACTCGCGGCTGAGCTCCACGGCGCGTCGACGGTGGTCGGGGTCGGTCAGGCGATGATCGCCGCCTGGAATGATGACGAGGTCACAGGGCTCGGCGGCGCGCTCGTGCAGCGCCACACCGTGCTCGACGCCGACCACGTCGTCGGCCTCGCCCTGGATGATCAGGTGGCGGGCCACGCCGGCCGGCGCCAGCGCGTAGCGGCCGCTCATGTACTCCACCGCGAACGGCACGCCGAGGCCGCGCCCCTCCTCGAGGTCGTCGTTGGCCAGCTCGGTCAGGCTCGCCGGCGCGTTCCACGTCACGACGGGCCCGCCGTCGCGGCGCGCCGCCACGTGCAGCGCCACGAAGCCGCCCAGGCTCGAGCCGAGCAGGCCGATGCGGCCGTCGAGCCGCGGATGGTGGCCGAGCAGGTCCAGCACGGCCTCGAGGTCCTCGATGCGGCTGGCGATCGTCGTCTCCTCCTCCACGCCGCTCGACTCGCCGCAGCCGCGGAAGTCGAAGCGCGCCAGCGCCAGCCCCGCCGCGGGCAGCGCCTCGCCGAGCAGCAGGTACTTGTCGCCGTCCTTGGAGGCGGAGAGCCCGTGACAGGCCACCACGCAGGGCACGCGGGCGGGCGCGGCGGGAAGATGCAGGGCGAGCGCGAGCGCGCCGCCGGGATACGCGACGCGATGCTGCTCGACGGCGATCACGCCCAGATCAGCTCGAACAGTCGGCAGGCGTTGGCGGTGAGATGCTGCTTGGCGTCGTCCACCGGCAGCCCCTTGAGCTTGGCCACCTCCTCGGCGACGCGGCCGGCCAGCCACGGCCCCGAGGGCAGCGCGGCGAACTCGCCGCCGTACTTCCACGGCGCATCGCTCTCCACCAGCAGCGACTCGATCGGCACCTGCTCGACCAGCTCACGGTCGCGCTCGCGGTAGACGACCTCCGGCCCGACCGACACGAGGTAGCCGGCGTCCACGATCGCCCGCGTGATCGCAGCCGGCGCCTTGTGCCAGTGGAACACCGCGCGCGCGATCCCGTGGTGCTCGAGCGCCGCCAGCGCGCCGGCGGCGGCGCCGTGGGGCGCGTGCAGCGCGACGGCGAGGTCGTAGCGGGCGGCCAGCGCCAGCAGCCGGTCCAGCCGCGCGCGGCCGCGGGCCATCAGCCCGGCGGCGTCGGCGGCGCCCTCCAGCGAGTACCACGGCAGACCGATCTCGCCGACGGCGACGATGCGCGCGTGGTGCGTCGCGATCTGCGCCTCGACGACCTCGAGGTCGGCGTCGGTGAGCTGCGTCCAGTCCGGGTGGAACCCCAGGCACGCCCAGACGCCCTTGGGGGCGGCGGTGGTGGCGACGAGCGTCAGGGCGTTCGTCGTCGGATCGCATCCCACGCCGACGACGCCGTACACGTCGTGGGCGACGGCGGCGCGCAGCGTCTCGCGCACGTCGCCGAAGCTCTCGTCGTGCAGGTGGCAGTGACTGTCGATCACCATGCGGGCGCCCTCAGCTGCCGGCCACCACCATGCGGCCGATCAGCACGGTCGGCGCCACGGTGCGGTCACGCAGGACCAGGTCATTGCCGATGCCCTCGATGCGGTCGAACATCTCGAGCAGGTTGCCGGCCACCGTCACCTCTTCCACCGGGTGCGTCAGCTCCCCGTCCTCGATCCAGAGGCCGGCGGCGCCGCGCGAGTAATCGCCGGTGACGCCGTTGACGCCGAAGCCGATGAGCTCGGTGACGTAGAGGCCGCGCTTCACCGAGCGGATCAGCGCCTCGGGGAGCGTGGGGCCGGCCTGCAGCATGAGGTTCGTGGTGGACACCCCCACGCCGCTGCCGTCGCGCGAGGCGTGGTGCGTGGAGGCCAGCCCCAGCTTGCGCGCGCTGTAGGTGTCGAGCAGGTACGTCTGCAGCACACCCTCCCCCACCAGCACCGTGCGCCGGGTGGCGAGCCCCTCGCCGTCGAACGGCCGCGAGCCGAGCGCGCGCGGAATGAGGGCGTCGTCCACGATCGTGACCGACGGCGCCGCCACGCGCTTGCCGAGACGGTCGAGGAGGAACGACGCGCGACGATAGAGCGCGGGGCCGCTGGCCGCGCCCGCGACCGCGCGCACCAGCGTGGCGGCCGTCTCCGGGTCGAAGATCACCGGCACCTCGGTCGTCGCCATCTTGCGGGCGCCGAGGCGGCGCAGCGCGCGGCGGGCGGCGGTGCGCCCGATCGCCTCGGGCGGCTCAAGCGCCGCGCGGTGACGGGCCGCCGAGTACCAGGAGTCGCGCTGCATCTCGCCGCCCGCCGAGGCGACCGGCGCGACCGAGAGGCCGAAGCCGGAGGTGGCGTAGCCGCGGGCGAAGCCGTGCGAGGTCGCGTAGGCGTAGCCCGCCCGGCGGTCCCAGTACTCGGCCCCCTCGGAGTTGGTGATGCGCGGGTCGCTCTCGAGCGCCGCCGCCTCCGCCCGCCGGGCCAGCGCGATCTTGGCCTCCGGCTCGAGCTCCTCGCCACCCGGATCCTCCAGCTCGAGGTCGGGGACGGCGCCGATCAGCTCGCCGGGCTCGGGCAGCCCGGCGTGCGGGTCCTCGCCGGTGACCCGCGCCAGCGCGGTCGCCTCGTCCACCAGCCGCTCGAGCGAGGCGCGCGAGAGGTCGGACGTGGAGGCGGCCGCCGAGGCGCGGCCGGCGAAGACGCGCAGCGACAGCCGCTGGTCGCGCGCGTGCTTCACGGTGTCCACCTGGCCCAGCCGCACGGAAGCCGTGAAGCTGCGCTCCTCGACGAGGAAGCCGTCGGCGGCGGTGGCGCCGCGCGCCTGCGCCCGCTTGAGGACGTCCACCAGCAATTCGGTGCGCACGCCGCCGGCGCTCACACCTGCGTCCCGCCCACCGTCATGCCGTCGATGCGGATCGTCGGCAGCCCCACGCCGACGGGCACCGACTGCCCTTCCTTGCCGCAGGTGCCGACGCCCTCGTCGAGCGCCAGATCGTGGCCCACGCGCGTCACCCGCGTGAGCGCGTCGGGGCCGTTGCCGATGAGCGTGGCGCCCTTGACCGGCGCCGTCACGCGACCGTCCTCGATCAGGTAGGCTTCGCTGGCGGAGAAGACGAACTTGCCGTTGGTGATATCCACCTGGCCGCCGCCGAAGCCCACCGCGTAGAGGCCGCGCGACACCGAGCGCAGGATGTCGGCGGGATCGTCCGTGCCGGCGAGCATGAACGTGTTGGTCATACGCGGCATCGGCGGGTGCGCGTAGGACTCGCGCCGTCCATTGCCGGTGGCCGCCTGCTTCATGAGCCGCGCGTTGAGGCGATCCTGCATGTAGCCGCGCAGCACGCCGTTCTCGATCAGCACCGTGCGCCCGGTCGGCGTGCCCTCGTCGTCCACGTTGAGCGAGCCGCGCCGGTTGGGGATCGTGCCGTCGTCCACAACCGTGACGAGCTCGGAGGCGACCTTCTGCCCCATCCGCCCGGCGAACGCCGACACGCCCTTGCGGTTGAAGTCGCCCTCGAGGCCGTGGCCGATCGCCTCGTGCAGCAGGATGCCGGGCCAGCCGGGGCCGAGCACGACGGTCATCGTGCCGGCCGGCGCGGCGACCGCGCGCAGCTTGAGCGTGGCCTGGCGCGCCGCCTCGGCGGCGAAGTGCCGCCAGCGGTCGCCCTCGAGGAAGTAGTCGAACGGCACGCGCCCGCCCCCGCCCCACGAGCCGATCTCGCGCTTGCCGTGCTCCTCGGCGATAACGGTGACGTTCAGCCGCGTCAGGGGCCGCACGTCGCCGATCGTCCAGCCGGCGGCGGTCGCGATCAGCATCACGACCTCCTCGCTGGCGAGGCTGACGATCACCTGGCCCACGCGCGGGTCGGCGGCGCGGGCGGCGGCGTCCACGCGGCGCAGCAGGTCGAGCTTGCGCTCGAGCGCGGTGACGAGCGGCGGCTCGGCGAGCGTGTAGAGGTCGTGGGCGCGGCCGCGGCCGCCCACCGCCAGCGTGCCGGCGGCGCCGGCGCGATCGGCGATGGCGCGGGCCTGCCGCGCCGCCTCTTCCAGATTGGCCAGCGAGATGTCGTCGGTGTGCGCGTAGCCGGTGCGCGCCTCGGACAGCGCGCGCACGCCGGCGCCCTGGCTGACGTGGCGCGAGGCTTTCTTGACGACGTTCTCCTCGAGCACCAGCTCCTCGTTGACGCGGTACTCCAGGAAGATGTCGGCGTCGTCCACGCGCCCGACGAGGCTCGAGCCGAGGAGGCGCTCCATCAGGGACGGCGTGACGTCGAATCGGTCGGCGAAGAACCTGTCGGGACTGACGTGAGCGAGATCGTCCATGGACTCGAAGGGCTCCAATCGTAGCGCGGCGGTCGCCGCGCCCCAAGCTTTTCGGCACCCACCATTGTAGCGGGTGGGGAAAATTATCAGGCGGCCTGAAAGGTCTGGATTATCTCGTGGATGCGCCGCAATCCGTGCATCAGTGAAGGGCCCGGCGCCAGAATGTCCTCGCCGGGAATCTCGTGAATCTGCCCTGAGGCCACCGCAGCCACGCCCGCCCACCCCGGCCGGGCCGCGATGGCCGTGCGATCCACCGGCTTGCCGCACCACGAGGCGAGGATGATCTGCGGATCGCGGCGCGCGACGTCCCCGGCGCTCACGATCCGATCGCGGGCGGCGCCGTGCTCGCGCAGCTCGGGGAACACGTCCTGGCCGCCGGCGATCTCGACGAGCTCGGAGACCCAGCGGATGCCGGCGATCAGCGGGTCCATCCACTCCTCGAAGTAGACGCGCGGCCGGTCGGGCCAGACCGAGGAGTACTCGCGGACCTGCTTGATCTCGTCGCGCATGTCGTCCACCAGCGCGCGGGCGGCCGTGTCGTGGCCGAGCGCGCCGCCGATCAACAAGATGGCGCGCAGCACGTCGTCCACCGAGCGCTGGTTGGTGCACAGCACGGTGACGCCGGCCGCGATCAGCTCGCTCACGATATCGCGCTGCAGATCGGAGAACGCCAGCACCAGGTCGGGCGCCAGCTCGAGGATCTTGTCGGTACGGAAGGTCGTGAAGCCGCCCACGCGCGCCCGCTCGCGCGCGGCCTCCGGGCGCCGCGCGGTGCCGGGCACGCCGACGACGCGGGCGCCGGCGCCGACGGCGAAGGCGATCTCCGCCGTCTCGGCGGTGAGGCAGACGATGCGCTGCGGGAAATCGACCGGGCTCTTGCCGTACACTCCGGCGGCCTCAGCCCTCGTACACCTCGCGCTTGGCCAGGCCGCGCTGGAACGCGAGGAGCTGCTCGCGCGTCATCGGCGGCTTGGCCGCCTTGAGCACCGCGCGGGCGCCGGCGCCGCCGTCGGCCAGCAGGTCCACCACCATCGAGGCCAGCCCCTTGGCGATGCCGAGGTACGCGAGCTTCTGGTCCACGATCTGGTAGTCGGCGCCGTGGCCGGAGCCGGTGGCGCCGCCCATGTAGGGATGGAGCACCGGCATCACCATGCTGAGGTCGCCCATGTCGGTCGAGCCGGTGCGGTGGCCGATCTGCCGGAACTCCTCGGCGCCGAACAGCGCGGCCGCGCTCTCGCGGTAGAGATTCGTCATCGTCGCGTCGCACGTCATCGGCATGTAGCCGGGCAGCGTCTCGATCTCCACCTTGGCGCCCAGCGCGAGCGCGCCGGCGCGGAAGGCGCGATCTACTTTCTTGTTGGCGTCGAGGATCGCCTCCACCGTGCGGCCGCGCACGTACGTCTCCAGCCGCACCTCGCCGGGGATGACGTTCACCTGCGAGCCGCCGTGGGTGATGATCGGGTGCACGCGGATCGTGTCCTCGTCGCGGAACGTCTCGCGCAGCGCGTTGATCGCGGCCAGCCCGATCTGCGCGGCGTAGAGCGCGTTGATGCCCATGTGCGGCGCGCCGCCGGCGTGCGAGGCGCGGCCGATGTAGCGCACGGTCTTGACGATGCAGCCGTTGTTGGACTGCGGCACGCCGGTCTTGCCGTCCTCCGGCCGCGACGTCATGTGGATCATCATCGCCATGTCCACGTCGTCGAAGTGGCCCAGCCGCAGCAGCTCGGGCTTGCCGCCGAGGAACTCGAGCTTGCCGGCGCGCGCCTGCGTGACGCGCCACTCGATATCGCCGTACTCCTCGGCCGGCACCGCGAAGAACACCACGCGGCCGCTCAGCGCATCGAACGCCTTCGCGTCGAGCAACCCCATCGCGGCGCCGAGCAGGCCGGCGACCTGGGCGTTGTGGCCGCACGCGTGGGCAGCGCCGGTCTGCGGATCGGCCACCGGGTGGCCGGTGACGACGAGGCCGTCGAGCTCGCCGAGCAGCGCGAACGTCGGGCCGTCGCCGGCGCGGCCGGCCATATCGGCGCGCACGCCGGTGAGGGCCAGGCCCCCGCGGGGCTGCAGCCCCAGCCGTCCCAGCGTCTCCTCCACCAGACGCGCGGTCTTGACCTCCTTGAAGCCCAGCTCGGGGTTCTTCCGGATCTGCTCGCCGAGGCCGATGATCTCCCCCGCCCGCTGGTCGATCGCCTGGTAGACGCGCTGCTTGAGCTCGTTCGTGGTCATGACCAATCCTCCGGGGCTATTCTACCCGTCATGAACTACCACCATGTGGCCGAGGCGGCGGGCATCGTGAGCCTGGGGATAGTCGTCTTCTCGTACCTCGTCCGCTGGTTCGAGGGCGGGTCGCCGGCGCGGCGGCGCTGGCGCGGCCCCGTGAACGGCGCCGTCTTCGGCGCCCTCGCGGTGGTCCTGATGGTCTCGCGCATCGACATCGGCGGCGACCATTTCGTGGACGCGCGCGCGATCCCGATCGCGCTGGCGATGCTGGTCGAGGGGTTCGAGGCGGGCAGCATCGCCGCCGCCTTCGCGGTCGCGTACCGGATCTGGATGGGCGGCAGCGGCGCGCCCGCCGGCGTGCTCGGCATCGTGGCCGTCGCCGCGGTGGCCGGCCTCGTGCGCGCGTGGGCCCGGCGCGACGGGGGCGTCGGCGTCCGCCACGGGCTCGTGCTGGTGCTGGCGGTCTGGGCGATCACGGCAGCCTCGTTCCTCGTCCTCGGCGCGCGCGGCGCCGCGATGTTCGAGCCGGTGTGGCTGCCAGTCCTGACAATGATCGCCATCGGCCTCGGCGCCGGCGTGCGGCTGTTCGGCGACGTGGTGGCCGGCCAGGCCGCCGAGGCGGCCCGGCGCGACGCGGCCGAGCTCCGCGCCGTCGCCTCGCTGGCCCGCATGGCCGCGCACGAGATCAACAACCCGCTCACCGCCGTGCTCGGCGGCCTCACCCTCGCCACCCGCAACATGGGGCCCGAGAGCAACGAGGCCAAGTGGCTGAACACCGCTAGGTTAGGCGCGGAGGAGATCCGCGACATCGTCAAGCGAATGAACCGGATCACCTCGCTCGAGGAGACGCCGTCGGCGGGCCCGCTGCCGCCGATGCTCGACATCAGGAAGTCGAGCGGGCCGTCCTGAGGAAGCGATCGGGCAGGAACTCGCGGACGTCGAGCGAGGCGCGGCCCGCCGTGATTCACTCGCACACGAGCTGCGCGGTGATCGGCGCCAGCAGAATCCCGTTGCGGAAGTGCGCCGTCGCGACGAACAGCCCCTCGACGCCGGGCCACGGCCCCAGCACCGGCTGACCGTCCCTCGCCCACGGGCGGAAGCCGTACCACGTGCGGCCGATCGGCAGCGCGCCCAGCGCGGGCGCCAGCGCGAGGGCCGCCGCCAGCAGGCCGGCGATGCCCTCGGCCGTCACCTCGCGCTTGAAGCCGACGCGCTCGACGGTGGCGCCGATCAGCAGCTCGCCCGACGGCCGCGGCACCAGGTAGACGTCGGGGCCGTGAATGACGTGGCGGATTACCGGCGGCACGTGGGCGAGCGCCAGCATCTGGCCGCGGCGCGGCTCCATCGGCAGCCGCCCGCCGAACGTGGCGACGAGCTGCCCGGTCCACGCGCCGGCCGCCAGCAGCACCGCGTCGCCCTCGACGCGCTCGCCGTCGGCGACCACGCCGTGCGCGCGGCCGGCCTCGACGATCACCCGCGTCACGGCGACGCCGGAGCGCACGGCGACGCCGGCCGACGCCGCGGCCTGGGCGTAGGCGACGACCAGGCGCTGGTTGTTCACCCAGTGGTCGCCCTTGACGAACATCGCGCCGCGCACGGAGCGGGCCAGCGCCGGCTCGCGCTCGCGCACGTCGGCCGCGTCCCACGCCTCGATGCCGAGCTCGCGCGCCGCCGGGCGCGCGGCCTTCGCCTCGGCCGCGCGGACACCGGCGGCGTCAGACAGCGGGTAGATCGTGCCGCGCGTGACGTGCTCGACGTCGATGCCGGTGCGCTCGCGCAGCTCCTCGGCCACCTTCGGGTAGAGGCGCCACGACGCCAGCGCCAGCCGCTCGAACGGCGAGCCGGCGCTCTCGCCGAGCGGCGCCAGCAGCCCGGCCGCCGCGCCAGAGGACTCCGCTCCCGGCGTGGCTCGCTCCAACAAGGTCACCGCGCAGCCGGCCTTCGCCAGCGCGTACGCCGCCGAGCAGCCGATCACGCCCCCACCGACCACGATGATTTTTATCGCGCGAGCTCCTTGATATAGCGCGTGGTCGCGTCGCCGGGCGACGCCGCAGCCAGGATGCCGGAGATCACCGCGACGCCGCGGGCGCCCGCGGCGAGGACTTCGGCCACGCGGTCGGGCGTGATCCCGCCGATCGCGATCACCGGGATGCGCAGCCCGCGCGCCACGCTCGCCAGCCGCTCGAGCCCCTGGGCCGGGCCGAAGGCGCGCTTGCTCGGCGTGTCGAACACCGGGCCGAAGACCACCCAGTCGGCGCCCTTGAGCTCGGCGTCCACCGCGTCCGGCGGCGAGTGCACGGAGGCGCCGATCTGCAGCCGCCGGCCCGCCACCGCGCGCATGTCCTTGACGTCGAGCGAGGTTCCCGTGCGCTGCACACCGTCGGCGCCGACGGCCAGCGCGACGTCGAGGCGGTCGTTGACGATCAGCCGCGCGCCGGCAGCGCGCGTGAGGTCGCGCAGACGGCGACAGAGGAAGGCGAGGTCGGCGGCGCCCAGATCCTTCTCGCGCACCTGCACGGCGGGCAGCCCCGCGGCCAGGCACTCGCCGACGACGGCGGCGAGGTCGCGGCTGCGCGTCTGGGTGCGGTCGGTGACGAGGGTGAGGCTCAGCTCGTCCAATCCGGCAGCCCCTCGAGCGGCGAGGACGCTGTCGCGTACAGCTTCTTGCCGATGCGGCCGGACTTGAAGGCCAGGCGCCCGGCCTCGACGGCGAGCTTCATCGCCCTGGCCATCGAGACGGCATCCTGGGCACCGGCGATGGCGGTGTTCATCAGCACGCCGTCGCACCCCAGCTCCATCGCGATGGCGGCGTCGGAGGCCGTGCCCACGCCCGCGTCCACGATGACCGGCACGGTGACGGATTCCAGGATGATCTTGATGTTGTACGGGTTGCGGATGCCCAGCCCCGAGCCGATCGGCGCGCCCAGCGGCATCACGCAGGCGGCTCCGGCGTCCTGCAGCTTCTTGGCCAGCACCGGATCGTCGTTGGTGTACGGCATCACGGTGAACCCCTCGCGCGCCAGCGTCTTGGTGGCCTCGAGGAGCCCGTGCGTGTCGGGGAAGAGCGTGCGCGCGTCGCCGATGACCTCGAGCTTCACCATCTCGCCCAGCCCGGCCTCGCGCGCCAGGTAGCAGGTGCGGATCGCCTCATCCGCGCTGTAGCAGCCCGCCGTGTTGGGCAGCAGCGTGTAGCGCTTGGTGTCGATGAAGTCCAGGATCGACTCGCCGCTCGGCAAACTCACGCGCCGCACCGCGACCGTGATGATCTCGGCACCCGAGGCCTCGTGCGCCTCGCGCATGACGTCCATCGAGGAATATTTCCCCGTGCCCACGATCAGCCGCGACGTGAACTCCTTGCCGCCCAGCACCAGGTTGGTGTCCCACATACCGCTACCCTCCTCGGTTTACAGGCTCGGCTCGCGGCGCGACGCCGCTCACCTCGCACCGCCACCCATCGGGCGCACGATCTCGACCTTGTCGCCTTCCGATAGCTTCACGGTGTCGTAGTCACTCTTGCGCACGACGTCGCGATTGATCGCAACGGCCGTGTACTCGCGCTTGACGTTCAGGAAGGTGAGCAGACCATCAACGGTGAGCCCCGGCTCGACATCCATCGGCTTGCCGTTGACGCTGATGTTCACAGACACAAACGGCCGCTCCCCTTCTAGGGTGCGGCCGTCAGAGCTCCCGCCGCCGTGTTCCCTTCGCCGGCATTACCCGGATCAGGTTCGAGGGGTCCCGGGCCGCACCCGGTTCTCAGGAATCCTCCCCCCACGACGACGGGGGGAAGTATACACCCGGGACTTGAGGGGATAGCGCTCCGGGTGGTCGATGGAGTCCACGGCTATGTCGACGTCCAGATCGGGCCAGTACAGATGGTTCGGGCTCGGCAACTCGACCTTCATCAGTTGTCCGATCGAGGCGTGTCGAAACCAGGGGAACTCCTTGAACGCGACGAACCTTTCCCGGCCGCCGATCAGCAGCCAGAACCCTCGAGCCGAGATATTGGTGACCTCAACCACCGAAATGCTTTTGCCAGGCCTTGCGGATTTCACGCTGATGCTCCTCGACGATACGCAGCGCTCTTCGCAACTGAACCACCGTCAGCCCGGAGCTGTCGGCAATCTCTATAGTCGGCTCCAGCCAGATCTTCGCCTCGCCACCGCCAAACTGCACGTGAATGTGCGGCCTCGACTCTTCGTGTGAAAAGAAGTGGAAGCGAAAACCACCGACCTGCAAGACTGTCGGACTCACGCCCGCAGTACATCGCCTCGCCTCGCATCAGCCAACGTCCATTGTTTCAGACACTAACGCGCCTCGCCGATCGCCTTCACGGCGTCCGGGTTCTCCAGCGACGAGACGTCGCCGGCCGGCTTGCCGAGGTAGGTTGCGCGGATCACGCGGCGCATGATCTTGGCGCTGCGGGTCTTGGGCAGGTCGCGCGTGAAGAGGATCTTCTCGGGCTTGAGCGCCTTGCCCATCTCGCGCGCCACGCGGGCGGAGAGCTCGGCGCGCAGCGGCTCGGAGGCCGTGTTGCCGGGGCGCAGGACGACGAAGCAGACGACGGCCTCGCCCTTGATCTCGTGGGGGACGCCGATGACGCCGGCCTCGGCGACGGCGGGGTGGCCGACCAGCACGGACTCGACCTCCGCCGGCCCCAGCCGCTTGCCGGCGATCTTCAGGGTGTCGTCGGAGCGGCCCTGGATGAACCAGAAGCCGTCGGCGTCCACGAAGGCCCAGTCGCCGTGCACCCACACGCCGGGCCAGCGCGACCAGTAGGTCTCCTCGTAGCGCTGCGGGTCCTTCCAGAAGCCGGCGGTCATGCCGGGCCACGACTTGGTGATCACCAGCTCGCCCACCTGCCCGCGCACCGGGCGGCCGTCCTCGCCGAAGCACTCGGCGGCCATGCCGGGGATGGGGCCGGCGAACGAGCACGGCTTGATCGGCGCGATCGGGAAGCAGCCAAGGATGCCGCCGGAGATCTCCGTGCCGCCCGTGTAGTTGATGATCGGGATCTGCGCCTTGCCGGCGTTCTCGAAGAGCCACCTGTACGGCTCGGGGTTCCACGGCTCGCCGGTGGAGCCGATGATCCGCAGCGACGAGAGATCGTGGGCGTGCACGTGCTCGGGGCCGTGCGGCATCAGCGCGCGCACCGCCGTCGGCGAGATGCCCATGATGCTGATGCGGTGACGCTCGACCAGCGACCACAGCCGATCCGGCTTCGGATAATCCGGCACGCCCTCGAAGACGACCGCGGTGCCGCCGTGGAAGAGCGCCGCGGTGAACGCCATCGGCCCCATCAACCAGCCGAGGTCGGTCAGCCAGAAGAGGCGGTCGCCCTCGCCCACGTCCATGCAGTAGCCGAAGTCGTGGGCAGTCTTGATGAGGAAGCCACCGTGCGTGAGCACCGCGCCCTTCGGCTTCCCCGTCGTACCCGACGTGTAGATGATGAGGCACGGGCGGTCGGCCTCGACCGGCAGCGCCGCCGCGCGGTCGCTCTGGCCGGCGACCGCCTCGTGCCACCAGCGATCGCGCCCCGCCGTCCTCGGGATCTCGCGGCCGAGGCGGCGATAGACGATCACGACCTTCACCGACGGGCACTGCGCGACGGCCTCGTCGGCGGTCTCCTTCATCTTCACCACCTGCCCGCGGCGCTGGAAGCCGTCGGCGGTGATCAGCAGCTTGGCCTCGCAGTCCGACAGGCGCGAGGCGACGGCGCCGGCGCCGAAGCCGGAGAAGCACGGCGTGTAGATCGCGCCGATCTTTACGACGGCCAGCGTGGCGATCGCCGCCTCCGGCGACATCGGCAGGAAGATACCCACGCGGTCGCCCTCACCGACGCCGAGCGCTTTCAATCCGTTGGCCAGGCGATTCACCTCGGCGGCCAGCTCGGCGTAGGTCAGCGTGCGGCTCTGGCCGTCGTCGCCCTCCCAGACGATAGCGGGCTTGGCGCCGCGGCCGGCGTCCACGTGGCGGTCCACGCAGTTGTCGGTGAAGTTCAGCCGCCCGCCGGGAAACCAGCTGGGCCACGCCACGCCGCGTGAGGCGTCGAGCACGCGCGTGTAGGGCGTCAGCCAGCGCACGCCGAGATCCTTCACGACCGCGTCCCAGTACCACTCGGGGTCGGCGACCGAGCGCCGCTGCAGCTCGGCCAGCGACGCGATGCCCTGGGCCTTCATGAAGCGGGCGATGCGCGAGCGCTCGGTGTGCTCCTTGGTCGGCCGCCAGATGATGCCGCTGCTCTCAGTGGTCATGAGCCCGTGCCTATGATAAACGTTCCGCCATGGCTGACAACGTCTTGCTCGCCCGCGACGGCGCCATCGCCACCGTAACCCTCAACCGTCCCGACCGGCGCAACTCGCTCAGCGATCCGATGCTGACCGAGCTGGCCGCGGCCTTCGCCGAGCTGCGCGACGACGCGGCCATTCGCGTCGTGATCGTCACCGGTGCGCCGCCGGTATTCTCCGCCGGAGCCGATGCCGGACTCAAGAGCTCGATGTCCCCCGAGGAGAAGCGCCAGGCCTTCGCCGGACGCAAGAGCCAGTTCCGCCGGCTCTTCGAGCGCGCCAACACGCTGCTGGAGAATCTCGAGCAGACGACGATCGCGGCCATCAACGGCCACGCCGTCGGCGGCGGCTGGGGGCTCACGCTGGCCGCCGACTTCCGTATCGCGGCGGCCGAGGCGCAGCTGTGGATCCCCGAGGTGGACCTGGGCGTGCCGCTGGGTGTGGCGTCCACCACGCGCTTCGTGCGGCTGGTCGGCCCCGCCCGCGCCAAGGAGATCATCATGGACTGCCGCCGCTATACGGCGGAAGAAGCGCGGCAGTGGGGGCTCGTGCACAAAGTGGTCCCCGGCACCGAGCTCGCGAAGGCCACGCGCGCGTACGCGGATCTGATGGCGGCGAAGCCGTTCAAGGCGCTCGCCGAGATGAAGGCGCGCATCAACGCCATCGCGCGCACCGGCATTCCCGAGGTCAACGCGATGACCGAGGGGTTCCTGGACCGCGCGTGATGCTGGAGGGCATCCGCGTCCTCGACCTCTCGCGCGTCATCGCCGGCCCGTACTGCGCCATGATGCTGGCCGACCTCGGCGCCGACGTCATCAAGGTCGAGCGCCCCGGGCGCGGTGACGACATGCGCTATCTCGGCAGCAACAAGAACGGCATGAGCCTCGGCTTCGCCACGATCAACCGCAACAAGCGCGCCGTCGCGGTGGACCTGCAGCACCCCGAGGGGCTCAAGATCGTGGTGGAGCTGGCCCGCCGCGCCGACGTGATCCTCGAGAATTTCATCCCCGGCGTCGCCGACAAGCTGGGCCTCGGCTACGAGCCGATGCGCGCGGCCAACCCCGCCGTCGTCTACGCCTCGGTGAGCGGGTACGGCCAGGACGGTCCCTACGCGCGGCGCCCCGGCTACAACACGATCGCCATGGGCATGAGCGGGCTCATGGCGCTGACCGGCCAGCCCGGCGATCCGCCCACGCGGCCGGGCGGCTCGATCTCCGACGTGGCCGCTTCCTACATCGCGTTCGGGGCGATCTGCGCGGGGCTCGTGCAGCGCTTTCGCACGGGCCGGGGCCAGCACGTGGACGTGAGCCTGCTGGCCTCGAGCGTCGCCCTGCTGCCGGATCCTTCCGCCCACTACTTCTCCTCGGGCGTGGCCCCCAAGCGCGTGGGCAATCGCAACCCCAACGTCACGCCGGCCGAGGCGTTCAAGGCCGCCGACGGCTTCATCAACGTCGTCATCCTCAATCCCGAGCAGTACGAGAAGCTCTGCCGCGCGCTGGGCGACGAGGGGCTCGTCACCGACCCCGCCTTCGCCACCAACGAGGCGCGCGTGGCCAACCATCCCGCCTTCAAGGCGCGCATCGAGGCGGCGCTGGCCAGACGCGCCGTGGACGAGTGGGTCGAGCGGCTGGTGGGCGTGGGCATCGCCGCGGGGCCGATCTACGAGTTCGACCAGGTGTTCGAGGATCCGCAAGTAAGGCACATGGGCATGGTGCGCGAGGTCGAGCATCCCGACCTCGGCACGGTGCGCATGCTCGGCTTCCCCTTCGCGGTCGGCGGCGCCCGGCCGCCGATCCGTCGCCCCGCGCCCCGCCTGGGCGAGCACACGCGCGAGGTCCTCGCCGAGCTCGGGGTTTCCGCCAGCGAGATCGATCGCTTGGCCTCGATCGGCGCAGTCGGAGTCTTGGACTAGACTACTCGTCTCGTGTTTGGTATATATATCCGCCGTGGATCTTCGCCGGCGGATGGAGCTCCTGACCGAAGCGGCCCTGCCCGATCGCGAGCAGGGCATGCCGCGCCCGGGCCGCGCGGTGCCGATCAAGGGCCGGGCGCTCACGTCCATGGGTATCGCCGCGGCGCGCGTGCCCGGCGGCGGCTCCATCAACCTCATGCGCGTCATGCAGACCAACGCCTGCTCGCTCTCCTGCGGCTACTGCCCGACCTTCTGCGGGGGCAACGTCCCGCGCGCGACCGTCACGCCCGAGGAGATCGCCACGACCTTCATGGACGTGCAGCGCAAGGGGTTCGCCCAGGGGCTCTTCCTCACCTCCGGCGTGCCGGGGCGGCCCGCGCGCGCCACCGATCGCATGCTGGCCACGCTGGAGCTGCTGCGCCGGCGCGAGGGGTTCGCCGGCTACATCCACGTGAAGCTGCTGCCGGGCGCCGAGACGGCGCAGGTCGAGGCCGCCGTGCGGCTGGCCACGCGCGTGTCGGTCAATCTCGAGGGGCCGAGCGACGGGCACGTACGCCGGCTCGCGAAGGAAAAGGACCTCTCGGGCGATCTGCTGCCCAAGCTCGAGCTGGCGGGCCGCCTCTATCGCCGGGCGCGCGAGGAGGGCGGACCGGGCCCGCGCGGCAGCACCACGACCCAGTTCGTCGTCGGCGCCTCCGGCGAGCGCGACCGCGAGGTGCTGGGCCTCGTCGCGCGGCTCGAGCGGGAGCGGCTGCTGCACCACGCGCACTTCAGCGCGTTCCAGCCGGTCGCGGGGACGCCGTTCGAGAGCCTCGCGCCCGCGCCGGCGCAGCGCGAGGCGCGCCTGTACCAGGCCGAGCACCTGCTGCGCGAGTACGGCTTCGGCTACGACGAGTTGGCGTTCGGCGAGGACGGCAACCTGCCGCTCGAGCACGATCCCAAGACCGCGTGGGCGCTGGCCAACGTCGAGCGCTTCCCGCTCGATGTCACGCGCGCGCCGCTGGAGCTGCTGCTGCGGGTGCCCGGTATCGGGCCCAAGGCGGCGCGCACGATCGTCGCCGCGCGGCGGCAGTCGGCGCCGCGCGACCTGCGCGATCTCAAGCGCGTGGGCGTGGACACCGTGCGGGCCGGCTACTACCTTACCCTGCGCGGGCGGCGGCTGGCGCCGGCGCCGGCGCCGCACCAGCTGCGCCTCTTCGCCCCCGGCGGGCATCTCACGCAGGCGCCCTTCCGGACGCCGGTGCCGCCCTGCGCCTACCGCTGACTCAGCGGCGGCCGAACACGTCGCGCAGCAGATCGGTGACGCGGGCGGCGGGCTCGGTGCGGATCTTCCGCTCCTGCTCGCCGAGGACGTGGAAGAGGCCGTCGAGCGCCTTGCCGAGCACGTAGGTGTTCAGGTCGAACGCCCCCACGTCGAGGAAGGGCACCTGCCGCGCCTGGCCGAGCAGCGCGTCGTACTGGCGGGCCACGCCGACCTGGCTCATCGTGCGCGCGATCGCCGGCCGGAAGGCCGTGGTCAGCGTCCCCGTCGTCTTCTCCTTGAAGTAGTCGGTGGCCGCGGTGTCGCCACCGTCGAAGATGCGGCGAGCGGCGCCGATCGTCATCGCGCCGATGGCGTCGAGGAAGATCCGGCGGGCGGCCGGCGCCGCCTGCTCGGCCGCGCGGTTCATGGACAGCACGAGCTCGTCCACGCGATCGCCGTAGCCGAGCATCCGCACGCCCTGCTCCAGCGAGCTCAGCCGCGGCGGCATCACGATGCGGATCGCCTGATTTGCGAAATAGCCGTCCACCTTGCCCGTGAGGTCCACCGCGGCGCCGGCGCCGACGCGCAGCGCCTCCTTGAGCCCATCACCGATCTTGACGTCGTCGAGCGCGCCGGGCGCCGTCGTCGCGCCGGGAAGCTGCGGAAACTGCTTGAACAGGTCGCCGAGCTGGGCCCACGCGGGGCCGGCGACGGCCAGCGTGAGCACGACGGCCAGTGCCAGGGCCCGGCGCCGGCTCAGAGTGCGTCCAGCTGGCGCGCGAGCGCCTGGCGGTCGGTGACCGGCAGATCGCACGTGTAGTTGCGGCACACGTAGGCCGTCGCCCGCCCGCCCACCGCCTCGCGCGATTCGAGCAACGGGATCGGCGCGGCCCCATCGCCGCCACCGCTCGACATGCCGGCCACGACCCGGTTGGGCATGAACCGGCCGAAGACCTCGCCCACCAGCGCGTCGAGGCCGTTGCCGGTGGCGCCGACCAGCGCGACCTCGACGCGCGGCCCCAGCTGGAAGTCGAGCGCGCAGAGGAAGCGACCGAAGCCCGACGGATGCCGGCTCAGGAGGTCGGCCAGCGGGCGCAGCGCGGTGGCCGCGCGCGTCTCGTACGCGCTCTCGCCCGTGAGCACGCTCAGGCGCAGCAGCGTCTCGATCGCCACCGAGCTGCCGCACGGCACCGCGTTGTCGAACAGGTTGCGCGGCCGCACGATCAGCTTCTCGTGGTCGTGGCCGGTGTCGTAGAACCCCTCGAGCGCGTCGTCCCAGAACAGGCGCAGCATGTCGTCGGCCAGCGCGCGCGCCGCGTCGAGCCAGCGGCGCTCGAACGTCGCCTCGTACACGTCGATCAGGGCCGCCGCCACCATCGCGTAGTCCTCGAGGTAGCCCAGCAGGTGCGCCCGGCCGGCCTTCCAGGTGCGCAGCAGCCGGCCGGCCTGCCGCATCGCGCCCAGCACGAACTCCGCGTTGCGCACGGCGGCGGCCACGTAGTCGGCGCGCCCCAGCGCGCGGCCGGCCTCGGCCAGCGCGCGGCAGGCCAGGCCGTTCCACCCCGCCAGCACCTTGTCGTCGCGCCCCGGCCGCACGCGCGGCGCGCGCGCCGCGAGCAGCCGGCGCCGCAGCGGGGCGATCGCCTCCGGATCGGGGTCGCCGGCGACGTAGAGGATGCTCTTGCCCTCGAAGTTGGCGCCGCGGTCCACTCCCCAGTACTCGAGGGCTCTGTCGGCGTCGGGGCCGAGGACGGCGCGGATCTCCTCCGCCGTCCACACGTAGAACTTCCCCTCGTGCCCCTCCGAGTCGGCGTCCTCGGCCGAGTAGAAGCCGCCGGCGGGATCGGTCATGTCGCGCAGCACGTAGTCGAGCGTCTCCTCGCACACGCGGCGGCACTCCCCGTCGCCGAAGGCGAGCCAGGCGTGCAGGTAGAGCGAGGCGAGCTGGGCGTTGTCGTAGAGCATCTTCTCGAAGTGCGGCACCAGCCACTGGGCGTCCACCGAATACCGGGCGAAGCCGCCGCCGAGCTGGTCGTACATCCCGCCGCGCGCCATGCGCACGAGCGTCGTGTGCGCCATCCGCTGCGCGTAGGGGTTGCCGGTGCGCTTCCAGAAGCGCAGCACGAACTCCCAGAGCATCGGCTGGGGGAACTTCGGCGCGCCGCCGAGCCCGCCCCACTCCTCGTCGAACTGCGCGGAGACGCCCGAGAACGCCGAGAAGAGGATCTCCTCGGTGAGCAGCGACGCCGAGCGCCGCAGCCGTTCGCTCTGGCCGAGCGCGGTGGTGAGCTCGCGCCCCGACTGCTCGACCTCGCCGCGGCGCGAGCGCCAGGCCTCCGCGATCGACGCCAGCAGCCGCGGGAACCCCGGCAGCCCGTGGCGGTCCTGAGGCGGGAAGTACGTGCCGCCGTAGAACGGCGTGCCGTCGGGGGTGAGGAAGACCGTCATCGGCCAGCCGCCGTGGCCCGTCATGGACTGCACGGCCTGCATGTAGATGTGGTCGACGTCGGGGCGCTCCTCGCGGTCCACCTTCACGCTGACGAAGCTCGTGTTCATGAGGCCGGCGATCTCCGGGCTCTCGAACGACTCGCGCTCCATCACGTGGCACCAGTGGCAGGCCGAGTAGCCGACCGACAGCAAGACCGGCTTGTCCTCCGCCCGTGCCCGCGCGAACGCCTCCTCGCCCCACGGGTACCAGTCCACCGGGTTGTGGGCGTGCTGCAGGAGGTAGGGGCTGGTCTCCTGCGCGAGGCGGTTGGTCGTCACGTCGTGGCGCCCGGGCTCAGCGCCTGAAGGGCAGGTCGCTGACGGTGGCCGCGACGGTAGCGCCGCCCGCGCGCACCGCGACGGCGGTACCGGGCTCGGCGTGCGTGCGTCGCACCATGGCCAGCGCGATCGGCCGCCCGAGGCCGAACGAGCGCGTGGCGCTCGTCACCGCGCCGATCACCGTGTCGCCCGCCACCACCTCGCTGCCGGCGGCGGGCGCCGCGCCGCCTTCCAGCACGAGGCCGCGGAGGTGGCGGTTGACGTGGCCGCGGTCGCGGATGCGAACGACGACCTCCTGGCCGGGATAGCACCCCTTGGTCTGCGAGACGAGATCGGCGAACGGCACCTCCGGCAGCAGCACGGCGGGGCCGATGTCGTCGGGGAAGCGCAGCGTGCCGGCCTCGATGCGCAGCGAGTCGAACGCCGCCTGACCGACCGGCACCGCACCGGCGGCCAGCGCGGCGGCGCGCGCCGCGGCCCCCGCCGCGACCGGCGCCACCACCCACACCTCGCTCTCGCCGGTCTCGCGCCCGCCGCTGACGAGGCGCACCGGCGCGCCGTCCAGCGTGCCCGTGACGTGCGACCACGCGGCCGCCGGCGGCCGGGCGCCCGCGAGCCGCTCCGCGAGCGCGGGCGCCTCGGGCCCCGCCAGCATCAGGAGCGCGAGCGAGCCGGTGACGTCCTCGAACACCGCCTTCTCGGAGAAGAGGTACCGGTCCAGCGCCTCCAGCGTCGAGGCCGCGGTGGACGGCGGCGTGACCAGCAGCAGCCGGTCCTCGAGCGCCCACACCAGCAGCACCACCTGGACCTTGCCGTGAATATCGAGCAGCGTCGCCGCGCACCCCTGCCCCGGCGCCAGCGCCTTGACGTCGTTGCTGAGCAGCGCGTGCAGGAAGCTCGCGCGGTCGCGGCCGGTGACCGCCAGCACGCCGTGCGCGCCGCGGTCCACGAGCCCGACGCGCTCGCGCACCGCGCGATACTCGGCGCCGGCGTCGCCGTAGGCGGGCGGGATCTCGACGATCGAGGCCATGGCGTGATTGTACACGCGCCCCCTCGGGGCCGCGTCCGGAGAGCGTGCTAGACTGCGCGCCGTGTCAGCGCCGGCGCCGGCCGATGTCCGTCGCTTCCAGCGGCGGCTCCTCGCCTGGTACGCGCGTCACGGGCGCGATCTGCCCTGGCGCCGCACGCGCGCCCCCTACCGCGTGCTCGTCTCCGAGATCATGCTGCAGCAGACGCAGGTGGACCGCGTCGTCCCCAAGTACCGCCAGTTCCTGCGCGCCTACCCCACGCTGCGCGCGCTGGCGCGGGCGCCGGTGGAGGACGTGCGCCGCCTCTGGTACCCGCTGGGCTACAACATCCGCCCGGTGCGGCTGCACGCGATCGCCCGCGAGACGGTGGCGCGCTACCGCGGGCGCCTGCCCGCCGACGCCGAGGCGCTGCGCGCCCTGCCCGGCATCGGGCGTTACACCGCCGGCGCCGTCCTCTCGTTCGCGTTCGGCCGCGACGTGGCCGTGCTCGACACCAACGTGCGGCGCGTGCTCACGCGCGTGTTCTTCGGTCCGCGGCGGGCGGCGCGGCTGCGCGGTGACCGGCAGCTGTGGGATCTGGCCGAGACGCTGGTGCCCGCCGGGCGCGGCTACGACTTCAACCAGGCGCTCATGGACTTCGGCGCCACCTGGTGCACGCCCCGGCGCCCGCGCTGCGCGCCGTGCCCGATGCGGGGCTTCTGCGCCGCTGCCCCGTCGCTCGGCGACGGCGCCGGGGGCTGAGGCGGTGCCGCTCGTCATCGAGGTCGCCGCCGGGCTCATCCGCGACGCCGCCGGCCGCTACCTCATCACCCAGCGCCGGCGCGGCTCGCACCTGGAAGGGCTGTGGGAGTTCCCCGGCGGCAAGCTCGAGGCCGGCGAAACCCCCGCCGCCACCCTCCGCCGCGAGCTCCAGGAAGAGCTCTCCGCGATCTTCACCGTCGGCAACCTCGTCGAAACCGTCCGCTGGGAGTATCCCGACCGCACGGTCGTGCTCCACTTCTTCGACTGCCACCTCGAGTCGGGCGATATTCTGCCTACGGAAAACCAAGCGATGAGGTGGATTCGGCCCGAACAATTGCGCGAGTACGACTTTCCGCCCGCTGATCGCGAATTGATCCGGCGACTCGGTCGGGCCTAACGCCCATCCCGCATTGGGGGGTATCGGGGGGAGCATGGCTCCCCCCGATCTCAATCAGCCGCTTCCCCCGCCCCTCCTGCTTTCAACCCTTAAGCCCGGCTGCGCGTAGCCTCGATCGCGCCTTCCTCCCAGATGCTGTGCTTGCGCGTCTCCGGCATCACGAAGATCGCGATCACGAACATGACCGCGGGAAGCGCGATGGGATAGACCAGGGCCCAGAGGAGGGGGTCGCTAGAGCCCATCTCCACCGCCTTGGCGTAGGCCGCTGTGGTGATGATGGGCACGAGACCGCCGCCCCAACCATTGCCGATGTGATAGGGCACTGACACCGAGGTGTAGCGGATGCGCCCGGGGAAGAACTCCGCCAGGAACGCCCCGATCGGTCCATACGTCATGCCGACGTAGTTGACCAGGATCACAACGATGACCACCGACATCGTGAAGTTGAGGGTCTTGGGATCGGCGTAGACGCCGAGCGCCGTGTAGAGCGGGTAGTACGTGAGGGAGGCGAGGGCCATGCCGCCGAGGATGATCGGCTTCCGGCCGATCTTGTCCGAGAGCCAACCCCAGAAGATGAGCGTCGGGGTCGCGATCAGCAGCGCGATGGCGATGATATAGCTGGAGGTGAGCACGTCGAGCTTCTTGACTGATTGGAGGTAAAACAGCGCCCAGAACTGGCCGCTGTACCACACGCACCCCTGTCCGAGCACGACCACGCTGGCGATGACCACGTATTTGAAGTTGGCGCTCATGAAGGCTTCGCGCCACGGGTTGGTCGTGGTCCGGCCCCTGGCCTTCATATCCTGGAAGATCGGCGTCTCGCCGAGCGAGAGCCGGATCCAGATGGCGATCGCGACGAGGAGCAGCGAGATGATGAACGGCAGGCGCCAGCCCCAGTCGTTGAAGGCCTCGACGCCCAGGTACGTCCGAATACCGATGATCGTCCCCAGCGACAGGACGATGCCCAGCGTCGGCGACGTCTGGAGCCAGCCGGTGTAGTACCCGCGCTTCTCGTCCTCGATGTGCTCGGCGACGTAGGTGATGGCGCCGCCGTACTCCCCACCGAGGCACAGCCCCTGTATCAGGCGAAGGCCGAAGAGAATGAAGGCCGCGGCGAGTCCGATCGAGGTGTAGCTGGGAACAAAGCCGATGAAGGCCGTCCCCAAGCCCATGCCGGTCAGCGTGACGATGAACGTGTACTTCCGGCCGACCCTGTCGCCGAGCCAGCCGAAGAGGAACGCCCCCAGTGGTCGGATGAGGAAGCCGACCGAGAAGATCGCCACCGTACTGAGGAAGGCCGCCACCGGATGCCCCTTCTCGAAGAACTTGACGGCGAGGATCGAGGCGAGGCTGCCGAAGATGTAGAAGTCGTACCACTCGATGATGTTGCCGACGGATGCCGCGATGACGACGCGGCGCAGCTCGTTGAGCGGAACTTTAGCAGCCCTCATCGGCCTCCCCTTCTGGTTGGTCGGGTCGCTAGCGGCATGCCGACCTCCTCGTTGTGGTAGTGCACTCCGCACAGAGGGCGTTACGTTGCCGTGCTTTATACCGGAGTGCCCGCCGGGCGGCAAGGCTTTAATTTCAGTCGCTTGGAGATACGCGGGCGCGGCCCCGGGGCTGGGCGGGCCCTCCTCAGGCCGGGCGCGGAGGGCTCCCGGCGGCGAGGGCCGCGTGGGCCATTCGCACTAATGAGGTGATGTCGAATACGGCGCGGCCGGTCTCCCGCTGGATGTCGGCCGTGTACGGCGGCATGTTGGTGCACTCGAGGACAATGGCGCCGACGTCGGGGTGCTCGCCCACCAGTTTGCGCGCCACCCGCACGTGCTCCTCGCGCGCGAGGTCGGCGTCGAGCTCGAGCTCGTCACCCAGCATCACCCGGGTGAACTCCTTCTCCCCCTCCATCCCGGCGACCGCCAGCGGCGTGTCGGGCGCGATGCCGGCGCCGGCGAGGTGCTCGGGGCCGAGCGTCCCGGCGTTGACGGTCATGATCCCCACGCGGCGGCCCGGCGGCAGCATGCGATGCACGAGCGGCACCAGCAGAAGGCTCGAGGTGAACACGGGCACCCGCACCGACGCCGCCAGCTCGCGCTGGTACTTCACCAGGAAGCCGCAGTTGGTCGTGACGGCGCCCACGCCCTCGCGCTCGAGGGCCCGCGCGCCCTCCACGAACGCCGGCAGCAGCCCCTCCGCTCCCCGCCGGACGACCAGATCGGGATCGGCGCCGGCCACGCGGTGGTAGCGCACCGGAAACGGGAACGTCCCCGCGTTGCCCATGTCGCCGGGGATCCGCGGGAAGCGCGTGTCGAGCATGAGGATGCCGACGGTGAAGCCGTACTGGTTGAAGCCGCCGCGGACGCGTCCGGTCGTCATCGCGCCTATGCTAGCGCATCGGAGGGCGCCTCGACCGTGTTGTACACTTGGCGCTCAGTCCACCGGCGCAACAAGAGCCAAGGAGCCCGCATGCGACCGCTCGCCCGTCTCGCCGTCACCCTCACGCTGCTGGCCGCCCTGGCGGCGCCGGCGGCCGCCCAGCTCCCGCGCTCGGTCACGCTGGCCACCAACCCGCCCGGCACGGTCTTCTACACGTTCGCCAGCGGCCTGGCCAAGGTGATCAGCGGCGGGCCGTTCCAGGTCAGCCTGCAGCCCTACGCCGGGAGCAGCACGTTCCTGCCGATGCTCGACAGCGGCGAGATCGAGCTGGGCATCGTCAACGCGGTGGACATGGGGCTCGCCTACCGGGGCCCCCGCTTCCAGATCGGCGGCCGCAACCCGTTCCCACACGGCCCCAATCTCAGACTGGTGATGCGCGGCTCGCCGCTGCTGGTCGGGCTCCTCGTGCGCAAGGACTCGCCGATCAAGACCGTCTACGACGTGAAGGGCAAGCGTGTGACCGGCGAGTACCCGGCGCACCTGGCGGTCTGGTACAACATGTTCGGCCATCTCGCCAGCGCCGGCCTCACCTGGAGCGACGTCAAGGTGGTGCCGGTGCCCGCCGTCAACGAGGGCGTGGACGCGCTGATGCAAGGGCGGGCCGACGTCACCGAGCACGCGATCAACTCCGCCAAGATCAAGGAGGCCGACGCGTCGGTCGGCGTCCGCCACGTCTCGACCGACTGCTCGCCGGCGGGCCGGCAGCGGCTCAAGCAGGCGGTGCCCGGCTACTACGGGCGCATGGTGAAGGCGGGCGAGGCCACCGCGGTGGTCGAGGACACGTGCTTCATCGCGTACGACATCTACCTCACCGCCGGCCGTGCGGTGCCCGACGCGGTGGTGGACGCGGCCCTCAAGGCGGTCTGGGACAACACCGACAAGCTCGTGCCGATCCACCCGCTCTTCCGAGAGTGGACGCACGAGCGCGCGGTCGACCGCGACGTGACGCTGCCCTATCACCCCGGCGCGGTGCGCTTCTTCAAGGAGCGGAAGGTCTGGCCGGCGGAGATGGACGCCGTGCAGCAGAAGCTGCTGGGGCTGAACCCGTGAAGATCGACGTCTTCCCGCACTGCCTGCCGCGCCGCTACTTCGAGCGGGCCATCCAGGCCTCGCCGGCCGGCGCGACGCTGCAGAAGCGGATGACGGGGATTCCCGTGCTGGTGGACGTGGAGCTGCGCCTGAGGATCATGGACCGCTACGAGGGCTACGTGCAGGTGCTGACGCTGGCCAACCCGCCGATCGAGGTGCTGGCGGGGCCGGCGGTCTCCCCCGAGCTCGCGCGGATGGCCAACGACGGCATGGCCGAGATCGTCGCCAAGCATCCCGACCGCTTCCCCGGCTTCGTCGCCTCGCTGCCGATGAACGATCCCGACGCGGCGGTGCGCGAGATCGACCGCGCGCTGGACGACCTCGGCGCCACCGGCGTGCAGGTCTTCACCAACGTCGCCGGCCGGCCGCTCGACCTGCCGGAGTACCGGCCGATCTTCGCGCGCATGGCCGAGCGCGACCTGCCGGTCTGGCTGCACCCGGCGCGGCCGGCGAGCGTGCCCGATTACCAGGGCGAGTCCCGGTCGAAGTACGACATCTGGTGGGCGTTCGGCTGGCCGTACGAGACGAGCGCGGCGATGGCCCGCCTCGTCTTCTCCGGCATCTTCGACCGCCACCCGGCCCTCAAGATCATCACCCATCACCTGGGGGCGATGATCCCGTTCTGCGCCGGCCGCGTCGGCGGCGGCCTCGACCAGCTCGGCAGCCGCACCGACGACCCCGACGACCTCGGCGCGCTCGGGCGCCTGCAGCGCCGGCCGCTCGACTACTTCCGGATGTTCTACGGCGACACCGCGCTGTTTGGGGCGTGGCACGCGATGGAGAGCGGAGTCGCGTTCTTCGGCGCCGAGCACATCCTGTTCGGCACCGACATGCCCTTCGACCCCGAGCAGGGCCCCGGCTTCATCCGCGATACGATCGCGGCGATGGACAGGATGCGCGCGACGCCGGCCGAGAAGGCGACGATCTACGAGGGCAACGCACGGCGGCTGCTCAAGCTCAAGCTGACATGACGGGAGAGAGACCATGTTGAAGAAAGTGGCGGTGGAGAGCGCGGCCGAGGCGTATCTGGAATTGCTGGCGGCCCGCGGCGTCGAGTACTTCTTCGCGAACGCCGGCACCGACTTCGCGCCGCTCATCGAGGCGTACGCCAAGCGCGCGGCCGAGGGCCAGACGCTGCCGCGCCCGCTGACGGTGCCGCACGAGATCACCGCGGTGGGCATGGCCCACGGCTACGCGATGGTGACCGGCCGGCCGCAGGTCGTCATGGTCCACGTGATCGTCGGCACCGCCAACGCGCTGGGCGGCATCATCAACGCCGCCCGCGCCCACGCGCCGATCTTGGTCACCGCCGGCCGCACGCCGCTGACCGAGGGCGCCGCCCTCGGCGCCCGCAACCGCCACATCCACTGGGCGCAGGAGTCGTTCGACCAGGGCGCGATGGTCCGCGAGTTCGTCAAGTGGGACTACGAGCTGCGCCTGGGCGGCCAGCTCGAGACCGTCGTGGACCGCGCGCTGGCCATCGCCCGCGCCGAGCCGCAGGGGCCGGTCTACCTCACGCTGCCGCGCGAGACGCTGTCCGAGCGGCTGGGGACGCTCGAGTACTCCGACCCCGCCCGCGTGACGCCGCCCGCCCCCAGCGTGGCCGATCCCGCCGCCGTCGAGCGCGCCGCCGAGATCCTGGCCGGCGCCCGCAATCCGATCGCGATCGTGAAGTCCTCCGGCCGCGATCCCGGCGCGGTGGCCCCGCTGGTCGCGCTGGCCGAGGCGCTCGGCATGCCGGTCTTCGACCAGGCGGCGACGCACCTGAACTTCCCGCAAGATCACCCGCTCTACGGCGGCGGCGACCCGACGGCGTACCTCGCCGACGCCGACCGCATCGTCGTGGTGGAGGCCGATGCGCCGTGGTTCCCCGCGCTCCGCGCGCCGGGGCCGGAGACGCTGGTCATCCAGATCGGCCACGACCCGCTCTTCTCGCGCTATCCGATCCGCGGCTTCGCGGTGGACCTCGGCCTCGCCGGCGCGCCGCGGCTGACGCTGGCCGCGCTGGCGGCGGCGCTCGCGCGCCGCGGCCTCGACGCCGGCGCGGTGGAGGCCCGCCGCCGGCGCTGGGCGGCCGAGCACACGCGGGTCGTCGAGGCGGCGGCGGCGAAGAGCGCGGGGGTGAAGAAGGACACGCCCATCGACATGGTCTGGCTCTCGCGCTGTGTCGGCGACGTGCTCGACGACCGCACGATCGTCGTCAACGAGTACGACCTCGACATCGCGCAGACGCGCATGCGCACGCCCGGAAGCTACTTCAGCCAGTCGCCCGCCTCCGGGCTGGGCTGGGGGCTCGGCGCCGCGCTCGGCGCCAAGCTGGCGGCGCCCGACAAGACGGTGATCTGCTGCGTCGGCGACGGCGCCTACATCTTCGGCACGCCCACCGCCGCCCACTGGACGGCGCGCGCCCACAACCTGCCGGTGCTGAACATCGTCTTCAACAACCGCGCGTGGAACGCCGTGAAGCGCTCGGTGACCTCGCACGCGCCCCAGGGGTGGGCGGCGCGCAGCGCCTCGATGCCGCTGAGCGAGCTGGACCCGGCGCCCGACTACGAGGGCATCGCCCGGGCGTGCGGCAACTGGGCCGAGCGGGTCGAGGACCCGACCGTGCTGCCGGAGATGCTGCGCCAGGCCCTGCGCGTCGTGCGCGAGGACAAGCGCCCGGCGCTGCTCAACGTGATCTGCAAGAAGCCGACGCCGTGACGGGCCGCCGCCTGACCGTCATCGCCACCGGGCCCAGCGGCGGCCCCGAGGATCTGGACCCGCTGCGCCGGGCCGGCCACGAGGTCGTCGTGGGCCGTCCGCTCGACATGCCCGCCCGCCGGGCCTACGCCGAGGCCGAGCTGGTCGAGCAGTGCCGCGTGGCCGACGTCGTCCTCGCCTCGCATCTCGAGTGGATCACCGCCGCCGTGATGGAGCACGCCGAGCACCTCGGCCTCGTCATCGTGCCGTTCATCGGCGTGGACAAGATCGACGTGCCGGCGGCCACCCGGCTCGGCGTGCTGGTTGCCAACAGCCCCACGAAGGAGAACTTCATCGCGGTGGCGGAGGCGACGATCGGGCTGATCTTGATGCTGCTCAAGCGGGTGAAGCGCGGCGAGGCCCGGCTGCGCCGCGGCGAGTGGGCCCGCCGCGAGGATCGCGGCGACTTCCTGTTCGGCAAGACGGTCGGCATCGTCGGCCTGGGGCGGATCGGCACTCACGTGGCCCGCCGGCTCGCCGGCTGGGACGTGCGGCTCGTCGCCGCCGATCCCTACGTCGCGCCGGACAAGGCCGCCGCGCTCGGCGTGACGCTGGCGGACCTGCCGGCGCTCCTCGCCGAGGCCGACATCGTGACGCTGCACGCCACGCTGACCGACGAGACGCGCGGCCTCATCGGCGAGAAGGAGCTGCGCCGGATGAAGCCGACCGCGCTGCTCCTCAACACGGCGCGCGGCGAGCTGGTGGACGAGGCGGCGGTGGCCCGCGCGGTCGAGGAGCGCTGGATCGCCGGCGCCGCGGTGGACGCCTTCGCGCAGGAGCCGATGCCGCCCGACCATCCCTACCGCGGCGTGGATCCCGAGCGGCTGATCCTCACCCCTCACAACATCGGCCACAGCGAGGCGGGGCGGCGCGCGAACCTGGCCCTGGCCCTCGAGCAGATCCTCGCGGTCGGGTGCGGCGAGCCGCCCGCCCACGTGATCAACCCCGAAGCGATCGCCACCTGGAGGATGAAGCCATGACTGTCATCGACGCCGACGGCCACGTCACCGAGAGCCAGGAGCAGATCGCCCGGTACCTCGACGAGCCGTTCAAGCGGCGCCCGGTCAACCAGCTCTTCTACCCGTGGGACGGCTGGGACCGCCGCCTGCTGAACACGTTCAGCGACCTGGCCGGCACCTCCGAGGCGTGGGAGCGCGCGCTCGACAAGGGCGGCATGGAGAAGGCCGTGCTGTACCCGACGCTCGGCCTGTTCATGAGCTTCCTCAAGGACCGGCAGTGGGCCGTCGCGATCTGCCGCGCCTACAACACGTTCCTGCACGAGGAGTTCATCAAGAAAGGCAAGCGGCTGCAGGCGGTGGCGCTGCTGCCGGTGCAGGCCCCCGAGGCGTGCGCCCCCGAGCTGCGCCGGGCCGTGCGCGAGCTGGGGCTCTGCGGCGCCATGCTGTCGGCCGACGGCGGCCACCTGCTGGGCGACGCGCGTTACGCCGACGTCTACGAGGAGGCGCAGCGCCTCGACGTGATGCTGGGCATCCACGCCTCCGGCTCCCACCTCGGGGGCGCCGGCGTGGATCTCTTCCCGGCGTTCATCCAGGCGCACACCTGCTCGCACGCCTTCGGCCAGATGCGCCAGCTCACGTCGATCATCCTCGAGGGCGTCCCCGAGCGGTTCCCCGACGTGCGCATCGCCTTCCTCGAGGCCGGCTGCGGCTGGGCGCCGTACTGGATGGAGCGGATGGACGACGAGTACGCCAAGCGGGCGCCGGAGGCGCCGGTGCTCAAGAAGAAGCCGAGCGAGTACTGCCGCTCGGGCAACATCTACTTCTCGTGCGAGGCCGACGAGTGGCTGCTGCCGCAGGCGGTGAAGCTCATCGGCGAGAACCAGATCGTGTACGCCTCGGACTTCCCGCACTGGGACCACTCGTGGCCGGCGTCGATCGACGAGATCCGCCAGCGCGGCGACATCAACGACACCCAGAAGCGCAAGATCCTCGCCGACAACGCCCGGCGGCTGTACAAGCTCTAGAGCGCCTGTCGTCGATCGTGGCGCGGTCGTACTGCCTGCGGCCCGCCAAGGAGAGCCCGATGCGGGATGCGAAGCGCGCGAGGCCCGCGAGGACGAAGCTCGAATCCGAGCTCGCTGCCGCCCGGAAGTCGCTGAGGAACGAAGTGTCGAAGCGGCGCGAGCTGGAGAAGCGCCTAGCGGAGAGCCTGGAGCGGGAGAAGGCGACCGGCGAGAGCCTGCACGAGAAGAATCGCGCGCTGACCGAGACGCGAGCGCAACAGACCGCCACCAGCGCCATCCTGAGGGTGATCTCCAGCTCCCCGACCGACGAGCAGCCCGTTTTCGACGCGATCGTTCAGAGCGCGCGGCGGCTGCTGTCCGGCCACGGCGCGTCCCTCTCTCGGGTGGTCGGCGACATGCTCCATCTGGCAGCCCTGACGGCAACGAGCGTGACGGACGATGAGGCAATGCGAAAAGACTACCCGCGTCCGATTTTCGACCACGCGGGAAGCAACTCTCGAGCCGTCCGCGATCGAGCTCCAGCGTTCGTGGCCGACATACGCACCGACCCCGGGATCGGACCGAAAACGCGTGAAGTAGCGAGGCTTCGCGGCTTTCGAAGTGTCGTCTCCGTTCCGCTGCTGCGGGAAGGCCTCGCGATCGGTGCGATTTCCGTCACGCGCCCCGAAGCAGGCCCATTTACCGACGAGGAAATAGCACTGCTGCAATCGTTTGCCGATCAGGCTGTCATTGCCATCGAGAACGCGCGCTTGTTCACCGACCTGCAGGAGAAGAACCGGGCGCTCACGCAGGCCCATGCTCAGGTGACCGCGGCTCTCGAACAGCAGACAGCGACCGCTGCGATCTTGCGCGTCATCAGCCGGTCGCCGACCGATGTGCAGCCGGTATTCGAGGCGATCGCCGACGCCGTCGCGCGACTCTTCCGGCCGTGGTCCCTGGGCGTTTACCGGTTCGACGGCGAGGTAGTGAACCTGGTCGCCTCACGCGGTGGTCTGCCCGGCTCGGAACAACGCTTTCGGGACCTTTCCTCGGCGGGAATCCGTCCGACGCGCGACTTCCTGCCCGGCCGAGCGATCCTCGACCGTGCAGCCGTCCACATCGTAGACGTCGAGGCAGACCCGACTTCGACACCCTCGCTGCGCGAGTTCGCGCGGCTCCGTGGCTGGCGGGCGGTGCTTCAGGTGCCGATGCTCAGAGACGATCAGCCTGTTGGCGTCATCTCGATCACTTGCGCCGAGCCCAGACCCTTCGCAGCGAGCGAGATCGAGCTGCTCCAGACCTTCGCCGATCAGGCCGTCATCGCCATCGAGAACGTGCGGCTCTTCACTCAGCTCCAGGCGAGCAACCGCGAGCTGACCACGGCGCTGGACACGCAGACCGCCACCAGCGACATCCTACGCGTCATCAGCCGCTCGCAGACGAATGTCCAGCCGGTGTTCGATGCGATCGTGGAGAGCGCCGTCCGCCTGCTGGCGGCGTACACGGGCTCGCTGACCCGAATCGCGGGCGATCAGATCGAGATCGCCGCGCTCACGAGCACCGACGACGCTGGCGACTCTGCCCTGAGGGTGCTCTTCCCACAGTCTCTCCAATCCCATCGGGGGACGCACGCGCAGTGCATTCGTGATCGCGCGCCGCTCAATGTCGCCGACGCCCACACAGATCTCCGAGTGTCCGAAGCCGGGCGCGCCTACGCTCGTGTCCGTGGCTATCGAAGCCAGGTCGTGGTCCCCATGCTGCGTCACGATGAGGCGGTCGGGACGATCTCGGTGACCCGCCGCGAAGCCGGCGGGTTCACGGACGACGAGATCGCGCTCCTCCAGACCTTCGCTGATCAGGCGGTGATCGCGATCGAGAACGCCCGCCTCCTGACCGAGCTGCAGGCGCGGACGCAGGAGCTCACCCGCTCGGTCGAGCAGCTCACGGCCCTCGGCGATGTGGGGCGGGCGGTCAGCTCGTCGCTCGATCTCGACACCGTCCTCACCACGATCGTCGGCCGGGCGGTCCAGCTCTCGGGCGCGGACGGGGGCACGATCTTCGAGTACGACGAGGGCGCGGAAGAGTTCGCGCCGCGGGCGACGCTCAATGCGGACGAGGGCCAGTCCGCGATGCTCCGCGCGACGCGACTGCGTCGGGGCGAAGGTGCCGTCGGCCAGCTGGCGGTGACGCGGGAGCCGATCCAGATCCCGGACATCGCGGCGGAGGGCGCCTACGAGAGCCGGCTGCGAGGCGCCTTGCTCGAGGCGGGGACGCGCGCGCTACTCGCAATCCCGCTGCTCCATGAGGAGCGCATCGTCGGGGGCCTCGTCGTCAGCCGTCGCACGCCCGGCGAGTTCACCGCCGAGGTCGTCGAGATCTTGAAGACGTTCGCCACCCAGTCCGCCCTCGCCATTCGAAACGCGCGGCTGTTCCAAGAAATCGAAGAGAAGAGCCGTCAGTTGGAGGTCGCCAGCCAGCACAAGTCCGAGTTTCTGGCCAACATGTCGCACGAGCTACGGACCCCGCTCAACGCGGTCATTGGCTTCTCGGAGGTGCTGAACGAGCGGATGTTCGGCGAGCTGAACCAGAAGCAAGCGGAGTACGTGAAGGACATCTACGCGTCGGGGACGCATCTGCTGTCCCTGATCAACGACATTCTCGACCTGTCGAAGATCGAGGCAGGTCACATGGAGCTTGAGCTGGGAGGCTTCGACCTGCCGCATGTGATCGAGACCGCCGTCCTGCTGATCCGAGAGCGAGCTGGCCGGCGCGGGATCGTCGTGTATGTCGAGGTAGACGAGCGAGTGGGCGAGATTCAGGGGGATGAGCGGAAGATCAAGCAGGTGCTCCTCAATCTGCTGTCGAATGCGATCAAGTTCACGGCCGAGGGCGGCAGAATCGACGTTCGGGCGAAGCCCGTCAAAGGGCTCGTTGAGATTTCGGTTAGCGACACCGGCATTGGCATCGCGCCGGGGGATCAGGAGGCGGTGTTCGAGGAGTTTCGCCAGGTGGGGACGGCGGCGAAGAAGGCAGAGGGTACGGGGCTCGGGCTCGCGCTGGCCCGGAAGTTCATTGAACTCCACGGCGGGCGAATCGGGGTGAAGAGTCAAGTGGGGATTGGTTCGACCTTCACTTTCACGCTTCCCGTCGGGTCATGAAGACCGCGACAACCCGCCAGCTGAATAGGCACTTCTGGCTGGAGCAAGCGGATGCGCCCGGATTGCCCTCCTCCACGCGTTGCGACTGGGGGGAGCGACCCGCCGCTCCCCCCTCGACCCCTCAACGGGCCGAAACCCCGCTTATCCACTTTTCCACGGAAATCCACAATGTGAAATTCGACCGGTGGGATGCGGGCTCGCGGAGGGGTGGCGCGCGGGGGCCGCGCGTTTCGCGTGCGCGGCGGGCCGTGATTCGCGAGGGCGCATGGGCAGGCCCTCCGCGCGGCCTCGGGGGCGTGGAGGCCGCATAACTCGCGCCCCTCATCGTCGTTGCCTCGCCGGGGCCGCCGGCACTAGGTTCGGTCTTCGATGGACACCATTGCCCGCACCACCGCGCGCATCCTGGTGATCGACGACGACCGCTACGTCCGCACGCTCCTCTGCGACCTGCTGGAGGCGTGGGGCTACGTGCCCGAGGGCGCCGCCGACGGCCACGAGGGGCTCCGCCTCTTCGGCGACGGCGGCTACGACGCGATCCTCACCGACCTCGGCATGCCCGGCATCACCGGCCTCGACGTCGTCGCCTCCGTCCGCGACCGCGACGCCGGCGTCCCCGTGATCATGTTCACCGCGTTCACCGGCGATCTCGAGGACCACGGCCGCCGGCTCGGGTTCACCGTCCTGCGCAAGCCGCTGGACATCGAGGGGCTCCGCCGCGCCGTGCGGGCCGCCCTCGAGGCGCGCGGTACAATGGCGGGGTGACGTCGAGGCGCTTTCTCTTCCTCCTCCTGGTGTTCGTCGCCGCGGATTTCGCGGTCCCCTACGAGTTGACCGCGCGGGGCTGGTACGAGTACGAGGACGAGGAGGAAGGCGGCCGGCCTGAGCCGCGCCGTGTCGAGCGTCCGGCCGACTGCCGCACGCGCGCCGTCGTGACCGCACCTGGGCCGCGGCCCACGATCCCCGGCGGGCATCCCGCCCGCCCGCAGCACCCGACGCCGGTCACCCGGCTGGCCCGGGGCGACACGTCCTCTCCGTCCACCTCACCCGAAGCCCACTAGCGCTCTCCGCCCCCCCGCGCTGTTCCGCCGCCGTCCGCGTGCCGCCGGCGGCACCCGGACGTCACTCATTTCCAGGGGAGACGCGAGATGCCAAAGAATCGTTACCAGGCGCTGGCGTTCGCCATCGCGTTCCTGCTCTTCGGGCGGGCGGTGGTCGCGCTCGTCCGTCTGCTCACCGGGACCGGCCAGTGATCGCGCTGGCCGCTCCCGAGTTCTGGCTGCGGCTGGCCACCATCGTGCTGATCGACCTCACGCTGGCCGGCGACAACGCGCTGGTCATCGCGCTGGCGGTGCGCCGGCTGCCGCGCCGGGCGCAGTTCTACGGCCGGCTGTGGGGAACGGCGGGGGCGGTCGTCCTCCGCCTGGCCTTCATCGGCGTGGCCACCTGGCTGCTCGCGCTGCCCTTCCTGCCGCTCGCCGGCGGCCTCGTCCTCGTCTGGGTGGCGCTGAAGCTGGTGCTCACCGACGCCGGCGGCGAGCACGGCGTCCGCCACGGCACGTCGCTGCGCGAGGCGGTGTGGATCATCATGCTGGCCGACGCCGCCATGAGCCTGGACAATGTGCTCGCGGTGGCGGCGGCCGCCCACGGCGACTTCGTGCTGGTGACGCTCGGCATCGGGCTGTCGCTGCCGCTCGTGGTGTGGGGCAGCGGCGTGCTGGCCACGCTCATGAACCGCTTCCCGTGGATCATCTGGCTCGGCGGCGGCGTGCTGGGCTGGGTGGCCGGCGAGATGATCCTGCGCGACGCCGGGCGGCTGCTCGGCGCCAACGGCTGGGCGGCGGCGCTGCCCGCCGTCCCGGCGGTGGCCATCGCCGCACTCGGCTGGCGGGCGCAGCGCGCGCGCGCGGCGCTGTCGGGCGTGTGAGAAGCCCGGGGGATTCGTGTACCATCGGACCACCATGGCTCAGGATCTCCGGTCGTTCCTCGACCTCGTCAAGCGCCAGCGGGCGTCGGACTTCCAGATCGTCTCGCGCCCGGTCGATCCGAAGTTCGAGATCACCGGACTGGTGGCCAAGCTCGAGAAGGAGGGGCGGCGCCGGCCCGTGCTGCTCTTCGAGAACGTCACCGGCACGAAGTTCCCCGTCCTGACCAACCTGCACGCCAGCCGCGGCCGGTTGGCCGCCGCCATCAACGCGCCGCCGGACCGGATGCTCGAGACCTACCTGCGCGCGATGGACAAGCCGGTGCCCCCGCGCGTGGTCGCGACCGGGCCGGTCAAGGAGGTCGTCCGCCGCGGCGCCGACGTGGATCTCACGATCCTGCCGCCGATCGTTCACCACGAGCGGGACGCCGGCCCCTACGTGACGGCCGCGATCTCGTTCGCCAAGGACCCGTCGAGCGACACGTGGAACTGCGCCTACAACCGGCTCATGCTGCAGGGGCGCGACCGGACGTCGATCCACCTGACGCTCGGCAAGCACCTCTGGGAGTTCCACCGGATCGCCGAGGCGCGGGGCGAGCCCCTGCCCGTCGCCTTCGCTATCGGCGTGCACCCGGCCATCGCGCTGGGCGCGCTGGCCATCGGCTCGATCGACGAGGACGAGCGCGCGATCATGGGCGCGCTGCTGGGCGAGCCGCTCGAGCTGGTGAAGTGCGAGACGTCCGACGTGCTGGTGCCCGCCCACGCCGAGCTGGTGCTGGAGGGCGAGATCCTGCCGGCGGCGCGCACGGCGGAGGGGCCGTTCGGCGAGTTCACCGGCTACAGCCTGGGCGAGCGCCAGCGCGAGATCGTGCGCTACACCGCGATCACCCACCGGCGCGACGCGATGTTCCAGGACATCGCGGTCGCCCACCTCGACCACATGCTGCTCTCGACGATCCCGATGGAGGCCAACCTCTACCGCGCGGTGCGCGCGATGGTCCCCTCGGTGAAGGCGGTGCGCGTGCCCTCGCCGTTCACCTGCTACGTCGCGCTCGAGCAGCGGCTGGTCGGCCAGGCCAAGAACGCGATCATGGCGGTGCTGGGCGCCGACCTCTACATGAAGCGCGTGGTCGTGGTGGACCACGACGTGGACGTGTTCGACGACCGCCAGGTCAACTGGGCGCTGGCCACGCGCTGCCAGCCCGATCGCGACATCACGATCATCACGAACGCGCGGGGCTCCGACCTCGATCCCTCCACGCGCGAGGACGGCTACACCGCCAAGTGGGGGGTGGACGCGACGGCCAAGCCCTCGCTCGCCGCCTACACGCCGCGCCACCGCGTGCCGCCCGATGTCTGGGAGCGCCTCCGCATCGAGGACTACCTCGGCTAACTTCGCGCGGCTCGTCGAGGACGTCGCCGGCCGCCAGCCCACCCGGCTGGCCCTGCGCTGGGACGGCGGCGCGATGACCTACCGCGCGCTGCTCGCCTCCGCCTCCGCCTTCGCCCGCAGCCTCGAGAGCCACGGCCTCCTCCCCGGCCAGCGCGTGGCCGTCTCGATCCCCAACCGGCCGGAGCTCGTCGTCGCCGTCCTGGGCGGCCTGTGGGCCGATGCCGTCGTCGCCCCGCTCGACGTGCTGCTCCGGCCCGACGAGCGCGCCGACATCCTGGCCGACCTGCGCCCGGCGCTGGTGGTGGACGGCGAGCGCATCGAGCGCATGGCCGACCCGGCGCCGAGGTATCTGCCGCCGGTGCCGGCGCTCGTCCTCTACACCTCCGGCAGCACCGGCCGTCCCAAGGGCGCCGTGCTCTCGCACGCCGCGCTCGAGTGGGCCAACCAGTCGTGGGCCGGCCCGGTCATCGGCCTCGTCGAGGGCGACATCGTGCTGGGCGCGCTGCCCCTCACCCACGCGTTCGGCCTCAACGGCGCGCTGCTGGCGCCGCTGCTGGCCGGCGTCACCGTGCGCCTCGTCGAGCGCTTCGTCCCCGAGGCGGTGGCCGAGATCCTCGCGCGCGAGGCGGTGAGCGTCGTCCCCGGCGTCGCGACGATGTTCCGCAAGCTGCTCGACGTTCCCGGGTTCGCCGGCGGCCGCCGGCTGCGGCTGGGCGTGTCGGGTGCCGCCCCCTGCCCGTGGGAGATCGCCGAGGCGTGGCGCGCGCGCACCGGCACGCGCATCGTGCGCGGCTACGGCTCGACCGAGATGTTCCGGCCGATCTCGTTCCTGGCCGGCGACGCGACCGAGCATCCCGAGTGCGTCGGCCGCCCGGTGCCGGGGGTGGAGACCCGCGTGGTCGACGACAACGACCGCGCGCTGCCCCCCGGCGAGACCGGCGAGCTGCTGATCCGCACGCCGGCCGTGATGGACGGCTACCTCGACAGCCTCGAGGAGACGCAGGCCGTGCTCGCGGAGGGCTGGTTCAGGACGGGCGACCTCGCGCGCATCACCGCCGAGGGCTACGTCGCCATCGTCGGCCGCAAGCGCGAGCGCATCAAGCGCGGCGGCTACTCGGTCTTCCCCGCCGAGGTGGAGGCCGTACTCCTCGCGCACCCCGCGGTGGCGGAGGCGGCGGTGGTGGGGGTGCCCGACCACACGCTCGGCGAGGAGATCGCCGCGTTCGTCGCGCTGCGGCCGGGCACGGCCGCCGGCGCCGACGAGCTGATCGCCTGGTGCCGCGAGCGCCTCGCCGCCTTCAAGTACCCCCGCCGGGTGACGTTCCTCGACGCGCTGCCGCGCAGCGCCACCGGCAAGGTGCTCAAGGCCCGCCTCGGCTGAGCGAGGGTTATTTCTCCCGCTTGTAGACGATCTTCTTGGTGCCGCCCTCGCAGCTGCCGACGACGGTCTGATCCTTGACGTCGGCGTTCGCGACGATCTCCAGCGTGTAGTTCGCGACGCCCTTGGCCTTGAGCTTGGCGTCGATCTCCGACTTGAGCTCGTCGCAGGGCTTCATGGCGAACGCCGGCGTCGCCAGCAGCAGGACGATACCGACCACGATGACCTTCCTCATCTCGAGACTCCTCCTCATGTCGCTCGAGTTCGCGGCCCTTTCGCGGCGCGCTCAGCGCCAGGTCCAGCAGGCCTCGCTCCGCTGCCGCGTGTTCTCACCGAGGTAGACGACGCACGCGCTCGCCGAGAGCACCGGCTGGCCGTTGCAGGTCGGCGGCAGCGTGAAGCTCCCCTGGGTCGCGGCGGGATCGAGCTCGGTGCGGCGGTCCTGCACGGTGCAGTACATGCCGTCGCCGTTGACCGTCGTGTGGACGACTGCCTCGATGAACAGCTCGCTGATCGAGAACGGCGGGACGGTCCACGAGAGATCCTGGGCCTGCCCGAGCTTGGCGTCCGCCAGCGTGAACCCCGACGGCTTCAAGGCCGGCGTCGCCTCATTGGGAATGAACACGACGTCGGTCGACCGATTCGCCTCCGACGGGTCCACCGAGCGCACGTCGACCTCCTCGACGCCGTTCACCCGGTTGATCCTGAAGAGGAACTGCGTGCCGACGTCCAGGCCGGGCGGGTACGGCACGCCGTCCGGCGGCACGTCGAGGTCGGTGCGCATCCCGAACACGTCGGCGACCACGCTGGTCCCGGGAAGGATGGTGGTGCCCAGCCGATCGACGCACGTCGGGTCCCCGTACGGCGGCGCGCCCGCCTGCGTCTGGTTCTGGACGCCGAAGAAGAACGGCTCGGACGGCGCCATCGCCTTCCGCACGGCACAGGACGTCGTGTCCACCGAGCCGGCCGGCACGCCGGTGAAGAAGGTGAAGAGCCGCTGCACGAGGCTGCACGCGGGGTTCGCGCCGCAGTTGTCGGCGCCGTACGTGTTCGTCAGCCGCGGACCGAGCTCGGTGACGTACGACTTCGGATAGACGACCTCGTACTGGTTGCCCACGACGTCGGTGTACTGGAACGTGATGGATTCCACCTGCGACCACGTCGGGGGCGAGCAGAGGCCGCCGCACGTGAAGTCGAACGACGTGACCGAGGGGCTCAGGTTCGGCGACACCGGCTGGCTGTTGCCGTCGTTCTGCACCTGGAGCCGCACGGTGACGCCGGTGATGAACGACGGAGCGGCCGAGAGGTTGGCGCCGGTCGTCGAGCGGTAGACCCAGTCGATCCGCGGCATCTGAAAGTCGACGAGCGTCACCGTCGGGTAGATCACCACGAACGAGGCCGAGGGGTTGTAGGGCGGTAGCGTGAACGTCTGCGGCACGCCCTTGTAGAGCACGGTGTAGACGCCGCCCGGCGCGGGGCCCGTGCGCGCGGGCGCGACGTAGGCGAACCGCCGGCGGTTCGGGTCCGGGGCGCTGGCGACCGGGTCGGCGGGCGTGCGGTTGAGGCCGGAGCCGGGTGGCCCCGTGAACAGCACCGTCGAGGGATCCGGGAAGTCCTCGTCGATGAACACCTTGAAGACCGCCGAGTACGCGGGCGACCGCACCGGGAACTGCACGGCCGGGTTCGGGTCGAAGCCGAAGCTCCCGACCTCCGCCGAGGTGGAATACCGGAGCTGGAAGGAGGTCTGCCCCTCGGCGCTCAGGCTCCCGGTGAACACGCAGCTTCCGCCGGTGGACGTCGTGAACTGGGCGGTGACGGTGGCCTCGAACCCGTTGCTCAGGCTGCCGACGAACGAGCCGTTGCCGCTGCCGGTGATCGAGGTGCCCAGAAACTTGGTGCCCAGCACCTTGAACACGACGCTGTCGAGCGTCCCGGTGACGGTGTCGGCCGTCGGATCCCGGTCCAGCTGGGCGGTGAAGGAGATGAGGTATTGCACGGGGAACCCGCTCAGCGTGCCCGTGAGGTTCGCCTGCCCGGTGGCGATGTTGCGCGTCTGGCTGGTGATGCCGAAGGTCCCGGTGAGGTCGACCGCGCCTTCCAGGTCGCACGGGCCCGCCGACGCGACACCGAATCGCGCGGCGGTGGCCGCCGGCGAGGTCTGGCTGAAGCTGGCGCTCGCCGACGTGAACTTGGTCAGGCTGCGGCTGATCGTGATCTTGTTGGTGGGCGCGCTGCTCAGGCCGTTGTTGCTCGTGTCGGACTCGGCCACGCTCAGGCTGAAGTTCGCGACCGCGGAGATGTAGTAGTCGCCGGGCGGAAACTGGTCGTCGAGCGTGAGCTGGGTCGGGAAGCTGGCGCTGGCGCCCGCCGCCAGCCCCGGCACCGATTGCACCGTCACCAGCGACCCCGCGCCGGGCAGGAGGGCGCCGGGGTCGTCGGCCCTGACCAGGAAGATCCCGATCTGGAAGGGCGGCGCCGCCACGGGCCCGATGTTCTTCACGGTGCTCGGCGTGGCGACCGCCTTGCCGGTCAGCGCGCCGGCCGGCGCCGACACCGAGGTGATCACCAGGTCCGGACGGAAGTCCATGATCGTCAGCGTCGCGGTGTTCGCTGCGTTCAGCGCGGCGCCCGTCGGGCCGCTCAGGACCACCGAAAGCGCGCGATTGCCGTTCCTCGTTGCCGCGTTGGTGGTCAGGATCGGGATCGTGACCGGTTTGATGATCTCGCCGGGGCCGAACGTCAGCGTCGCGCTCGTCGTCGTGTAGTCGAAGCCGGCCTTCGCGCCGCCGTCGTCGGGGCCATCCACCGTGTCGACCTGGACGGTCACCGTGCCGCTCGGCACGCCGGAGCGGACCACCTGGATCGTCGCGCTGGCCGTCGTCTCGCCCACCGTCGCCGTCGGGCTGGCGAAGCCGACGCTCTGTTGCTGGTCGAGGATGTAGATCGTCATCGCGCTCGGGCTGCCGAGCGCCGCGCCACCCGTCGGCGGCGAGAGGCTGAGCAGGACCGTCAGGGTGCCGGTTGCCACACCGTCGTCGGCCGCCGTGATGTCGAAGCTCTGGCTCGCCGCGCCGGCCCCGAAGGTGAGCGTGCCCGAGACGTTTCCGACCAGGTTGGCGCCGGTCGCGGTGCCGCCGGTCACCGACCAGTCCACCGTCACGCCGCCCACGAGGTTGGCGCCGGTCCGGGTCACCGTCACGTGCGCCACGTTGCCCTCCAGCACGCTGGCGCTGGCGCTCGCGAACTGCAGCGTGCCCGCCGACTGCTTGTCCAGGATCGTCAGCGTCGCGGTGCTCGGCGTGCCGAGGGACGCGCCGGTCGGGCTGTCCAGGCTCAGCAGCACCGTCCGGCTCCCGGCCAGCACGCCGTCGTCGAACGTGGAGACCGGGAACGTCTTGGCGGCGCCGGTCGTCACCGTCAGTGTGCCCGGGGTCAGCGTGTAATCGGTCCCGCTCACCGCCGTCCCGCCGGGCGCCGCCGCGTAATTCACGGTGACGGTGCCGGTCCCGCTGCCCGTGCGGGTGATGCCGATCATCGCCGGGGTGCCCTCGACGACGCTGTAATTTGCCGCGCTGAACTGCACGTGCGGCAGCGCGTCGGTGATCGTCAGCGCCAGCGCGCTCTTGGCCCCGACCGTCGGCGACGTCGCGCCCGTGAAGCCGTTGCTCGAGCGCGGGTTGCTCAGCGCCACCACCAGGTGGCGGTCGGGCAGCGCGGTGAGGGCGTTCACGACCGTCACCGGGATCGACGCCGTCGTGGCCCCGGCCGCGAACGTCACGCTGCCGTTGGCCGAGCCAATGCCGAACGTGTCCCCGGTGATCGTGTAGTCCACCTGGATGCCGCCGGCCAGGTTCGTCCCCGTCCGGACGAGCGCAAGCTTCACCACGCCACCCGCGATGTTCTCGGCCACGACCTGCGTCACGGTCACGAACTGGATGACGCCGCCGTTGTCGTTGTCGAGGACGTTCAGCGTGGCGGTGCTCTGGTCGCCCAGCGTTCCGCCTGACGGCGTGCCGAGCGTCAGCACGAACGGCCGGCTGCCGTCGAGGACCATGTTGTTCACGGCGGCGATCGTGAACGTTTTGCTCGCCAGCCCGGCGGTGAACGTCAGCGTCCCCGAGATCGGCGTGAAGTCGGTCGGCGCCGACGCGTTTGTCATCCACGGCACCGAGACGCTGCCGCCGGTGCCGCCCGTGCGCGTGACGGTCACGGTGACTACCGCCGCGCCCTCGGTCACGTTGTACGTGGACGACGCGAACTGGAAGGTGCCCGGGCCGTCCTTGTCCTGGATCGTCAGCGTCGCGGGGCCGCCCGTCGCGTAGCCCGCGCTCGGGTTCTGCAACGTCAGCGTCACCGACCGGTTCGTGCCCGTGGCCACGGTGGCCAGCGTAGAGATCTTGAGCATCGCGCTCGCCGCCCCGGACGCGAAGCTCAAAGTCCCGGTGAACGGCTTGTAATCCACGTTCGGCGTCCCGTCACCGGTCACCGTCACAGTGGCCGTGCCGGCCGTCGAACCCCCGCGCAGGACGGTGATCGTGGCCGTGCCGCCCTCCGTCACCGCGTAGGCCGGCGCACTGAAGCGCACCGAGCTCTCGGCGTCGACGATGGTGAGGACGGCGCTGCGCGTCGCCCCCAGCGTCGCGCCGACCGACGGGTTCGACAGGAGGATGGGGACGGTCAGGTTGCCGGTCACGGTGTCGTCGGGAAGGACCACGATCGGGACGAGCCTCGAGGTCTGCCCGTCCCCGAACACCACCGTCGTGGCGACCGGGAGGTAGTGGACCCCGGCGACGGCGGTCCCGGCGCCCGTCATGAGCAGCACGTTGGCCTGGCCCAGGCTGCTCCCCGTGCGCGTGAGCATGACGGGCACGCTCACGTTGCCGGAGGGCGGCGCGGTCGCCGAGTACGCGGCCGTCCCGAGCTGGATGACACCGCCCTGGTTCTTGTCAGCGATGGTCACCACCGCCTGGCTCGGCGTCCCCGGCGCGGCGCCGCCCTGGACGTTGCCGAGCGTGATCAGGAACGTCTCGTCGCCCTCGACCAGCGAGTCGGTGAGGAGCGGGACCAGGATGGTCTTGCTCGTATCGCCGGGAGCGAACTTCAGCGTACCGGCCGTCGCGGTGTAGTCGAGGTCGGCCTGGGCGAGCCCCGCGCACGGCGGCACGGCGCACGGCTGATCCGACGTCGCGTAGTCCACGCTGACGGCGGCGGCACCGCCGGTGCGCGTCACGCTGACGACGGCGGCGCCTCCCTCCGTCCCCGCGAACTTCGCCGAGCCGAACGCGACCGTGCCGCCGACGTCGGTGTTGGCGATGGTGAGGACCGCGCTGCTGCGCCGCCCCAGCGCCGCCGGCGGCGCCGCCGACGAGTTCGCCCCGCTCAGCAGCAGCAGGACCGTCTTGGGGCCGGTGACGACCTTGTCGAGCAGGATCTTCACGCCGAAGGACTGGGTCGCGACGTTGGGGCCGAACGTGAGGACGCCGGAGGCCGGCGTGTAGTTGACCCCGGCGATCGCGGCGTCCGCGCCGGCGGCGTCGCCGGTCGAGTACCGGACCGTCGCCGTGTCGGTCAGCGGCCCGGTGCGCACCACCGAGACCGTCGCCGTGGTGAGCGCTTCCTTGACGCTGTAGTTGGCCGAGCTGAACTGCAACCCCTTCTGCGCGTCCTTGATCGTCAGCACGGCCTTCGTGAGCGCACCGAGCGTCGGCGAGCCGGCCCCGGTGAAACCGGTGGTGGAGCGCACGTTGCCCAGTGATAACAGGATTGTGGTGTCGCCCTCGATCGAGCCGTTGGCGAGGATGGGGACCGCGAACGTCTTCGACGTGTTCGTCGAGTCGAACGTCAGCGTGCCCGACGCCGCAGTGTAGTGCTGGCCGGCCTGGGCCGTGCCGTCCGCCGTGGTGAAATCGACCAGCACGCCGCCGGCCGCCCCGCCCGTGCGCGTGACCGTGATGGGGGCGCTCGTGTTGCTCGCCACCAGCTCGTTGACCGTGTAGGCCGCGCCGCTGAACTGGACGCTGCCCCCCACGTCGTTGTCGCCGATCGTCACCGTCGCCGAGGCCGGGCTGCCGATCGTGCCCCCGGCGGAGACGCTGGTGATCGTGAAGGTGAATGTCCGGCTGCCGTCCACCAGCGCGTTCTCGAGGATTGGCACCTGCACCGTCAGGCTGGCGGCGCCGGCGGCGAACGTAACGCTGTTGTTGGCCGGCAGCGTGTAGTCCTGGCCGGCCACCGCGGTGCCGGCGTTGAGCGCGAAGGTCACGACGATCCCCGACGCCGCGCCCGAGCCGGCCACCCGCTGGATCGTGATCGGCGCGTTCGTGACGGTCTCGGCCACGGTGTAGGCGGCCGCGCTCAGCCTGAAGGTCCCCGCCCGGTCCTCGTCCACGATGGTCAGCGGCGCGCTCGGACGCGTCCCGAGCAACGCGCTGGCGCCCGTCGGGTTGCTCAGCGTGAGCGTGACGCTGCGGTTGCCGTCCACCGCGGTGTTCGGCGCCGTCGTCACCGTGAACATCTGGCTCGCCGAGTTGGCCGGGAACGTCAGGACGCCGGTCGTCGCCCCGGTCAGCTGGCCGGGGGCGCCCGTCGCGGTCCAGGTCACGCCCGCGGTGCCCGCCAGGCTGCCGGAACGCAGCACCGTGGCCTTCAGGCTGTTCCCTTCGGTCACGGCGTAGGCCGGCTGCGAGAGGTCGAACAGCGTCGCGTCGCGCACCAGCGTGACCAGCCCGTAGCTGGCCTGGGTCGGCGCCTGGACCGTCAGCACGCCCGTGATGACGTCCTTGGTGGCGCGGACGACGCCGCGCAGCCGGTACTGCACGGGCGGCGGCATGGTCGTGCCGATCGCCACCAGCGTCGCGGTCACGCTCCCGTTGCTCGCGACGGCGACGGTGCTCGTCGGCGCCGGGGCGAAGCCCGTCGAGCCCGTCGGGATCTGGCTCAGCGAGCCGCCGGCGAAGGCGCCGGTCGCCGAGAAGGTGACCTGGCCGAACTGCGCGGTGGTGCCGCCGGAAGGCCCGGCGTCCACCCGCTGCAGGTACACGCTCCACGAGCCGGCGAGGTCGGCCGGGGCGAACGTCACGCCGGCGGCGATCTTCGTGAGCGCCACCATCCCGGGGAACTGGGTATCGGCGCCGTCGGTGAGGCCCAGGATCAGGTCGCGCTCGCCGAGCGTCGCGCTGGTCGTCATCTGGCCGTTGACGCTGGCGTTGGTGCCCGTGACGGCGCCGGCGGCGCCGAGGGCCGCGCAGCCGAAGCCGCCGCTCGACGTCGCGCGTACGCTGCCGTCAGAGCGGACCAGGTTGGCCTCGGTGCACGACTGGCCGGGAGTGGCGTCGTCCGTGTGGAACGTGAGCAGGCCGCGGCTCCAGCTCGCGGTGCCCGCGCCGCTCGGCAGCGACTGATCCACGGGGTCCAGCTCGTGATAGGTCCAGCTGCCGGCCAGCGCGACGTTGATCGTGAACGACTGGCCGGTCTCGAGCTTGACGAGGTTGAAGAGGCCGACCCGGCTGAAGAGGGTCGCTTCGTCGAAGAAGGTGGCGGCGCCAACGATCGCGTGGCGGTTCGTGAGCAGCCGTGCGTCGCTCACGAGGAAATCGTCCTGGGGCAGCCCGTCAAAGCCGAGCGAGCCGCTCACGTGGCCGTTGGCGGCGACCGTCAGCCCGCCGCTGGTGACCGTCCGGCTGTTGGCCTGATCGTCGGTCACCGTCCCGCCGACGGCCGCACCGTCGGCGCCGAAGGTGACCTGGCCGCTGTACGAGCGCAGGGTGCTGGCGTTCACGCCGCCCAACGGCGGGGCGAGCTGGACGAACGCCCAGGTGCCGGCGAGGTCAGCGGTGGAGAGCGTCTGCGCGTGCGCGGAGGCCGCCGCCGAGGCCAGCCAGAGCAGGCACACCCATCCGGCGACCCATCGGGGCCGGGTCATACCGCCGCGTCGACGGACGTTCACGGACTCAGAGAAGGGGCAACGTCGAGCATGGCGTTCATCGCCATCCGGCGAGTCTGGGCGAGACACTCATCAGTGTCAAGCCCTCCGAGGAAACGGCTAGACGCCGACGCCCGGAGCGATGATCCCCTGCCACGCCGTCGTTCGCGTGGCCAGCGGCGGCTCGGCGGTCGGCCCCTCGCCGGCGATCGTCGTGCGGCGCATCACGCGCCGGTACCGGGCGGCGTCCCACGGGCGGCCGCGGTGCAGCACGCAGCGGTTGTCCCACATGACGAGATCCCACTGGCGCCAGGTGTGCTGGAACACGCGCTCCGGGCGGGTTGTGTGGGCGGCCAGGTCGTCGAGCAGGCGGCGCGACTCACCATGATCCATGCCCTCGATGTACCAGGCGTGGGAGCCGATGTAGATGTTCCTGCGTCCGTGCACCGGGTTGGCGCGCACGAGGGCCTGGCGCACCGGCACCAGCTCGCGCTCGTGCTCGGGATCGAAGAGCCCCCTGGCGATGGTGGAGCGCGAGTAGAGGATGCTGTGCACCACGACTCGCCCGTCGAGCCGCCGTCGCGTCTCCTCGGGCAGCGTGTCCCACGCGTGCCGCATGCTGACGAACTCGGTCTCGCCGCCCGTCGGCGGCACCTCGCGCCCGGAGAGGAGCGAGGCCATGGCGGGCACGGGCTTGAACGAGCTGTCGGTGTGCCAGAGCTGGTTGCCCGACTGGTAGATCATGCGGCGATCGCTCCAGTCCATCAGCCGGTCGTCGTGGTCGGGGTCCAGGTTGGAGAGATCCACCAGGTTGGGATGGAGGCGATCCTCCTTGCCGACGGCCTTCAGAGTGGCCTCCAGCGGCCCGAAGCGCCGGCTGAAGGTCATCTGCTCCTCGTCGGTGAGCCGCTGGTCGTGGAAGACCAGCACGGAGTATTCCTGGAACGCGTCGAAGATCCGCCGGAAGGTCGTCTCGTCCATCGGCCGGCCCAGGTCGACGCCCTCGACGCGCGCGCCGAGGTGGGGATGCACGGCGGTGACCTTCATGGGCGCTCTCCGATCAGAACGGCACGTGGCCGCGCAGCATGTCGGCGAACATCCGGAAGTCGCCGGCGAGACTGTAGACCGGATACGTGAAGGTCGCCGGCCGGTTGCGCTCCACGAAGAAGTGCGCGGCCCAGGCGAAGCCGTACCCGAAGACCGGCAGCAGCACGAGCAGCCCCCAGCGCCGGGTCGCGAGGGCGTAGGCGAGCGTGAGCAGCACCAGCAGCGTGCCCGCGAAGTGCAGGCGGCGCGTGCCGCTGCGGCTGTGCTCGGTCAGGTAGAAGGGATAGAACGCGCCGAACGACCCGTAGCCGGCGGAGTCGGTCATGGGCCTCCTCCAGTCGCCCGCACTATACCCTCAGCCCGGGGAGGGCGCGCGGCCGGCTCACGCGGACGGGGCCAGGGCGCGCAGCGCGTCGCCCAGCACGCGGCGGCGGCGCGTGTCGTCGGTCTCCAGCGTGGAGACCTGCAGGAACGCGGTGTCCACCCCAGCGTCGAGGTAGCGCCGCACGTGGGCGCGGATCTCCGCCATCGAGCCGCGCAGGATCAGGTCGTCCATCACGGCCGCCGGCACGGCGGCGACCGCGGCCTTGCGGTCACCGCGCTCCCACGCCTGCCACATCGGTCCCAGCGCGTCGCCGCGGCCGAGCCACTCCTGGTAGGCGCGGTAGACGGGCACGTTGAGGTAGGCGGTCACGTGCCGGCGCACGCCGATGTCGCTCTCGGCGCCCGGCGGGTCCACGTTGACGAGCAGCCGCGCGGTGATCTCGAGCGCGTCCGGATCGCGCCCCGCCCCCGCGGCGGCCTCGCGCACCAGCGCGACCGCCCGCGGCACGTCGCCGGCGGCCAGCCAGTTCAGGATGACGCCGTCGCCGACCTCGCCGGCGACCCGCAGCATCCCCGGCCGCAGCGCGGCGACGTAGATCGGCACCGGCTCGGCGGGCGGGCGGCCGAGGCGAAAGCCGTCCACGCTCAGCGTCCGGCCGTGGAAGACGACGCGCTCGCCGCCCAGCGCGGCGCGCAGCACCCGCGTCATCTCGCGCACGCGCGTGGCCGGCAGCGCGAAGCGCCCGCCGTTCCACGCCTCGACGATCGGCTGCGAGCCGGCGCCGATGCCCAGGCAGAAGCGCCCGGGGGCGAGATCGGCGAGCGCGGCGGCCGACATCGCCAGCGTGGCGGGGCCGCGCGTGTAGACGTTGGCGATGGCGGTGCCCAGCCGCAGCCGCGAAACCGTCGCCACCACCGCCAGCGGCGTGAAGCAGTCGAGGCCGTCGGCCTCGTACGACCAGGCGTCGGTGTAGCCGAGCCGCTCGGCCTCGCGCGCCAGGTCGGGCAGCTCGGCCAGCGAGAAGCCGTCCACCGGCACCGAGAGCGACCAGCGCTTCCCGCGGCTCAGCGCGCGAGCTCCCGCACGTACTCCGCGATCCGCGCGGCGTCGGCGGCCCCCGGCGCCAGCGCCAGGTAGCGCTCCAGCTCGGCGCGCGCCCGCGCGTCGTCGCCGAGCTCGTGCCAGAGCAGGCCGAGCTGGCGGTGCGCCTCGGCCAGCCCCGGGTCGACCTGGATCGCGCGCTCGTAGGCCGCGCGCGCCCGGGCGCGCCCGGCGTCCCGCCCGGCGCCGGACGGAGCGCGCTGGGCGGCG
>JBGQFW010000021.1:0-53074 GCA_041497115.1 Methylomirabilia bacterium
CCACGCGCATCTCGAACAGGCCACCTGCGGCTCACGCCGGCCTCGCGCCACCCGCTCCAATGACACGCGCGCTGCTCTTCGACACCTACGGCACGCTGGTGGACTGGCGCACGAGCGTGCGGGCCGAGCTGGCCGCGTTCGGCGCCACCCACGGCGTCGCCGCCGACTGGGACGTCTTCCTCGACGCGTGGAAGGCCTGCTACCGGCCCGGCATGGACGCCGTCGACCGCGGCGAGCGGCCGTGGACCACGGTGGATGCGCTCTACCGTGAACGCCTCGTCGCGCTGCTGGCGGCGCGAGGCCTCGGCAACCTGCGCCGGGGAGACGTCGATCATCTCAACCGGGCGTGGTGGCGGTTGCACCCGTGGCCGGACACGGTGGCCGGCCTCCAGCGGCTCAAGCGGCGCTACCTGATCTCGCCGCTGTCCAACGCGAGCTTCGCGGGGATGGTGCACCTGGCGAAGTTCGCCGGCCTGCCGTGGGACTGCGTGATCACCGCCGAGAACGCGCGCTGCTACAAGCCGCGGCCGGAGGTCTATCGCACCGCGCTGGCGCTGCTGGGACTGGACGCGGACGAGGTGATGATGGTGGCCGCTCACAACTACGACCTGGCGGCCGCGCAGGCGCTCGGCCTGCGGACGGCGTTCGTCCCCCGCCCGCTCGAGCACGGGGCGGGGCAGACGACCGATCTCGCCCCCGAGGGCAAGTGGGACGTGGTCGTCCACGACGTGGAAGAGCTGGCCGCGGCGCTGGGATGCTGATGCCGCCGGCCGAGGAGAGATCGCGATGCCCCAGCCGGTGACCTATCGCGGCATGACGCTGGTCGTGCCGGACAACGACAGCGAGTGGGCCGAGTACTTCGGCCTCGCCCGTCAGCACAAGCTCATGGTGCGCGCCTGCACGGCGTGCGGCCTCATGCGCTATCCGCCCACCCACGCCTGCCCGTGGTGCATGGACCTCGGCTGGCGCTGGCAGGAGGTGGGCGGGAAAGGCACGATCCACTCCTACGAGATCGTCGCCCACGCGATCCAGCCGGGCTTCAAGGAGATGACGCCCTACGCGGTCGTGCTCGTCGAGCTCGACGAGCAGCGCGGCCGGCCGACGGCCGACGAGGCGCTGCGGCTCATCGCCAACCTCCTCAAGCCCGACCTCACCCCCGAGGACGAGGCGAAGGTTGCCATCGGCGCCCGCGTCCGCGTCGTGTTCCAGGATCTCGCCGACCACTTCGCGCTGCCGCAGTTCACGCTGAGCGGCGAGCCGCCCGAGGGGCGGGTCTGGCGGCTGGGCGGCTGACGGCTCAGCGCGCGCCGAGCGCCCGCAGCGACTCGCGAGCGGGCGCGAAGTCGGGCAAGCGGCGATATTCGTCGACGGCCTCGGCGCGGCGGCCGAGGAGCTCGAGCGACTTGGCGAGATTGAACCGCGCCTCGGCGGAGGCGGGCGCCAGCGAGACGGCGAGGCGGGCGGCCGTCTCGGCGTCGGCCGGCCGGCCCAGCTGCAGCCACGCCGCCGCGAGGTTGGCGGCGGCCCCCGCCCGTCCCGCCGTGCCGTGCCACTCCCCGTCGATCGCCGATTGCAGCAACGTCGCCGCCTCGGCCGGCTGGCCGCTCACGAGCGCGATGTTGCCGAGCTGGGCGCGCGGCACGGCGAAGCGCGGGTAGAGCGCGGCGTTGCGCGCCGCGTAGTCGCGCGCGCGGGCGACGTCGCCGACGAGCAGCGTCGCGCTGGCGGCGTCCACGTAGAAATAGGCGTTGTTGGGATCCAGCTCGAGCGCCCGGTCGAAGCGCACGAACGCCTCGCCCGGCGCGGCGAGCCCGTCGGCGGCGAGGTCGGCCAGCACGCGGCCGAGATTGGCGTAGTCGTAGGAATTGGCGGGGACGAGCCGGATCGCGCGCTCGTAGGCGGCGCGGGCCTGCTCGAGCCCGCGGCGGCGATCGGCGGCGTCGCGAGCGGCGCGGGCGGCGGCGTGGGCCGCCGAGCCGAGCTTCACCCAGTAGAGCTCGGTGAAGGGCTCGAGCGCGACGGCGCGCTGCAGGCGCGCGACGGCCGCCGCCGGCGAGGTGGGCGTGAGCAGGATCCCCTGGTGCGCGGCCTGCGCGCCCAGCCACGGCCGCACGACGAGCAGCGCCAGCAGTACCAGACCGACGCCTCCTCGCGCCAGGCGCCCGGCTGCGCCGGACGCCGCCGCGGCCCCGGGCGCGCGCCCGGCGACGAGCGGGGGGCGGCCGTGCCGCGCGAGCGCCCACGCGGCGGCGCCGCCCGCCACCAGTGCCGCCGCCACCAGCAGGACGCCGGCGACGCGGGCCGGCTCGTCGAGCAGCAGGTCCGGCGACAGGTTGAGCGCGAACACCGCGCCGGCGATCAGCGCGCCGGCGACGAGCGCGCCCGCCAGCCACTCGGTGCCGTCCCACGCCGGCGGGTCGCCGCCGCCCTCGGCCAGCCGCGACAGCAGCGCCGCCAGCGTCACCGCCAGCGTGCCGCAGCCGGCCACCGTGAAGCTGAAGAGGTCTTGCACGTAGAACGCCGCGAGGCCGGCGGCCAGCGCGACGACGAGCAGCCGATCGCCGCCGGCGCGCCACGCGCGGCGCGCCGCCAGCAGGACTCCCACCGTGAAGACGGCCACGGCGACAGCGCCGAGCAGACCCTGGGTGGCTAATAAGTTCAGCGCCTCGTTGTGGGCGCGCGTCGGGCTGGCGTTCCACTCGATCGTCCAGTACGCCGCCGTCCGCTTGTCGGCGAACGCGATCTGAAACGAGTCGAGGCCGGTGCCCACGAGGGGATGGTCGCGGAAAAGATCCCAGGCCGCCTGCCAGATGTGCTGGCGCCCGCCCGCGTCCGCGAAGTGGCGGGCGCGCTGGCCGAGCGCCCCCAGCACGACCCCGCCGCGCGGCAGCGCCAGCGCCAGCGCGCCCACCGCCAGCGCCGCGCCACCGGCCACGCCCGCCAGCGCGACCGCCGCCCGCCGCTCGCGCCCCGCGAGCGCGCCGGCGAGCAGGACGGCGACGGCCGCCGCCAGCGCGAGCCAGGCGCCGCGCGAGACCGCGACCGCGATCGCCACGCCCGCCAGCACCGCGACACCGGCCAGCGCGCCGGCGACGAGCCGCCGGCCCTCGCGCAGCGCCCGGGCCAGCGCGAGCACGACCAGCGGCAGCGCCATCGCCAGGTACGCGGAGAGGAAATTCGGGTGGCCGAGCGTCGCGAACGGCCGCACGAGACCGCCGAGCCCGGCCGTGCGGGCGTAGAGGATGGGGTCGACGCCGGCGAGCTGCACGACGGCGTACGTCGCCGCCGCGCCGGCGGCGACCACCGGCGCCAGCGCGAGCCGGCGGGCGTCCTCGACGGACGCGCACAGGTGGCGGGTCGCGAAGAACAGCACCGCGTAGGCGAGCAGCGTCGCGAGGCCGAAGTAGCTCTCGTGGGCGCCGAGCAGCGAGATCCATGAGCTTCGGGAGGTCAGTGTGGAGACGGCCGCCGAGAAGAGGAAGAGGACGACGCCGAGCCGCAGCGGGTCGCGCGCCAGCCCGCGCGGCGCCGGCGCCAGCGCCCGCGGCGCCAGCACGGCGAGGGCGATCGCCGCCGCCGTCAGGAGCGCGACCTTGTTGTACTCGAAGGCCTCGACCGTCTCGCGCGAGAAGACGAGCGGCGAGAGCAACAGGTGGACGAACAGGACCGCCCGGCCGACCGCGCCCGGACGCGCGGGCGCAGTCGGCGCGGCCGGCCGGCGCCGCTGAGCGCGCGCTATCGCCCGCTCACCGGGTCAGTCGCGCGAGGATCTCGTCGAACGCCTTGTCGGCCAGCGCGCGGACCTCCTCGCGGGTGAGCGGCTGGATGGGGTGCGCGACCACGACGGGCTTGTAGTCGGCGGCGCCCAGCGCGCCGGCCTGGGCGGCGGCCGCCCGCACGAACTCGGTGGAGATCACCGTCGCGGTGGGAATGCCGTGATCCTCGAAGAACACGCCGTCGTGCACACTGCACGTTGTGCACGACCCTCAATCGGCGAGCCCCTCGACGAGAACGTCGGTGGCCCCCACGATCTCGGCGCGCAGCGCGTCGGGTGCCGGCCGCGCGAAGGTGGGCTTCTTCTTCCGCACGATCCGCCCCACCGCGGTGCGCTCGCGCAGGAGCTCCTCGATGCGGTCGAGGAGATGGTCGCCCTTGGCCTTGGAGATGTCGAGCAGCGTCACCGTCTTGCCGTCCAGGCTGGCCGGCCGCGGAGCCGTCTTGCGCGGGACCGCGACGGAGTCGGTGGGGTCCAGGTAGTCGGTCATCGGATCCTCCTCAGCACGAGGTTCGAGCCCTTCGAGAACGTCCAGCCGGGCACTACCGCCGAGAAGCGCCCGGCGCTGCCGCCCGCTACTAGAATTTTGATGTTGCCGGGCGCGCGGAACTTGGGGATCAGCGTGTCGTCGTGCGCCGGATCGGCGAACTTGCGCAGCACGTGCTCGGGCAGCCCGTCGCCGCCGTTCACCCCCGGCACCAGGTCGCGGACCGGCCGCTGCAGGCGGTCCCAGAGGAAGCGGCGCACCTCGGCCTTGCCCCAGCCGTCGCCCGCCACGATCGCGGCGTGCTCGGGCGAGAGCACCAGCAGCGTGTCGCCCCAGTGGGTCATCTTGTGGTGCTCGATCACCGCCAGCGTGCCGGCCAGCGTCGCGCACAGATCGGGCGCGGTGCGGCTGCGCTGGTCGTACACGGTGATCGGCGCGTCGGCCGCCAGCACCGCCACCGTGCTCTCGCCCGGCGCGAAGCCGTGCTCGACGGCCAGCGAGTCCCACGGGCTCGCCTCCTCGCGCTCGCCGATGCAGTAGGTGTAGCGGCCGGGATGGGCGAAGGTGGACATACTCACCACGCCGGGCGTGGCGCCGCCCACGTTGACGCAGACCAGCCGCAGCGCGCGGCCGATCGTGGCGTTGGCGCGCCAGCCGGGGCCGAAGAGTCCCGCGCCGCAGTTGATGTCGAGCGCGAGGCGGATCGGCCCGTTGACGATGACGAGCGGCGCCGGCGCGTTGGTCGTCGCCGACACGCCGTGCAGGTCGAAGGCGTCGTCGCACACCGCCTCCACCGCGGCGAGGACGACCGGCAGGTAGTCAGGCCGGCAGCCGGCCATCACCGCGTTGATGGCGATCTTCTCGACCGTCGCCCGCCCGAAGTTCGGCGGCACCAGGGCGATCAGCTCGTCGGCGGCCCGCCCGCACGCCGCGAGCGCGCGCTGCACGCGCTCGCGCGTGGGCGGCACGACCGGCAGCCCGTCGGTCACGCCACGGGCGTAGAATGCTTCGAGCGGATCGGTCTCGGCGAGCGCCATGGCGCTGAGGCTAACACAGGCGCGTATGCTGGTCGCATGCGCCGCCGTCCCGCCCTCGCCCTCTTCGTCCTCGTGGCGGCCGTCGGCTGCGCGAGCCGGGCCGGCGTCGAGCCGGGGCCGTGGCGGGCGCCGCTGGGACGCGCGCATCCGCTGACCGGCCGCGTCTGGGACGTGCGAGCCGGGCGCTTCACCGGCAGCGACGCGCTCGTGCCGCGGCTGGCGGCGGCCCGCTACGTGCTGCTCGGCGAGAAGCACGACAACCCCGACCATCACGCGATCCAGGCCGCCCTGCTCCGCGCGGTGCTGGCGACGGGCCGGCGCCCGGCCGTCGTCTTCGAGCAGCTCACCGCCGATCAGGCCCCCGCGCTCGCGCGCCACCTGGCGGCGGCGCCGCGCGACGCCGCCGGTCTGGGCGAGGCGCTGGACTGGAAACACTCCGGCTGGCCCGACTGGACCTTCTACCGGCCGATCGCCCGGGCCGCGCTCGACGCCGGCGTGCCCCTCGTCGCCGGCAACCTCGCCCCCGCGACGACGCGCGCGCTGGCGCGCGGCGAGCCGGGCGCCCTGCCCGCCGACCTCGCCGCCCGCTACGCGCTCGACCGGCCGCTGGCCCCCGCCATCCACGCGCGGCTCGCCGCCGAGCTGCGCGAGGCGCACTGCGGCCACCTGCCGCCCGCGCACGTGGAGTCCATGGTGCTGGCGCAGCGCGCGCGCGACGCGACGCTGGCCGACGCCATGCTCGGCGCCGGCGCCGGCGGCGCCGTGCTCATCGCCGGGGTCGGCCACGTGCGCGACGATCGCGGCGTGCCGCTCTACCTCCGAGCACGGGCGCCCGACACGTCGATCGTCGTCGTGGCGCCGCTGGAGGTGCGCGAGGAGTGGACGCGGCCGGAGCAGTACGGCGCCGCCTTCGACGGCGCCCTGCCGTTCGATTGGGTGTGGTTCACGCCGCGGGTGGACGACGCCGACCCGTGCCGGGCGTTCAGCCGCGGCAAGCCCTGAAGTCAGCGTAGTCGCCGGCGGCCGACGACCGCGTGTCGTCGGCGTCGGTGAGGACCGCGATGCCCCCGGCCTTGGGCGTCTGCGATTCCTTGAAGGCGGCCTTCCAGTCCTGCAGCACGTTGACCCGCTCCTCCACCCACGCGTCCTTCGACTCGGGGACGCCGGTACGCAGCACGCGCACCTGGGTGAGCCCGCCGTTGGAGGTCAGCGGCGTGCCGGCCGGCACCTTCTCGCTCCACACGTACTTGATCGTCTTGGGGCCGCGGAACATCGAGTACGGCACCGCCATGTAGACGGCCAGCGCGCTGTCGTTGGTGGCGGACTGGCGCTCGTCGCCGCCGCGGGGAAACTCGCGCGGCCGCCACGACCACGCCAGCACCGGATGCGTCTCGAGGTTCCACGCGGGGGTCTCGCGGGCGGCCTGGATGCCGAGCCCCCGGGACACCGCGCGCAGGAAGCGGCGGCCCGCCTCCTCCTGCACGATGTAGACGCCCTTGCCCTCGTCCTTGCGCGCCTTCCACTCGGCGGGGAACGCGCCGATCCGGGAGCCACCGAAGTCGTCGAGGACGATGCACTCCGGCGACGCGGCCGGCGGCGCGCCCTGCGCGAAGGCCAGGCCGGCGCCGATCAGCAGCGCGAGGCCCGCGCCCACCGTCAGCGGCCCCGGCGCCACCACTGGTGCACGAGGTTGTCCACCACCTCGCCGAGCTGGCCGATGGTGCGGCACTCGCGCACGATGTCGCAGGCGGGCGAGTAGAGCGGCATCACGCTGTCGCCGATGCCCCAGCCCCATTGCCCCTCGGGGTTCAGCCAGATGATGCCCTTCACCCGCTCGCGGATGAGCCGCAGCGCCCACGCCTGCGGGTCGTTGTAGTTGTTCCGGGCGTCGCCGAGCAGGAGGATCGTGGTCTTGCGGTCGAGCGACTCCAGCTCCGTGTTGGCGAAGCGGCTGAACGCGAAGCCGAAGTCGGACCGGCAGTGGTAGTCCACCGGCGCCCCTTTGAGCGCCCACTCGATGGCCCGCTCGACCGGGTAGCTGGCGAACGCCTGGGTGACCTCGGCAATCTCCGACACGAACACGTACGAGCGCACGCGGCTGAAGCATTCTTGAAGGCTCCACACGAGCTGGAGCATGAAGCGCGAGGCGTTGCGCACGGAGTCGGAGACGTCGCAGATCGTGATGAGCTTGGGCTTGTCGCGATGGCGCCGCTTGAGGAAGATCTCCATCGGCACCCCGCCGTACTGCAGACTCCGGCGGATCGTGCGGCGCGAGTCGATGCGCCCCTTCTGCTCCTGCCGCCGGCGCAGCGCGAGCGCGTCCTTGATCCGCCGGGCCAGCTTGGCCACCACGCTCTTCATCTGTGCCACCTCGTCCGGGGTCAGCGCGAAGAGCGGCTTGTCGGAGAGGACCTCGCGGGTGAGCTGCTCGCCCGCGCGGTAGGCGCGGCGCTCCAGCTCCCGCTGCACGTGCTGGCGGATCATGCGCCGGAATGCTTCCAGCCGGAGCTCGAGGTAGTTGCGGATGCGGGCGAGCTGGCCGGGATCGAGGCCGCGCGCCTCGAGCGCCTGCATCATGCGCTCGATGTCCTGCTCGATGGCCGACCAGTCGAACTGGTCGGAGATCCGTCGGCTGAAAAAGCCGACCTGCAGGAAGTACATCAGCCGCTCGAGGCCGGCGCCCTGGGCGCCGCCGCGGATGGCCATCTCCATCTCGCTCCCCTGCCCGCGCATGAGGAGCTCGGTCAGCTCGTCGAGATCCATGCCGGCGTCGTCGAGCAGCTGGTCGAGCTGCTCCTGCACCTTGGGGTCGTCGGGGCCGAGCGCCTTGCGGAGCCCCTCGCCGAGCGCCTCCAGATCGAGGAAGTAGAGGTTGAAGATGCGGTCGAACGTCTCGTGGTCGCGCGCTTCCTTCACCAGGGTCGAGGCGAGCGTGGCCTTGAACGTCTCGCGGTCGGTGAGGCCGACCTCGGCGCTGGCGGCGAGCGCGTCGAGGGCCTCGGCCGTCGAGATGCGGAGCTCGGCGCGCCGCAGGTCGCCGATGAACTCGAGGATCCGCTCCTCCATCTACCTACTTGACGGTGCTCTCGGCCAGCACCTTGTCGAGCGCCCCCTTCACCCGCTCGATGTCCTTCTCGTACTTCACGAGCATGGTGAGGGTGGTCTCGACCAGCGTGGGGTCCAGCTCCTTGGCGTTGAGGATCACCAGCGAGCGCGCCCAGTCGATGGACTCCGACACCGACGGCGGCTTGCGCAGCTCGAGCGCGCGGATCTTCTGCACGGCGGCCACCACCGCCTGGGCCAGCCGGTCGGCGATCTCCGGCACCTTGAGCCGGATGATCTCCAGCTCGTCGGCCGGCGTCGGGAAGTCGATGAACAGGTGCAAACACCGGCGCTTGAGACCGTCGCTGAGCTCGCGGGCGTTGTTCGACGTCAGCACGACCAGTGGCACGTGCTTGGCCTTCACCGTGCCCAGCTCGGGGATCGACACCTGGAAGTCCGACAGCACCTCGAGCAGGAACGCCTCGAACTCCGGCTCGGCCTTGTCGATCTCGTCCACCAGCAGCACCACCGGGTCGTCGGAGCGGATCGCCGCCAGCAGGGGGCGCGGCGACAGGAACCGATAGGAGAAGAACGCGTCGTCCTGCCCGGCGATGCGCGAGACCGCCTCCGGCAGCGAGGGGGCGTCGGCGATGAGCTCGCCGATGCGATCGCGCAGGAGCTGGGTGTAGAGGAGCTGCTTGGCGTACTTCCACTCGTAGAGGGCCTTGCCCTCGTCGAGCCCCTCGTAGCACTGCAGCCGGATGAGGCTGCGGCCGGTGACGTCGGAGAGCGTCTTGGCCAGCTCGGTCTTGCCGACGCCGGCCGGCCCCTCGACCAGCACCGGGCGGCCCATGCGCGCGGCGAGGAAGACGACGGTGGAGATGCGGCGGCTGGCGATGTAGCGCGCGTCCCGGAACCGCTGCTGGACTTCCTCGACGGACTCGAACATGCGGGCTCCTTGGTGAAGACTCAGGATCGGACTGAAGCGGGATTCATTGTACCCCGAGCCTCAGCGGGTGCGGCCGCCGCCGCCGCGGAGGATCTTGTCGCGGATCTCCTCGGGCGCCCGGTCGCCCGCCGTGTCGTCGGCGGCGGTGTCGGCCGGCTTGCCGCCGAGGAGATCGAGCACGCGCGCGCCGATGCCCTTCTTCTCCCCGCCCGACGCGGGGGCGGGCGGCGCCGCGCCGGTGGGCGAGGGCGCGCCAGCCGGCGCGGGGGGCAGCGTGGTCGCCCGGGCGGCGTCGGGCCAGAGCGTGGCGACGTCCTGCACGAGGGCGTCCGCGCTCACGCCGGCCTCCTCGGCGATCTCGCCCCACGGGGCGCCGGTGCGGCGGGCGGCGAACACCTTCTCGACGGGATGCCCGCCGCGGAGGGCGATGCGATGGGAGAGGAACACGTCGCCCCATCCCAGGCGGCTGCTCGCGCGCTCGGCGCGCAGCGTGTCCGGCGCGACCCCGAGGAACGCGGCCATGCGCCCGACCGCGGCCGTCTCGGCCCTCGGTTGCGACGTGGTCCGGTCCACCGCCGCCGCCACCGCGTCGAGGCGGTCCTGGGCCGACGCCGCCACCGCGGTCACGGCGAGTACCAGGGCCGCGAGCGCGACCTTCGACGTCATCGAGTCCCCTCCTCAGAGCATCGCACGCCGGCGAGTATGCCGCGCCGCGCCGCGCCGGACAACCCGCGCCTCGTCAGCGGCGTGACGCGCTGACAACGGCCGTGTCGGCACGCCGACAACCGGCGCCCGGGCCGACCATTGAGCGGGGGTCAAACCTCGGAGATCGTGGCAGACTGGGACTGGCACGTCGGTTGAACAACACGCGGCGAAGTCACTCAGCACAACCGGAGGAACCCTCGTCATGAACCGACTGCTCATCGTGGCGGCAACATTGGTGGCGGCGCTCGCCAGCGCCGCCCAGGCCGGCGCGGCCGGCGCCGACACCAAGGCGCCGCTCGTGCGCTGCATGGACGTCACCTACCCGGCCCCGCTCGCGGGCTGCGGTGACGACCCGCTGGCGGGCGGCCGCATCGAGGTCAATCGCAACGGTGACGTGGACACCTCCGTCACCGGCGCCCTGCCCGACGCGACCTACGACGTCGTGCTGCACTCGGCCAACGCGTCGGCCCAGCTGCCGCTCGGCGTCCTCGCCACCGACACGACGGGCAACGGTCGGGTGCGGCTGGCCTCGGTCTTCGATATGAACCAGGCGGGCATCGTCGCGTTGACGCTCGGGCGCAACGGCAGCGTCCAGTTCGTCGCCGGCTTTTCGGGCGATCACGAGCTCGAGGCCGCCCTCGTCGCGTGCGCCGCCATCAACACGCCGCTTGCCCTCGTCGGCTGCGGCACCGACACGCTCAAGAGCGGTAAGGCGGAGATCGAGGAGGGCGACCTCCGGGTGGAATTCTCGGGCGGCCCCAACCTCGCCTACGACGTCTTCTTCCGGCCCCTGCAGGGCGGCCTCGACGTCGCGCTGGGCGCGCTGCTGACCGACATGAAGGGGAAGGGCTCGCTGCGTCTTCGGGACTTCGTGCCCGCGGACACCGCCGGCGCGGGCAACGTCGTCCTGCGCCGGGACAGCGCCGACCAGTTCATCACCGGCTTCGCCTCCATGCGCAAGCACCCGCCGCAGGTCGCCCGCTTCCAGGTGGGCATGGTCCGCTGCGCCGACGTCAACACGCTGCTCCCGCTGGCCGGCTGCGGCTTCGACCAGCTGAGCAAGGGCCAGGCGATCCTCGACGAGCGGGGCGACGTCACCGTGCACCTCTTCGGCGCGGTGGCGCTGAGCCAGTACGAGGCCTTCTTCGTGAGCTTCGACGGCACGATGGAAGTCTCGCTGGGGATGCTCACGACCAACCCCGCGGGCAACGGCCACCTGATCGGCCGCGACGTCTTCGCCGTCGGCACGCGGGCGACGGGCAACGTCGTCGTCAAGCGGAACGGCGTGGACCAGTTCGTGACGGGGTTCGCAGTCATACACTGACTCGGAGGGGGGCTTTGCCCCCCTTCCGACGGGCGGCGCGGGCCTTCGGGCCCGCGCTCGCCCTGCCTCCCCCCAGATTCAGGATTGCGCCGGCGAAGCCGGCGCTCGGACGCGCAGGTACAATCGCGGCGTGCCCAATCCCGCCTCAGCACCAGACCAAGCGGCGCGGTATCACCGGATCCAGCTTTTGCTGGGGCTGGTGGGGTTCGGGGTGACGGCGGGATATCTCCTGCTTGCTCTCGCGTCGGGGGCATCGGCGCAGGTCACGCTGATCGTGTCGGTCGTCACCGACGCGTGGTGGGCGCAGGTGACGGCGGTGGCGGTGATCCTGGGCGCGGTCCAGGCGCTGCTGGCGTTTCCGCTGCGCTGGGTGCGAGGGTTCTGGCTGCCGCGGCGGTTCGGCCTGCTCCATCAGCCGCTGGGCGGCTGGCTGGCCGATCGCGCGAAGGCGGCGGTGCTGGGCGGCGCGCTCGGGCTGGGCGGCGTGCTGGTCGTCTACGGCCTGCTGCGCGCGACGCCGTCGTGGTGGTGGCTGATCGCCGCCGCCGTGTTCTTCGTCGTCGGCATCGCGCTCGCCGCGCTGTTCCCCGTGCTGATCGTGCCGCTCTTCTACCGGCTCACGCGCCTGGCCGATCCCGCGCTGGAGGCGCGGCTGGTGGCGCTGGCCGGCCGGGCCGGCGTCCCGGCGATCGGGGTGTGGGTGGTGGACGAGTCGCGCCGCAGCCGCACCGCCAACGCGGCGGTCGTCGGGCTGGGCCGCACGCGGCGCATCATCCTGTTTGACACGCTCGCCACCGGCTTCCGCGAGGAGGAGGTCGAGGCGGTGCTGGCCCACGAGCTCGGCCACCACGTGCACGGCGACCTCCGCCGCGGCCTGCTCGTGCAGGGCGCGCTGACGCTGGTGACGTTCTGGCTGGCGGGGCTGCTGCTGCGTGCCGGCGGCGGCCTCTGGAACCTCGAGGGGCCGGCCGACCCGGCCGGGCTGCCGTGGCTCGCGCTCGTGCTCATGCTGCTGGGCGCGGTGCAGATGCCGCTCGCCAACCTCTTCTCCCGCTGGATCGAGCGCCAGGCCGACGACTTCGGGCTGGCCCTCACGCGCGATCCGGCGGCCTTCATCGGCGCCATGGAGCGGCTGGCCGCGCTGAACCTGGCCGAGCGGCGCCCGCACCGGCTCAAGGAGATCCTGCTCTACTCACACCCCGCGCTCGATCGCCGCATCGCGCGCGCCAGAGGAGACGCCGCATGAGCGTGCGCCGCGCGCTGAAGCGCCTGGTCGAGACGAAGAACGCCCTGCTCGTCCCGGGGGCCTACGACGGCGTGTCGGCGCGCCTCGTCGAGCGCGCCGGCTTCCCGGCCGTCTACATGACCGGCTACGGCACCTCCGCCTCGCGCCTGGGGCTGCCCGACCTCGGCTATGCCGGCCTCGCCGAGATGGCGGATCACGCGCGCAACCTGGCCGCCGCCGTCTCGATCCCGCTGATCGCCGACGCCGACACCGGCTACGGCAACGCGCTGGGGGTGCGGCGCACGGTGCAGGCGTACGAGGCCGCCGGCGTGGCGGCGCTGCACATCGAGGACCAGGTGGCGCCCAAGCGCTGCGGCCACCTGAGCGGCCACCAGGTCGTCCCGCTCGGCGAGTTCGCCGGCAAGGTCCGGGCGGCAGTGGAAGCACGGCGCGACCCCGACCTCATGATCATCGCGCGCACCGACGCGATCTCGGCGGCCGGCCTCGACGAGGCGCTGCGGCGCGGCGAGGCCGCCGCCCGCGCCGGCGCCGACGTGCTCTTCATCGAGGCGCCGCGCGATGCCGCCCAGGTGGAGCGCGTGGCCCGCGCGTTCGACACCCCGCTGCTCTACAACTACGCCGCCGGCGGCCGCTCGCCGCTCCTGCCGATCCCCACGCTCCGCGCTCTCGGCTACGCCATCGTCCTGCTGCCGGTCGACACGCTGCTCGTCGCCACCAAGGCGATGGCCGACTTCCTCGCCGAGGTCCGCGCGCGCGACGACGTGCTGTCGCTGGCCGACCGCTACTTTTCCTTCGCCGACTTCAACGCCTTCATCGGCGCCACCGACCACATGGCGCTCGCCGACCGCTACGCCGAGTGACGGGCGCGGCGCCTCACAGCCGCGCCACCACGTCGGCGGCCAGCCGCTCGAGCTGGTCCAGCTCGTCGAAGACCGGGTTGAGCATGAGGAAGGCGGCCCCGGCGTCCACCACCGCCCGCAGCCCCTCCACGCACGCGTCGGCGTCGCCCCACACCGAGACCTCCTCGGCGAGCGCCGGCCGGCCGTAGAACGCGCCGAACCACTCGGCCAGCCGCTTGCCCGCCCGCGCGCGGTCGCGGTCGAGCGCCAGATAGACGCGCTTGCCGACGGGGAACGACCCGGGGGCGCGGCCCGTCTCGGCGAGCACGACGCGCAGCGTGCTCACCTGACCGGCGAACGCCGCGGTGGAGGCCGAGCCGGCGCCGATGAAGCCGTCACCGAGCTCGACCGCGCGGCGCAGCGCCGCGGGCGCGTGACCGCCGAACCAGAGCGGCGGGTGGGGCGTCTGCACGGGCTTGGGCTCCATCGAGGCGTTCTCGAGCCGGAAGAAGTCGCCCGCCATCGTCACGCGCGTCTCCGTCCACAGCCGCTTCATGACGTGCAGCCCCTCGACGAAGCGCGCGACGCGCCGCTCGGACGACAGGCCGTACGCCGGATAGATTCTCGTCGCGCCCCCCAGCCCGACCCCGACCACGAGCCGGCCGTGGCTGAGCTGGTCGATGGTGGCCAGGCTCTTGGCGAGGTGCACGGGGCTGCGCAGCGCGGTGAGGAGCACCGCCGAGCCCAGCCGCAGCCGCTCGGTCACCGCCGCCGCGTAGGCGAGCAGCTCGACGGGCTCGAGGCTCGGCGCCGAGCCGAGGATCTGCTCGACGACCCACGCGCTCTCGAAGCCGAGGGCCTCGGCGCGCTGGAGAAATTGTCGGATGCGGCCGGGCTCCACCCGGCCGGAGACGAACGTCTGGGGGATCGCCACTCCGAGCGTCACACGCGCGTTCACAGGGCCTCCTCTCGACCGGCGCCGCCGCGTGAACTATACCGCGGCGGTGCTATAGTCTCGGCGCCGGCCGAAGCGCCGTCCCGGAGGAGCATTCCATGAGCGCAGTCAAGGACCTCATCGGCCAGGCCGTCGACCGGCTCGCCGACGAGCTGGAGAAGCTCTCGCGCCAGATCCACGACAATCCGGAGCTGGCCTACCAGGAAGTCAAGGCGGCGGGCTGGCTGAGCGACTTCCTCGCCGCCCAGGGGTTCAAGGTCGAGCGCGGCGTGGCCGGCGTGGAGACCGCCTTCCGCGGCACCATCGAGACGGGCCAGGGGCCGACGATCGCGATCCTCTGCGAGTACGACGCCCTGCCCGCCATCGGCCACGCGTGCGGCCACAACGTGATCGCCACCGCCGGCGTCGGCGCGGGCGCCGCGCTGGCGGCCGTCCGCGCCCAGCTGCCCAAAGGGCGCGTGCAGGTCATCGGCACGCCGGCCGAGGAGGGCGGCGGCGGCAAGGTGAAGCTGATCCAGGGCGGCGTCTTCAAGGACGTGGACGTGGCCATGATGATCCACGGCTTCGACCGCTGGATCCTCCACCAGGACCTGCTCGGCATCGTGCGCGTGGGGTTCGAGTTCCGCGGCAAGGCCGCCCACGCCTCGGCCGACCCGTGGGAAGGCGTCAACGCGCTGGACGCGGTGATCCAGACCTTCAACAACGTCAGCATGCTGCGCCAACAGATGAGGCTGGACGCGCGCATCCACGGCATCGTCACCCACGGCGGCGCCGCCCCCAACATCATCCCCGAGATGGCGGCGTGCACGTTCTACGTGCGGGCGGCCCGGCTCGAGTACATGTGGGAGCTGCACGCGCGTGTCCTCGCCTGCGCCGAGGGCGCCGCCCGGGCGACCGGCTGCACGCTGACGGTCGTCGACAAGGAAGCGCCCTACGAGCCGCTCAAGCGCAACGACACGCTGCTCGACGTCTTCCGCGCCAACATGCAGTCGGTCGGCGCCGAGGAGTCGCCGGCGCCCGACCGCCTCGGCTCGTCGGACATCGGCAACGTGAGCCAGGTGATCCCGGCCATCCAGCCGATGGTGCAGATCGCCCCGTCGGGCACGCCGATCCACTCGCGCGCGTTCGAGGCGGCGGCGGTGACGCCGCTGGCGCGGCGGGGCATGTGCCAGGCGGCCAAGGCGATGGCGATGACCACGCTCGACCTGCTGGCCGATCCCGCGCTCGTCACGCGGGCGCGGGCCGAGTTCGAGGCGTCGAAGTGATCCGCACCCTCGAGAGGAGACCCGCCATGAACGCGTCCGTCGCCGTCGTCGCGTCGTTGCTGCTCGCCGGGTGCGCCGGCGGCATGGGCGGCACACCGGAGACCACCGCCCGGGCCGTCCTGAAGAACGCGGGCGGCCAGCCCGTCGGCAGCGCCACCCTCACGCAGGGCAGCGGCCCCGTCCGCATCGTCGTCGAGACGGCCGGGCTGCCGGCGGGCCCGCACGGTCTGCACATCCATACCGTCGGCAAGTGCGACGGTCCCGATTTCATGTCGGCCGGCGGCCACTTCAATCCGGGGGGCAAGCAGCACGGCACGGCCAATCCGCTGGGGGCGCACGCCGGCGACCTCCCCAACCTCGTCGTCGGCACCGACGGCAAGGGGCGGGGCGAGGCCACGAGCCAGATGATCACGCTGGGCAGCGGGCCGACCTCGCTGTTCGACGCCGACGGCTCCGCCCTCGTGATTCACGCGGCGGCCGACGACTTTCGCACCGATCCCACCGGGAACTCAGGGGCGCGCATCGCCTGCGGCGTCATTCTGAAGCAGTAGCGGGCCCGCGCCGGCGAGCGCCGGAGGCGGGGGAAGGGTCCTTCGACCACGAGGGCTTTGGCGTAGGCCGCGTTGCGGAACTTCGATACGTCGCGCCTGTCGGGCAAGGCGGGGGACGGGTCTCGGGGACCCTCCCCCGCCTCCGGCACTCGCCGGCGCTACCCGCTGCGTTCGGTCACGACCCGCAGTTCTCAGTGCACGGGCATGGGTCGGGGGGCGGGGCCGGTGTAGTCGGCGCGGGGGCGGATGAGGCGGTTGTCGGCGTATTGCTCGAGGGCGTGGGCGCACCAGCCGGCGACGCGGCCCGTCGCGAAGATCGACGTGCAGAGGTCGGGCGGGATGCCGAGCGCGTCGTAGACCACCGCCGAGAAGAAATCCACGTTGACGGGCAGCGACGTGCGCGCACGCATCGCGTCGTACACGCGCTCGGCCACCTCGAAGAGCCGCTGCCGCCCCGTCGCCTCCGCCATGGCCTTGGCCATCCCCCGCAGCACGCGGGCCCGGGCGTCGTCCACGCGATAGACGCGGTGGCCGAAGCCCGGCATGCGGGTCTTGGGATCCGTGCGCTGCTGCCGGCTGAGCGCGCCGCGCGCGCCCAGGCGGCTCTCGACGAACGCCTCGGCGTTCGCCGGATCGTCGATCTCGCGCAGCATGACCAGCACGTCCTCGTTGGCGCCGCCGTGGCTCGGCCCCTTGAGCGTGGCGATGGCCGCCACGAGCGCGGCGTGCAGGTCGGCGCGCGTGGCCACCGCCACCCGGGCGGCGAACGTCGAGGCGTTGAACTCGTGCTCGGCGTGCAGCGTCAGCGCGACGTCCATCACCCGCGCCACCTCGGCCGACGGCGCCCGCCCCTCCAGCAGGGTGAGGAACCACGCGGCGTGGGAGTCGGCCGCCGCCCTCGCGACCGGCTCGCGGCCGGTGCGGATGCGGTGCCAGGCCGCCACGGTGGCCGGGATCAGCGCGGTGAGCCGGATGGCCTTGCGGAGGTTGGCCTCGGCGTCGATCGCGCCGGCGTCGGGATCGAGCAGCGCCGCGAACGACACGGCGGTGCGGAGCACGTCGAGGGGGTGGCCGTCGCGCGGCAGCGTGCGCAGCAGGGCGACGAGCGGCTCGGGCAGCGCGCGGGCGGCGGCCAGGCGGGCGCGGAAAGCCCGCGCGGCCTCGGGCGCCGGCAGCTCGCCGAACCACAGGAGCTGCGTGACGTCCTCGAACGGCACCGCCCCGGCCAGGTCGCCGATCTCGTAGCCGCGGTAGTAGAGACGCCCGGCCCCGCCGTCGACCGTGCAGACGGCGGAGCGGGCGGCGATCACGTCCTCGAGTCCGGCCTTCCAGGCGCTGTCCATGCGGGCCTCCCCGCCCCGGGGTGTCGGGGCTGATACGTGATACTACATGATTTATATTGATTCAACTGCATCGAACTGAGACGCTTCGAGCGGGGGCCGGCAGCATCTGGTAGCCTCGGGAGCGAGAGCGATGGTGACCCTGGAGGGCGAGGAGTACCTGACGGTCGACGAGGCCGCCCAGCGGCTGGGTGTCAAGCGCGCGACGCTCTACGCCTACGTGAGCCGCGGCGTGCTGAAGAGCTACCGGCAGGGCATGAAGCGCCAGCGCCTCTACCGGCGGGCCGAGGTCGAGGCCCTGGTGCGCCTCGACCGCGGCGCCGCGCCCGCCATCCCGCCCGCCGAGAGCTGGATCCGCGACTAGGCGGCGAGCCCCTTCCGGATCTGCTTCAGGTGATCGATCGTGTGCAGGCGCCAGGACACGAGCGTGTACGCCTTCCACTCGACGTCCTGGACCCAGTGCAGCGGGGCGGCGTCGGGGATGTTGACCACCATCACGATCGGCGCCCGCACCTCGGTCGCGAAACCGGCCGGGACGCCCGACACCAGGTCGAGGACGTCGCGCTGCTGGCGGCGCAGCTCGTCGAGCAACCACGGCCACGGGCGCAGGGCCGGCGCCTTCGACTGCACCGCGGCGGGAATCGGCTCGCCGGGCGGGCGCTGACCGGCCAGCAGGCAGCGCAGCTCGTCCACGCCGGGCCGGAAGGTCTCCACCAGGTGGTCCAAAACGTCTTGCGCCGACCACTCCCCGGGCAGCGGGCGGTGCGTCGCCCGCGCCGGCGCGACCTCGGCCAGCACCGCGTCGAGCGAGGCGAACGCCGCCGCGACCTGCTCGCGGACGGCCGCCGGCGTGAGGACGGCCTTGCTCTCGAAATACGCCAGCGCGCGCGCGCGCGCCTCGGTCTCGGCCCTGGTCATCGGTGCTCCTCCTTGTCGAGATAGCGGGCGAGCGCCGCGTCGCACAGACGCGCCGCCTCCGCCACGCTGAACGCCTTCGGATCGAACGTCAGCTGCAGCGACACGCCGTCGACGAGGCCCAGCACGACGGCGGCCGCGCGCTCGGGATCCACCGCCCGGAAGCGCCCCGCGCGCACGCCGTCTGCGATGAGTCTCGCGATGAGCCGGCGGGTGCGGGCGTAGACCTCGGCGTTGACCTCGCGCAGCCGGCGGTCGTGCGCCATCTCGCCCCAGAACTCGAGGAAGACGACCCAGAACTGCGGCCGCCGGACGGCCACCTCCAGGCACGTGCGCACCAGGGCGCGCAGCCGGGCGGCGGGATCGCGCGTGGCGCGCGACTGCGCGGCCGCCACGCGGCGGTCGAGGTCGCGGCTGACCGCGGTGAGGGTGGCGACCAGCATGGCCCGCTTGTCGACGAAATAGTAGTGGAGGATGCCCTGGCTGACGCCCGCCTCGCGCGCGACCTTCTTCATCGTCAGCCGCGTGTAGCCCTCGCGGGCCAGGCAGCGGACGGTGGCGCGCACGATCTGCTCGCGCCGCAGCGGGGCCATGCCGACCTTGGGGCTCACTCCGGTCTTCCCTCCCGGCCGTCTTTCCTGATTGGCCGACCAATTATCTTGGAGCCGCAGCGACCGCGCAAGCGGGAGGGCGGCGGGCCTAGCGGCGCTCGACGGGGGCGCCCGGGACCTTCTTCCGGCGGGGTGGGACGGCGCTCACGGGCGAGCGCGGCGGCGCTCGGCGGCCCGCTCCGCCTCGAGCCGCTCGAGCGCGACCTCGGAGTGATCGACGAAGGTCATCGCCGCCGCGATCGCCCGGTGGCCGGCGTGCTCGGCGATGAGCCGGTGCATCGCCTGGCCGACGCGCCGGTACGACGGGTGGCCCTGCGGCGTCGTGCGCAGCTCGATGAGGTGCATGGCCTCGCGCGCGTTCAGCTCCATGTAGAAGCGGATGCGATAGGCCATGGGGATCGCGTAGGAGGCGGCCTCGGGGAGGCCGGCGCCGGCGATCGCGTCGTGGAGCTCGGCGCCGCCCTCCATCACGCGGCGCCAGTCGTCGGCGCCGCCGGCCTCGGCCACCGCCTCCGGCATGACCCAGCCGTGCTGGGGCGACAGCCGCTGCCACTCGAGGGTGAGGAGCCGGTGGCGCTGCAGGTCGCGGAAGGCGCCGTAGTCGCTCAGCACGTCGAAGCGATAGGCGGTCCGCTCGAAGGCGCGGCCGGGCCGGTGGCGGCGGTTGCCGCGGCGGCCGACGTACGCGCGCAGGACCTCGGCCCGCTGGGCGGGGGTGAGCGCGCGGGCCACCGCGAGCAGCTCCTGATCGGCGCGGTCACTGGCCGCGTACAGCGCGGCGGCGACCACCTTGACCTCGCCCTCGGGGTCGAAGTCGGTCAGCGCGACCTCCGGCTCGTCGCCGAGCGCGGTGAGGGCGCGCGCCGTCTCCGCCTCGGGCGACGCCAGCGCGCGCTCCGCCGCCGCGCGCGTGGCTGCGCGCGTCTCGGCGAGGTACGCGGCCCACGCGCCGCCCCGGTCGGGCAGGTCCACCCGCTTGAGGAACGCGGGAATGACCTTGCGCAGCTCGACCAGCATGAGGTCGGCGTAGGCGCGCGCCTCGGCGAGCGGATGCGCGCGCATGCGCAGCAGGAGCTGCTCGTAGGCCTGGCCGGTGCCGTAGATGCCGACGTTGGAGACGGTGGCGGCCGGCAGCAGCCCGCGCAGCGTGTCGAGCACCTTGGCGCGGATGGTCGTGCGGTAGACCGCCTCCGACTCGCCGGCCTCGCACGGGTGGCGCGCCTCGTAGAACGCGCGCAGCCGGGGCAGCCACTCGCGGTAGACGTCGAAGGCGTGGTCGAGCGTGGCAACACAGCGCTCGCGCAGGACGCCGGTGAGCTCGGCCGGCACGTGATACCGGTAGCGGCCGGCCGGGCGGTCGTCGTAGGGGATGTAGCGCGTGGACTGCTCGAGGTAGGCCATGAGCCGGCCCCACTCGAGGATCTTGGTCAGGATGTTCGACGCCCCCTCGCAGGCCAGGTGCACGCCGCCCAGCTGCGCGACGGAGTCGTCGCCGTACTCGAAGAACACCCGCTCGTAGAGCTGCTCCGCCCGCGCGGTGTCGAAACCCGACTCATGGCCACCGGCGAGGTCGGCGCCGCCCTTCAGGAACTCGTCCAGGAAGAGACGGCGCAGCGACTTCGGCGAGCGGGAGTAGCGGGCGAAGAGCGCGCCCTTGACCACTTCCGGCAGGTTCACCAGCGCGAAGACGGGCCCGTCGAGGTTGGTGAAGTACGGAGCGAGCAGCGCCCGTTCGTCCGGGCTGAACTGTTCGATCATCCGCCGAGCATCTTACGCCCGCGCTCGCATGAACGCCACCGCCGCCACCCCGACCGCGACCGTCACCAGCAGATTCACGCGCAGCGAGGCGAGCGCGCCGACGACGAGCGCGCCCCACAGCGGCGGGTGCGCGAGCGACAGGGCCAGCCGCGCGCCGTCGGGGGCGCGCTCGACGAGCACCATCGGCAGCGCGATGGCCGGCAGCACGGCGAGCGGGATGAGGCGCAGCCAGAGGCGCAGCCGGGGCGGCAGGGGACGGCGCGCCAGCAGCAGCGGCGCGCGGGTGAGATAGGTCGCCACCGCCATGCCGCCGATCACCAGCCAGACGTCGCCTCTCATGCCGCCTCCGGATCGAGCGCGAGGGCGGCGACGCCGCTCACCGCGACCCACGGGCGGGGGAACGTCCGGAACGACGGCGCCAGGGTGGCGGCCATGAGGTAGTGGCGCATGTTCACCTCGACGGGGCGCAGCCCGGCCTGCACGGCGAGGCCGCCGAAGACCGTGCCGTAGACGAAGACCGACGGCACCAGCGCCAGCGAGGCGAGGAGCCCGCCGCGCACGCCGTCACGCACCGGAAGCTCGTCCCCGCCGCGCTAACCCTTCCGCATGTAGGCGGGCAGGCCGGCGCCCGGGAAGAAGTCCTCGCGCGGCGGCGCGAACACGTCCACCACCTCGCAGTCCTCGGGGAACCACGCCTCGTGCTCGACGCCGCCGGGGACCACGCCGATGTCGCCCGGCCCGCACAGGCGGCGCTCGGCGCCGAGGCGGAAGTCCATGCGGCCGGAGATGACCCAGAACATCTGCTCGTGCGGATGCGTGTGGGCGTCGGCGTGGGCGCCCGCCTTCATCGACCACCACACGATCATTTCCTTGTCGCCGATGAGGATGCGGCGGCTGATCCGATCGGTGACCTTCTCCTCGGGCAGATTGCGCAGCACGCTGAACCCGCTCATCGTCGGCGTCATGCGTCACCTCCGGGCGGGATGATACCCTAGCGGCTCCCGGGAGGCGCCATGGCGCTCAAGATCGGCTTCATCCCCATCGAGGGCGGCCACTACTACCGCGAGGCGCTCGACGAGGTGACGCGCGCCGAGGCGCTGGGCTTCGACTCCGTCTGGATGGAGGAGCACCACTCGGTCACCAACCACTACTGGCCCTCGCCGCTCACGGTGCTGGCGGGCTTCGCAACCCGGACGTCGAAGCTGCTGCTCGGCACCGACATCGTCGTCGCCGCCTTCCACCACCCGGTCCGGCTCGCCGAGGACGTCGCGATGCTCGACGTGATGTCCAACGGCCGCTTCGTGCTCGGCATCGCCATCGGCTACAAGCCCGACGAGTTCGCCCTCTACGGCGTGGATCTCGAGAAGCGCGGCGCGCGGTTCGAGGAGCAGCTGGCGATCATGACCGGGTTGTGGACCGGGCAGCGCGTGGCGTTCCGCGGCGCGTACTACACGGTCGAAGGCCGGCTCGAGCCCCCGCCGGTGACGAAGCCGCACCCGCCCCTGTGGATTGGCGGCTGGGGCGACATCACGCTGCGACGGGCCGCCACCCTGGCCGACAACTGGATCCCCGGCCCCACCGCCGACCTCAAGCGGCTGCTGGCCGCCAAGGCGCAGTTCCTCGAGCGCCGGCGCGCGGCCGGGCGGCCCGCGCCCACCGAGTGGCCGCTGACGCGTGACGTGATCATCGCCGACACCGACGCGCGCGCGCGCGAGCTGGCCGAGGAGCACATCATGGTCGCCTACCGGCGCGAGTACGCGGGCGGCTGGCGCCATCCGTTCATCGACGCCGCGATCGCCACCGACCTCGACCGCCTGATGGAGGACCGCTTCATCATCGGCGGCCCCGACCAGTGCGTCGCGAAGATCCGGCGGTTCGTCGAGCAGTACGGCATGACCCACCTGATCTGCCGGACGTTCTTCCCGGGCATGCCCCACGCCCACATCCTGCGCGAGCTGGAGCTGATCGCCCGCGAGGTGATGCCGGCCTTCCGGTGACGCCGCGCGCTCCCCCGAGCGGCCCCTTTGGACCAAAGTCCAATTGGCGGGCCGGAAGCCGTCGACTAGCCTCCATGCATCGAAGTGCACGAACAACGGACGTGGAACCCAACCTCCTGGGAGGCTCGTCATGGCGTACTGTTGGAAGTCTCTTTCCTCGTGTGTGCGTGCGATCCCGGCCCGACTCGCCGTCGTGGTCCCGCTCGTCGCGCTCCTCTATCTCCCGTCGCCGGCTCTGGCCAGCTCATTCCTGGGCTCGGCGGAAACCTTCGCGGTTCTGGCCGGCGGGGCGGTGACGTGTACCGACTCCACCGTCACCGGAGACGTGGGCGCCGGCACCGTGGTCACGCAGACGAATTGCACGATCTCGGGTACGGTCCACCAGGGCGACGCGGCTGCCCTGCAGGCGTACAGCGACTTCCTCGGCGCGTACGCGGCGCTCGCATCCAGCCCGTGCGACCAGACCCTCACGGGCACCCTCGCGGGCGTGACGCTCACGCCTGGTGTCTACTGTTTCGGCGCGGCGGCGACGTTGACGGGCACCCTGACGCTCAAGGGGCCCGTGAATGGGATCTGGCTCTTCAAGATCGGCACCCTCGGCACCGGCGCCCTCACGGGCACCAACTTCTCGGTGGTCATGGCCGGCGGCGGGCAGGCGTGTAACGTGGACTGGTGGGTCGCCCAGGCCGCGACGCTGACGACGTCGAACTTCCAGGGGACCATTCTCGCGGGTGCGGACATCACGGTGACCGGTGGAACCTTCAATGGGGATGCCTTGGCGGGCGGGACCGGCTCGACGTCGGTGCCGACAGGCGCAGTGACGTTGACGGGCGCCGCCGTCGCCGGCTGCGAGGCAACAGCCACGAGCAGCCGGCACTGCAACCAGGGCGTGGGCAACGGGCCCGAGAGTTGCGATCCAGGCAACTCGAACCAGGGCAACCCGAGCCGGTCGAATGACGAGCTGGGCGGGACGCCCGGGAACCCGGGCCGCAAGGGCGGTAACGGCAAGTAGCCATGCAGTCTCGAAGAACGAGGCGGAGGGGCGCTGTCGGGCCGCTCCGTCCTCGTTCCTTCGTCTGGTCGGCGATGGCGATCGCCATTGTGCTGGTACCCCTGGGTTCTGGACTTGCCCAGGACCGCGGGCAGATCCAGAAGCGGCAAGCCGATCTTCTCAGCGAGCGCTACGACTTGAGCGACCGACCCGCACAAGGCGTCACGATGTCGCGCGGAAAGCCGGTCCAGGAAGGCGTCCGAGTCAAGCTGCTCGAAGGCACGACCTGGCAGGCGCTGGCGGCCATGAGCCCCGAAGAGATCCGGGAGAAGAACCTGCTCCCCAAGGGGTTCTATCCACTGCCCCATCCCAACCATCCCGAGGGCGGCATGGTCTTCCCGAAGTTCCAGATCGAGGAAATCAAGAGGCAGGAAGGGCGCGACCTCACGCGCGTTGATCTCGATTACGATCTGCCCGACCACTTCCTGCCCGAGTTTCCGGCCCCCATCTACCTGACCACCCGAACCGACCTGGGAGACGTGTCCCGGGGCACGCTGGTGACCATCCAGAACTACTACGCGCTGTTCAACGGCATCCTGAACCCCAAACAGCTGGAGGGGCTCCGGTTGCTGCTCACCCCCTTCCCACAGCAGCAGTTCAACCAGACCGAGGATCGCCGCTCAGAAAAGCCGAGTCGCGGCGTGGCCTGCCTTGATTGCCACGCGAACGGCCATACGAATGCGGCCACCCACCTGGTCGGCGACATCCGACCTCAGGAGTTCCGCCATCGTCTCGATACGCCGTCGCTCCGTGGCGTGAACATCCAGCGCCTGTTTGGCTCACAGCGGGCTTTGAAGTCAGTCGAGGACTTCACCGAGTTCGAGCAGCGCGGCGCCTATTTCGACGGCGACCCGGTGAGCGCGACCAAGAAGGGGATCAACGTCCTCGAGCGCGGCAGCCAGGTCCATGCCATGGCCGAATTTCAGGAACTCCTGGACTTCCCGCCGGCGCCGAAACTGAACATCCTGGGGACGCTCGACCCGAGACGGGCCACACCCGCCGAGCGTCGCGGCCAGGCCATCTTTTCCGGCAAAGGGCACTGCGCGAGCTGTCACGTGCCCCCCTACTACACCGACAATTCGATGCACAACCTCCGTGTCGAGCGCTTTTACAACGCCGTGATGATCAACGGTCTGATGGCCAGTGCGGATGGCCCCATCAAAACCTTCCCGCTCCGCGGCATCAAGGATTCCCCGCCGTACCTCCACGACGGACGGCTGCTGACCCTCGACGATACGGTCGAGTTCTTCGACCTGATTCTCGGCACGCGGCTCTCCCCGCAGGACAAGCAAGACTTGGTGGCGTTTCTACGTACCCTGTAGGGCAAGAATGGTCTATCCAGGCTAAGTACGTGATATACTGAGGCCTTGCCGGTCCCACTCTGACCGCCAGAGGAGTGATACCGATCGTGCAGGGCGTGTATCGGGTCGATCGTTCGTACGCGTGGAACTACGGGCACGCGCCGAAGCTGCCGCGGGTGCGCCGCCTGCCCGCCGGGGCCGGCGGCAAGCTCTTCGACTACACGCTGAACTCCGCGCTCGGCGTCGCCGCGGGCCCGCTGCTGAACTCCAAGTGGGTCGAGGCCTACGCCCGGATCGGCTACGACATCCTCACCTACGCGACCGTGCGCTCCAGCGCCGTGCCCGCGCTGCCGATGCCCAACATCCGCCCCGTGGACAACCGCGAGCACGCCGCCATCGCCACCACGCGGCGCGCGGGGCTGCGCGACGGCGTGACGCTGGCCGTCTCGCTCGGCACGCCCTCGATGGAGCCGGACGTCTGGCGCAAGGACGTGCGGCGCGCCAAGGACAGGATCCACCGGGGCCAGATCCTCGTGGTGAGCGTGCTGGGCAGCGCGCCGCCCGACGGCGATCGCGAGGCGCTGGTGGCCGACTACGCGCAGTGCGCGCAGTGGGCCGCCGAGGCGGGGGCCGACGTGGTCGAGGCGCACCTGGCGTGGCCCGATCCGTTCGCGGAGCAGCCGCAGATGATCTACGAGAACCTGCCGCTGGCCGCCCACATCCTGCACCGGATCCGGGTCAGCGTGGGGGTGCCCGTCGTCGCCCGGCTGGGCGGCTTCCGGACGCCGCGGCTGCTGCACGACACCGCCACCCGGCTCGCACCGTGGACGAGCGGCTTCGTGCTCGTGCACGGCTTCCCGCGCCGCGTCGTGGACGAGGCAGGCGACCCCGCCTTCGACGGCGCCGGCCGCGAGCGCGCCGACGTCGTGGGCGCGGACACGTTCCCGGCCGCCTCCCGCCAGGTCGCCGAGATGCTGTCGTGGCGCAAGGCCGGCTGCTGGGACCGTGCCGTCCTCGCCGTCGGCGGCCTCACCACCGTCGGGCGCGCGCACGACGTCCTGCGCGAGGGCGCCGACGCGGTGCTGGGCGGCACCGCGCCGCTGTACGATCCGCTGTTCGCCGTCCGCTTCCGCGAGCATCGCGCCTCCGCAGTGGCCTGACCCCGCCGAAAAAACTTCGCGCCGGCGCCGCCGACCGCTATCGTCGGAGGATGACATCCCGTCGCCGGACGCTCGCGATCCTGGCCGTGGCCACGACCCTGCTGGCGGCGCCGACGGCGCACGCCGGCCCGCCGACGGACGCGCTGCGCGACTTCTTCGGCGCCGTCAGCGTCGTCGTCGGCGATCCCACCACCGAGGACCGGCCGCTCGAGCGGCTGCGGGCCATCCGCCGCCACGTCAACGACGTCTTCGATTTCCGCGAGGCCTCGATGCTGGCCCTGGGGCGCGAGTGGGCCGCCCACACGCCGGCCGAGCAGAACGAGTTCGTCGCGCTGTTCGCCGACCTCATCGAGCGCTCGTTCGTCTGGCGGGTCGCCGGCAAGGCCACCCTCGCCGGCGGCGTGCAGGTGGACTATCTCAACGAGACGGCCAGCGGCGACACCGCCACCGTCCAGACGGAGATCGCCGCGCGGGACGGCAACCCGCTCCGCATCGACTACCGGATGGTCCGGCGAAGCGGCCGCTGGGTCATACGCGACATCGTCATGGACGGCGTCAGCACCATGGACAACTACCACGCGCAGTTCCAGCGGGTGGTGCGCGACAGCTCGTGGCCCGACCTCATCGCCCAGCTCCGCGCCAAGGTCGGCACGCCCGCCGGCACCGTGCAGGTGGCCTCGGCGGCGCCGGTGCCCGCCGCGCCGCCCATGATGTGGCCGTCCGAGCTACGCGCGCCGCAGCGGATCAGCGAGCCGCTGACGCCGGTGCAGCCGCCGCCCGCTGCGACGCCTGCTGTCGCGACGCCCGCTGTCGCAGCGCCCGCGCCCGCCGTCGCAGCGCCCGAGCCCACGCCCACCGTCGCGCGGCCCGCGCCGGCTGCCGTCGCGCTTCCCGCCCAGGCCCCCGCCACGGCGCCCGCGGCCGAGGCCGTGACGGTCGTCGTTCCGCCGGCCGTGACGGCGCCGCCGACCGCGCACCCCGCGCCGGTCGTCATCGCGCGCGTGGAGCCGCCGCGGCCGCCGGTGGCGCCGCCCATGCGCGCCATCACCGTCCGCCAGTCGCCGGCGCAGAGCGCCTACTGGATCCAGGTCGGCGCGTTCCGCAGCGCCTCCGCCGCCGGCCGCGCCGCCAACCAGGTGCGCGGCGAGATCCTGGTAGTCGCCTCGCCCGCCGCGGCCGAGCCGCCGCTCCTGCGCGTGCGGGTCGGGCCGTTTGCCAACCGCGCGCACGCGCTGGCCCGCCTGCGCGAGCTGCAGGCGCAGGGCTGGCAGGCGTTCATCGCCCAGGCTGCCGACTAGCCACCTCGGCGAGGGGTTCGCCGATCCGCACCACCCGTCCCGCCGGCGGGGTCATCACCACCACGCTGTGCTAGGCTGAGCCCCGTGCGCTGGCTGATCGTCCTGCCGTTCGCGCGGCCGGGACTGATGGGCGTGGACTTCGGTGACGAGCTGCGCGGGCTCGGCCACGAGGTGCGCCTCTTCCCCTACCGGCGCGACAACGCGCTCTACAAGAACACCCCGACCAAGGCCGCCTACCAGCGCTTCATCCTCCGCCGGCTGGAGCGCGCGTGCGCCGACTGGAAGCCCGACACCGTGCTGGTGATCAAGGGCGGGCCGATCACGCCCGAGCTGGTGCGCCGGGTGAAGGCCCGCCGCGACGTCCTGTTCGTCAACGTCTTCCCCGACAACCCGCTCTGGATGATCCCGTTCGAGTGCGTGGAGGCCTACGACGTCTTCTTCACCAAGGAGCGTTACGCGCTGCGCGCGCTGCAGTCGGTCGGCCTGCGCAACCTCCACTACCTGCCGATGTACTGCGTGCCGGCCCAGCACCATCCGGTGACGCTCACCGGCGAGGAGCACGCCCGCTACGGCGCCGCGCTGTCGCTGGTGGGCAGCCGCTACGCCTCGCGCGAGCGGCTCGTGCGCGAGCTGGCCGGCTACCCGCTGCGCGTGTGGGGCGGCGGCTGGACGCGGGTGGAGGACCCCGCGGTGCGCCGGCTGGTGGCGGGCGGCCCGGTCTACGGTCACGCCAAGCTCTGCGTGTACTCGGGCTCGACGCTCTCGCTCAATCCCCACCACCCGATGAACGACATCGTCGGCGTGAACACGCGCGCCTTCGAGCTGGCGGCGGCGGGCGCCTGCCAGGTCGCCGACTTCAAGGAGGATCTCGCGACGCTCTTCAAGCCCGGTGAGGAGGTTCTCGTCTACCGGGACGTGGGCGAGCTCACGCGGCTGCTCGACACCTGGCTGGCGCGGCCCGACGAGGCGCGCGCGATCGGCGCCGGCGCACGCCGCCGCGCGCTGGCCGAGCACACCCTGCGCCATCGCGTGGACGAGCTGCTGGCGGTGATCCACGCGCGGTTCGGCCGATGACGGTCGCGTCGCTCGCCCGCCACCTCGTCTGCATCGACTGCGGCGCCGTCCATCCGCTCGGCTATCGCCTCGAGTGCGACAAGTGCGGCGGCCTGCTCGAGCTGGTCTACGACCTCGATCGGCTGCGCCGCGACGGCCCCGCGGTGCTGGCCGGCGCCGGGCTCTGGCGCTACGCCGCCGTGCTGCCGATCGCCGATCCCGCCCACCGCGTGACCCTCGGCGAGGGCGGCACGCCGCTGCTCGACTGCCCGCGGCTGGCCCGGGCGCTCGGCGTGCGGCGCCTCTCGCTCAAGTACGAGGGGGCCAACCCGACCGGCACGGTGAAGGACCGCTCCTCGGCGACCGCCGTCGCCGCCGCGCTCCAGTTCGGCTTCGGCGCGACCTCGGTCGTCTCCAGCGGCAACGCCGGCTCCTCGATCGCGGCGTACTCGGCGCGCGCCGGGCTGCGCGCGCTGATCTTCGCCTACGAGCGCGCGTCGGCCCCCAAGCTCCTGCACATGGCGGCCACCACCCCCGATCTCGTCATCTACAAGGGCGTGTACGACGACCTCATCACGATCTGGGACCGCCTGGTGGAGGACCGGCTGTTCTTCGACTGCGGCGCCTCGCGCAACGCCTACAAGCAGGAGGGCAAGAAGACGATCGCCTGGGAGATCGCCGAGCAGCGCGGCTGGTCGCCCCCCGACGTGGTGGTGGCGCCGGTGGCGGTGGGCGAGACGTTCATCGCCGCCGTGCGCGGCTTCCGCGAGCTGCAGGCGACCGGCTGGATCGCGCGCGTGCCGCGCATGGTGGCCGCCCAGGCCGCGCGCGCCAACGCGGTGGTGCGCGGCTTCCGCGCGGGCACCGGCCCGGTGCCGCAGAAGATCGGCTACACGGTCGCCGAGGGGCTGGCCGCCGGCGATCCCGGCCGCAAGGGCGCGTGGGTGCTGAAGCTGCTGCGCGAGACGGGCGGCGTCGCCGGCGAGGCCGAGGACGACGAGATCCTGGCCGCCCAGCGGCTGCTGGCGCGCACCGAGGGCGTGTGGGCGGGGCCGACGGGCGTGGCCACGCTGGCCGTGCTGATGCGCCTGCTGACGGAGCGCGCGCTCGATCCCGCGCAGGACATCTGCGCCATCATCAGCGAGACCGGCCTCAAGACGGAGGCCGAGCCGCCGAGCCGGAGCGGCACCGCCTTCGACGAGCCGTCGCTGCGCCGCCTCGTCGCCGAGCGTCTCGGCGCGCGCTGAGCGCCCCCGCGTGCCGCTGCCCCGCGCGTTCTACCGGCGGCCGGCGCGCGCCGTCGCCCGCGATCTCCTCGGCTGCGTCCTCGTCTCGCGCCGCGGGCGCGCGCGTACCAGCGGACGCATCGTGGAGACCGAGGCCTATCTCGGCCCCGAGGACGCCGCCTCCCACGCCGCGTTCCGGCCGGGCAGCCGCGCGCTCTTCTACGGCGACGGCGGCGTCGCCTACGTCTACCTGAACTACGGCCTCCACTGCTGCCTCAACGCGATCGCGGGCGCGGCCGGCATCGCCGGCTGCGTGCTGATCCGCGCGCTGGAGCCGCTCGAGGGGCGCGCGACGATGGCGCGCCGTCGCGGCGTGGCCGCCCGCGCCCCCCGGCTGGCCTCCGGCCCCGGCAACCTCACGCGCGCGCTCGGCATCACCCTGCGCGACAACGGCGCCGACCTCGTGCGCGGGCCGCTCACGATCGAGCTGCCGCCCGAGCGGCGGCGCCTCCGCGTCGCCCGCGGCCCGCGCATCGGCATCACGCGCGACGTCGCGCGGCCGCTCCGCTTCTGGATCGCCGCCCACCCGGCCGTCTCGCGGGGAGCGGCGCGCCGCGCTCAGAAGGCGTAGACGCGCAGCTCCTCGGCGATCTCCACCACGCCGTCGAAGCGCGCGCGCGCCTCGGTGACGAGCGCGCCGACGTCGGCGTGGTGCTCGGCGCCGACGTGGGTGAGGATGAGCCGGCCCACGCCGGCTCGCGCCGCCACCCCGGCGGCCTCCGCCGCCGTCGAGTGGGCGGCGAAGCGGCCGGGCGCGCGGCCGCGCTCGAGGTAGGTCGCCTCGTGCACGAGCGTGCCGGCGCCGCGGGCCAGCGCGGCGACCGCCTCGCACGGCAGCGTGTCGGACGAGTAGACGACGGCGGCGCCGCCCGCCTCCACCCGCACCGCGAAGTTCGGCATGGCGCCGTGCTCGTTGGGCGCGGTGCGCACCGTCAGCCCGCCCGAGACGAACGCGACCGCTCCCGGGTCGGGCGCGATCGGCGCCAGCGCCAGCGGGAAAGCGTCCGGCCGCTCCCACAGGCGGAACACGGTCAGCAGCGTCCGTAGTGTCTCGACGTGCTCGGGGCGGCAGACGACCGTCAGCGGCGCCCGCCGCTCGAGGAGCATCGACTGGCGCACCAGCGACGGCAGACCGTAGGCGTGGTCCACGTGCACGTGCGTGACGATGACGTGGGTGAGGGCGAGCGGATCGACGCCGAGCCGGCGCAGGCGGTGCACCGGGCTGCCGCCGCAGTCCACCAGCACGGCCGCCCCCGCCGCCTCGAAGACGAGCGACGTGTTGTCGCGCGCGGCCGACGTCAGCGCGCCGGAGGTGCCGAGGAAGGCGAAGCGCGGCGGGCTCACCGGCCGCGGCGGAGCGCGTCGGGATCGAACAGGTCGTCGGGCACCGCGCCGTCGAGGACGACCGACCGCACGACGATCAGCACGACCAGCTTGCCGTTCACGAACGCCTCCTGCCGGTACGGGAAGTAGACGCCGTTCGCCAGCCGCCGGTGCTCACTGAACGCGAGGTCCACCAGCCCCTCCCCCGTCGGCAGCTTCTCGCGCCGGATGAGCCGCACCACGCCGTACTCGGCGTCGAGCCACACCGACGGCACGTCGCGCTCGGCGGGCTGGGCGCCGATGACCGTCACCGGGCGGCCGCCCACGCGGGCGACGTGGCTGACGTCGTCGCGAACGCCGAGCGCGCGCCACTCGGCGAGCACGTCGGCGGCGGTGCGCCGGAAGGGCATGATGAGGTAGGTGCGATCCCGCTCGCGCTCCGCCGGCGGCGCCTCGAAGACGCGGCCGTCGGCGTTGCGGATCCACACCCGGTCGCCCACCGCCAGCCGCACCTCGCGACGTCCCTCGACCACCTGTTCCACGCGCTGCCGCCGCGGCACCTTGAACCACACGCGCTGCTCGCCGGTTGACTGCGGGTGGAGGCCGTCGGGATGGTACAGGGTGAACGACTGCTCGATCGTGAGGTCGGTGATCGTGGCGGCAGACAGCCGCGCGACGAACGCCTCCACCGCGCTGGTGGCGTCGGAGGCCCGCGCCGCCAGCGGGACCAGCACCAGGGCGAGCAGAGCGACGACGCGCCGGGTCACGGGTCGGTTATACCCCGCGTAAGCCCCCGAAAGTCCGTCAAAAGTTTGACAGCCGCGCGATTCGCTACGTATCATCGAACCCGTACCTTCGACTCGTACCCAAAGGAGCCCGCGTGCCTACCTCCGACTCCCTGAACTCCGGGGTCCTCGAGATTCTCTGGAACGCGGGCCCCATCGCCAAGGTCGTCCTCGGCGTGCTGCTGGTCTTCTCGATCGTGTCGTGGGCGCTGATCGTGGAGAAATGGTGGCAGTTCCGGCGCGTGCGCCGGCAGACGCTCTCGTTCGTGAAGATCTTCCGCGAGGGGCGGCGCCCGTCGGTCGTGCAGGCGGCGGCGCGCAAGCACCGGGACAGCCCGCTCGCCCAGCTCTACGCCGCCGCCTACTCGGAGGTCTCCGGCCTGCCCGACGTCATCGAGCACGTGATCGACGACGGCGACGAGGGGCTGGCGCCCGAGCGGCTCGACGCCGTCCATCGTGCGATGCGGCGCGCCTCCGGCCTCGAGGTGTCGCAGCTCGAGCGCTACCTGCCGTTCCTCGCCACCACCGCCAGCTCGACCCCGTTCATCGGCCTCTTCGGCACGGTCTGGGGCATCATGTCGGCCTTCCACGGCATCGGCGCCCAGGGCTCGGCGAGCCTGGCGGTGGTGGCGCCGGGCATCTCGGAGGCGCTGATCGCGACGGCGGCCGGGCTGGCCGCCGCCATCCCGGCGGTCATCAGCTACAACTACTTCGTCAACCGCGTGCGCCACTGGGCGACCGAGATGGAGGGGTTCACCCTCGACCTGCTCAACGTGCTCTCCCGGCCGGTGTCGAAGGTGGGGCGGCCCGCCAAAGATGGCGTTTAACGCGGGCGCGCCGGAGGGCGAGCGACGCATCGGGACGTCGATGGCCGAGATCAACATCATCCCGCTCGTGGACGTCGTCCTCGTGCTCCTGCTGATCTTCATGCTGACGGCCCCCATGATGTACCGCGGGATCGACGTCAATCTCCCGCGCGCCGCCGCCAAGCCGACCGCCGTCGAGGAGCGGCTCGTCCTCACGCTGACCAAGGACCGCGCGCTCTACCTCAACGACAAGCGCATCCCGCCCGGCGCGCTCGACGCCCAGCTGAAGGCGGCGTTCGCGAGCCGCACCGACAAGACGCTCTACCTCAAGGCCGACTCCGGGCTCGCCTACGGCGCCGTCATCGAGACGATGGATCAGGTGCGTCGCGCCGGTATCGAGCGCCTGGGCATGGTGACCGAGCCCGCCCGGGAGCGCTGAGGTGGCGGCCGCGGGCCTGCTGCTGATGATGCCCCGCCTGCGGCACCGGATCGGCCCCGCCCTGCGCGGCGGGCCGCTGCCCGTCACCGCCACCCTGCTGTCGCTGCTCACGCACGCCGCCCTCGGCGTCGCGATCTTCCTCGCCGCGACCACGTGGGCGGCGCGGCAGCCGAAGATGTACGTGGTGAACCTGGTGCCGGCGGTGGCGGCGGTCGGCAGCCCGCAGGGACGCCCCTCGCTGCCGCCGCGGCCGGACGACCCGCTGCGGGTCACCCCGCGCTCGCCGAGCGAGCTGCCCGAGCGCGAGCGGCCGCGGACGTCGGCCCCGCGCGAGATGCCGGAGCGCGCGCCCGCGCTGCCCGACCGCGGCCTGCCCGAGCGCGCGCTGCCCCCGCGGCCGGCCGGCACCCCGCGCGCGTCGGACAAGGAGCTGCCGCAGGTCGCCAGCGCGCCGTCGCGGGCGGCGGGCCCCCCGACCTCGACCGGCCGCGCGGCGGAGCCGCCGGCATCGCCGCTCGGCCGGGCCACGGGCTCGGCGCAGGGCGCGGGCTCGGTGACGCTCACCGCCTCGGACTTCCCGTTCGCCTGGTACCTCGCCGCTGTGCAGCGCAAGATCACCGAGCGCTGGGACGTCTGGGCGCAGCCGGGCCGCCAGCCGGTCGCCGTGTTCACCATCGACCGCGACGGCCGCGTCAGCCGTCTTGCCATCGAGAAGACGTCCGGCAACGGGTACTACGATCAGAAAGCGCTGCGCGCGATCAACGACGCGGTCCCCTTCCCGCCGCTGCCCGCCGAGTGGCCCAAGCCGGTGCTGACGATCCAGCTCGGCTTCGAATTCGCCCGGGATCGGGGCTGAGCGGATGCGCGCCCGACACCTGCTCGTGCTGGCGCTCGCGGTGTCGCTGCTGTCGCTGCCCGGGGTCTGGCCGGCAGCGCCGCCGCCGGCGCGCGCGCAGGGCGTGGACGTCTTCCTCAACGTCACCGGCGGCGGCACCCGCAAGCTCAACATCGCGATCCCCGAGTTCACCGTCGTCGCCGGCGTGGACGCCACGGGCGCCGGCAAGCTGCTGGCCACCGTCGCCGGCGCCGACCTGACCTTCTCGGGCCTCTTCAGCGTCGTCGCGGGCACGGGCGTCATCCCCGCCAACAACGCCGACGCCCTGCGCCAGTCGTGGGCGGAGTTCGCCGCGGCCGGCGCCCACGCCGGTCTGCACGGCCTCCTCGCCCTGCGCGGCGATCGGGCCCAGGTGGAGATGCGGCTGTACGACATCACGACGCCCGAGCACCGGCTCATCGTCTCGCGGAAGTTCGACCTGCCGGCGGCCCAGCTGCGCCGGCTCGCCCACAAGGTCGCCGACGAGACCGTGCTGCAGTTCACCGGCGAGCTCGGGGTCGCCGACAGCAAGATCGCGTACGTGAGCGGGCCGGTCGGCGCCAAGGAGATCGTGATGGCCGACTACGACGGCGTCGGCACCGCGCCGGTGACGCGCAACGGCTCCATCAATCTCTCGCCGGTGTGGAGCCCCGACGCCCGCTCGCTGGCGTTCACGTCGTTCAAGGGAGGCTACCCCGACCTCTACCGGGTGTTCCCGTTCGAGCGACGGCCCGACCAGACGCTGGCCGCCTTCGCTGGCATCAACAGCTCGCCGTCCTTCAGCCCCGACGGCCGCAGCCTGGCCATGACGCTGAGCAAGGACGGCAATCCCGAGATCTACGTCCTCAACCTCGCCAGCGGCGTGCTGCGGCGGCTCACCCGCCACGCCGGCATCGACACCGAGCCGACGTGGTCGCCGACCGGCGATCAGATCGCCTTCGTCTCCGACCGCGGCGGCGCCCCGCACATCTACGTGATGGACGCCCAGGGCGCCAACGTGCGGCCGCTCACCTCCGGCGGGTTCCAGACCCAGCCGCGGTGGTCGCCGCGCGGGGACCAGATCGCCTACACCCAGCGCGCCGGCGGCCACGACATCTGGGTCGTGGACGTGGACGGCTCGAACCCGCGCCGCCTCACCGCCAGCGGCGACAACGAGTCGCCGACCTGGGCGCCCAACAGCCGCCACCTGGCGTTCCAGACCAGCCGGGGCGGCCGCTGGCAGATCTTCACCATGCTGGCCGACGGCACCGCGCCCGCCGCGGTCACGCGCGGGCAGACCGACGGCACAAGTCCTTCGTGGTCGCCTCGCCTGCCGTGATACGCTTTTCCCTGCTGCGGGGGTGCACGCGCAGATCAACAAAGGAGGGAACATGTTGAGCCGCTGTTCGCATGTCATGCTCACGTCGCTGCTGGTCCTCGGTGTCGTCCTCACGGGCTGCGCCAAGCGCCCGGCCACCACCGCGGCGGCAGCGCCCGCGCCGACGGGCCAGGCCGCGACCACCCCGGCCGCCAGCGCGCCGGCGCCGGCGCCGGCGCCAGCCGCCTCGGCGGCCCCTGCCGCGACGGCCGCCTCGGCGCGCCCGGAGATCAAGGAGTTCGTCTCGGTCCCCGAGCTGACGGACATCCACTTCGACTTCGACAAGTACGACATCCGGCCGGGCGACGCGAAGGTCCTCGACAGCAACGCGGGGTACCTGAAGTCGAATCCCAACCACCTGGTGCTCATCGAGGGCCACTGCGACGAGCGCGGCACCAACGAGTACAACCTGGCGCTCGGCGAGCGCCGCGCCAAGTCCACGATGAACTACCTGGTCTCGCAGGGCGTGCAGGCCAGCCGCATCACGATCATCAGCTATGGTGAGGAACGGCCCCTGTGCACCCAGAAGACCGAAGAGTGCTGGGCCCAGAATCGCCGCTCGCACTTCCTCGTCAAGCCGCGCTAGCGCCCGCTGATCCCGCGGTGGGGAGGCGCCGTCGCCTCCTCGCCGCCGGGCTTCCTGCCGTCGGCCTGCTCGTCCTCGCCGGCTGCGCCAGCGTCGCCGACGTCACGGGCACCGCCACCCAGCAGGACCTGCTCGAGATCCGCGGCCAGGTCGCGGCCGCGCAGCAGGCCGCCCAGCGCGCGCGGAGCGACGCCGAGACCGCCGCCCTGCGCGCGGTGGACGCCCGGCTGCGCGCACAGGGCGCCGACGGCGAGCGCGAGCTGACGGCGCTCAACCGGCGCCTGGACGGCCTCGCCACCACGCTGACCGGGCTGACCGCGCGCCTGGACGAGCTCGCCGCGCGGGTCGAGGCGCTCGGCCGCCAGGTCCGCGGCGGCGCCACCCCGCCGCGGCCGAGCGCCGCGGCCACACCGCCGGCGCCGACGACCCCGCCCGCGGTCGCCGCCACCCCGCCCGCTCCGGTCGGCTCGCGTCCGACGACCAACGCGCTGCAGCCGCAGGACATCTATCAGGCCGCCTACATCGACTTCAGCAAGGGCAGCTACGCGCTCGCCATGGCCGGCTTCCGCGAGTTCCTCCGCCGTTTCCCCGACCACGCGCTGGCGGGCAACGCGCAGTACTGGATCGGCGAGGGATATTTCAGCCAGGCCCGGGCGGCGGGCAACGCCGGCCAGGCCGACAAGGCGACCCAGGACATGGAGCAGGCGGTCCTCGAGTACCGAAAGGTCCTCGCGAGCTATCCGCGCAGCGAGAAGGCGCCGACCGCGCTCTACAAGGAGGCGCTGGCGCTGATCGAGCTGAAGCAGCCGGCGATCGCCCTGCAGCGGCTGGAGTACCTGGTGGCGAACTTCCCGCAGTCCGAGGAGGCGCCGCTGGCCCGCGAGCGCCTGACGGCGCTCAAGGGCCGCTAGCGCCCCTCACTGGTCGATGCCGAAGACCCAGACGACGGCGACGTCCTGCTCGGGCGTGGAGTAGACCATCACGGTCCCGCGCGGATCCTCCGTCCGGGCCGAGGTGACCAGGACCCCGGCCTGAGCCGGCGGCGCCCCCGGAGGCGCCCACTGCCAGACCCCGAGCGAGACGAGCGCGGCGGCGGCCAGTGCACTGCCGAGCGCCCAGCGCGGGCGCCAGGCCGGCACCCACCACGGGCGGCCGGCCCGGACCGGGGTGGGCTCACGGTGGTCCTCGATGCCCCGGACCACGCCTTGCCAGAATCCCGTCCAGTCGGGCTCGGGCAGCGTCAGCGTGCGCTGCAGGGCCGCGTGCAGGCGGCGCAGCTGGGTGGCCTCCCGGCCGCACTCCTCGCAGGTCTCCAGATGGGCGGCCGTCGAGCGCGCCACCCCCTCGTCCAGAGCCCCGTCCAGATAGGCCCCGATCCGCCGTCGAGTCCGGTAGCAGGTCAACACGGGCGTTGGACGGCTCCTCCCCCTCTGGTTATTCTCTGACCCGATGATAGCCGAACGCCCGGCCGCGATCTCCGTCGGGCCGGGGCTCGAGCTGCAGGGGCGGCTGGCCGCCGCGCCCGAGGCCCGGCGGGGGGTCGTCGTCTGCCATCCCCACCCGCTCTACGGGGGCGATCTCGACAATCCGGTCGTCGCCGCGGTCGTGAGCGCCTGCGCCGCAGCCGGCCTGGCGACCCTGCGCTTCAACTTCCGGGGCGTGGGCGCCTCCGGCGGCGCCTGGGACGAGGGGCGCGGCGAGCAGGACGACGTCCGCGCCGCGCTCACCCACCTGCGCGGCTGCCTGGCGCCGGGGGCGACCGTGGCGCTGGCCGGGTACTCGTTCGGCGCGGCGATGGCGGCGGCGGTCGCCGCCGACGGGACGCGCCTGGCCGGGCTGGCCCTCGTCGCGCCGCCGCTGGCGATGCGCCCCTGGCAGCCGCGGGGCCCGCTGGCGGTGGACGGGCCGCTGCTCCTCGTGGCCGGCGGCGCCGACGAGTACTGTCCGCGCGACGCGCTGCTCACCCTGGGCCGCGCGCTGGCCGGGGCCACCGTCACCGTGGTGGACGACGCCGATCACTTCTTCGCGACGGGGCTCGGGCGGCTGGCGGACGCGACCGCGACCTGGGCGTCGGCGATCAGCTGACGGCGCGTGTCACCACCGCCGGCTCCACGCCTTGGGGAGCCGCTCGGGCGTGGCGCTGCCGGCCGACAGGATGACCCGCAGCCCCTCCTCGACGGTGAGGCCGGTGAAGATCACGTCGTCGCGCGGCACGACGACGATGTCGCCCAGGTAGAGGTTGTTGGTGGGGACGAAGACCGTCACCATCTCGCCGTTGCCGTGCGGCCCCTCCACCAGCACCTCGCTGGTGATGAAGCCGAACGCCCACGTGCCCTCGCGCGGGTGCTGCACGAGCACGAACGCCTTGAACGATCCCCGCCGCTCCGGCGAGAACGCGTCGATCAGCATCTTGATCGACGGGTAGAGGGTGCGGAACACCGGCACCTTCAGCAGCAGGGCGTCGCCCCAGGCCAGCACGCGGCGGCCGACCACGTTGCGCGCGATGGTCCCCATCAATAAGATGATCGCCACCGCGGTGAGGAACCCGAGGCCGGGCACCACGCGCCCGAATACCTGGAAGTACATCGGGGCGAAGAAGTCGTCGATCTTGCTCCAGAAGATCCAGAGGATCCAGCCGGTGACGAACGCGGGCAGCGTGACGAAGATGCCGGCGATCAGCCGGACCTTCAGCCAGCTCTTCACGCCGACGCGATCAGCCATACGGATGGATCATGCCACGGCGGGCAACCGGGACCAAATCCCCGCGGGCGGGGCGGCCGGCGAGGGGTCAGCGGCGCGCGGCGAGCACCGCGGCCCGGAAGCGGTCGCGCAGCTCGGCCGGCGTGTACGGGATGCGCGGGACGTCGGCCTCCTCGGGCGTGACCTTCACGAGGACGAAGTGCGGGCCGGCCGAGGCGAGCGCCGCGCCGAGCGCCGCCTCGAGCGCGCCCGGCTCGCTGACCGCCGTCGCCGTCGCGAAGCCGGCGCCGGCCGCGATGCGGTCCAGGCGCACGACGGCGGAGGGCGAGGCCTGGTTGCCGGTCGAGCCGTAGACCTCGTTGTCGAACACCAGGTGCACGAGGTTCGCGGGCCGCCGGGCCGCGATCATCGCGAGGATGCCGAGGTTCATCAGGAGGTTGCCGTCGCCGTCGAACACGACCGCGCGCCGGGCCGGCTGCGCCAGCGCCAGCCCCAGCGCGATCGCCGGCGCCAGCCCCATCGAGCCGAGCATGTAGAAGCTCTGCGGCCGGTCGGCGATCGAGAAGCTCTCCCGGCAGATGTAGCCGTTGGCGTGGGCCACCGGATCGTCGCCGAGCGCCTTGAGCGCGATCCCGAGCGCGGTGAGGCGCGACATCGCCGGCGCGCCCAGCCCTGGACCGGCGGCGGCGAGCGGGTCCGGGGCGGTCCGCCGCGCCGCGCCCGCGGCGGACGCGTGATCGCGCCCGGCCTCGACGACCCCGGGCGGCACCAGCAGCGCGACCGGCTGCATCCGCGCGTCCATCTCTCGCGCCGCCCACGCCAGGTCGGCGTCGAGGGAGCCGGGCGCCGGCACGCGGTGCGGGATCCCGAGCAGCTCCAGCAGCCGCGGCGAGATCTCGCCGGTGAGGAGATGCTCGGGGGCGTCCCGGCCCCCGAAGCCGCGCCACGTCACGACCAGCAACGCCGGCAGGCCGTACATCAGGGAGAGCGAGGCGAGCGCGTTGAGGCTCGTGCCCAGGCCGGAGTTCTGCATGAGCACGACCGGGCGGCGGCCGCCGAACCAGGCGCCCGCCGCCACGCCCACCGCGGCGTCCTCGCGCACCGCCGCGACGTAGGGGGCGCGCGAGCCGCGCTCGAGCACGGCGATGAGGTCCTCGATCAGCGAGCACGGCACGCCCGTGAAGAAGTCGAAGCCGTGGCGCGTGAGACCCTCGGCGAACTCCCGGCCGGAGATCAGCCGCGGCCTCCGCCCATCGCGCGCAGGAAGTCGCCGAGCGAGGGAAAGCGCATGAACGGGTTCCCGCGCTTCTCGTCGCCGATCGTGGACGACGGGCCGCCGTAGTTGTGGCCGGGGAACAGCACGGTGTCCTCGGGCAGCGCGCCGAGGCGCTGGGTGAGCGAGTAGTACATCTCGCTGGGGTCGCTGCCCGGCAGGTCGGTGCGCCCGCAGGAGCCGATGAAGAGCGTGTCGCCGGAGATGAGGCGGCCGTCCACCAGGAAGCACTGGGAGCCCGGCGTGTGGCCGGGCGTGTGCAGAAACGTCAGCGTCAGGCGTCCGACCTCGAGCGTGTCGTGGTTGTCCACGCGGACGAGGTCGGAGCCCAGCCCGGGCAGGAACTCGCGCTCGGCCTTGTGCACGTAGACCTTGGCCGGGGCCTTGGCGAGCAGCTCCTCGACCCCCGGGATGCGCCCCGGCATGCCCCACGAGGCCAGGCTGCCGCCCACGTGGTCCTGGTGGGTGTGGGTCACCAGCGCGCCGATCAGGGTCATGTCGTCGGCGGCCGCGGTGTCCAGGATCGTGTCGATCTCCCAGGCCGGGTCCACCACCACGCAGCGGCGGGCCACCGGGTCGCCGATGAGGTAGACGAAGTTCTGCATCGGCCCCAGCTCCAGCTGCTTGAGATAGATCGCGTCGTCGGCGTGCCGCATGGGCACTCATGCTACCGCAGCCCCGGGGGGTGCGCTACAATGCCCCGACTGAACGGCGGTTCATTCATCGGAGAGAGGGCGAGCAGATGACCACCACGAACCAGGCGGCCGCGCGGCGCGTCTCCTACCAGCTCGAGACCCTCTGGGACTACGACTACGCGCCGACCCACCAGGAGCTCGAGACGCTCTACGAGACCGCCAAGAAGAACCAGTGGAACGGCTCGACCGCGATCGACTGGAGCCGGCCGATCGGCGCCGAGGGGCCCGTCCTCAACGTGCAGGTCGCGTTCGCGGGGACGAACTTCTTCAGCCGCCTCACCCCCGAGGAGCAGAAGGAGGTCGAGGTCCGCGTGTCGGCCTGGCGGCTCAGCCAGTTCCTGCATGGCGAGCAGGGCGCGCTGGTCGTGTGCGGCCAGCTGGTGAACTCGATCCCCGAGCTCGACGCCAAGCTCTACGCCTCCACCCAGGTGGTGGACGAGGGGCGGCACGTCGAGGTCTTCGAGCGCTACGTCAAGAAGCTGCACCGGATCTACCCGGTGGACCCGCTCCTCAAGACGGTGCTCGACGAGATCCTGGCGACGAACATGTGGGAGCTGAAGCTGCTCGGCATGCAGATGATCGTCGAGGGGCTGGCCATCGCCGCGTTCAACGTGATGCGGCGGCAGACCGCCGATCCCACCCTGTCCCAGCTCCTCGACTACGTGCTGCAGGACGAGGGGCGCCACGTGAACTTCGGCTACTTCGCGCTGCGGCGGTCGATCCCCGAGATGGAGGCGGCCCGGCGCGAGTTCCTCGAGGACTTCACCTTCAAGGTGTGCGACCTCATGTACGCCCGTGACGAGCGCACCGGCTTCCGCTCCATCCAGGACGTGTGGAACGAGATGGGGTGGGACGGCGAGAAGATCTGGCGCGACACCGTGAAGACCTCGCAGACGACCAAGGCCTTCAACAGCTTCCTGTTCCAGGAGAACCTGATGCCCCGCCTGGTGCGGCTGGGGCTGATCTCCGACCGGATCGCCCCGCGCTACCGGGAGATCGGCCTGCTCGCGTGACAGAGGAGCGTCACGGGCTTCAGAGAAGCGTCACGGCTCCGCCGGGGCGCTTCGAACGTGTGGGGGCTTGGGGGCCATCTCGGGGCCCCCATCTCAATCAACCACAAGGAAGGCGTAGCCGACGGTGCGCAGCTCCTCGTCCACCGACTGGCGGCCGCGCCGCTCGCGGCGCCGGCGATCGGTGGCGGCGCCGTCGGCGAGCCGCCGGCGCTCTCCCGTGCGGCGGTCCCAGATGACCTCGACGTTCTCGGCGTCGGCGAAGGTCTGGCTGAGGTAACGATAGAGGTCGGCGCGCTCACGCGCGACGATGAAGACCTCGCGTCCCATCGCGGGAACTCTACCCTATTTCACTCAGCTCTTGAAGTCGTCGGGCAGCTTGGGCGTCGTCAGCGCGGTGTTGTCCATCGTGTAGATCGTCGCCTGGGCCTTGGTGCGCACGTAGGCCACCGTGCCCTCGCGCTTGCCGACCAGCACGGTGGCGATCTCACCGCCGTCGCGGCGGAAGAGCGTCACCTCCAGGCTGGGCGCGTCCACGCCGTAGCGGGCGGCGTCCTGCCCCTGGGGCGCCGCGATCTCCTTCCAGCGGAGGCCGCGCAGGGTGTACAGGAGCTCGTCCACCTTCTGCGCGTTGGCGCCGCCCTTGTCCGGCTCCAGCATCCGCCACTCGCTGTCGCCCTTGCGCTCCATCACCACCGTCCGGCCGCCCTCGCGCACGCGCACGCGCGTGACGTCGCGCGGCTGCAGGTCGACCAGCAGCCGGCGGTCGCGCAGGTCGGTGGGCGAGCGGGCGAGATCGGTCAGCGCGTGCGCGGTGACGAGCATCACCGGCCCCTTGCCGGCCACCGCCGCGTAGGCGACGGGCACGCCGCCGCGCGTCTCGGGCGAGGGCGCGAGCAGCACGGTGGTGGTGGCGCCGCCCTTCGCGGTGAGGGTCACCCGCACCTCGGGCTTGGGCAGGAAGCGCGGGATGGCGGCGGCGTCCTCGCTGAGGAAGCCCTGGGCGCGCAGCTCGCTCAGCCGGCTCAGCACGGCGCCGACCTCGGCCTGGTCGGCGGGGAGCGCCTGCGGCGCCACCAGCGTCCACTGGTCCTTGTCGCGGGCGGCCGTCACGACGCCCTTGGGGCTCTCGACCTCCACGCGCGTGATCGCGTCGCGGTCGACGGTGACGACGGCCTTGTCGCGCAGGACCGCGACGTTCTTGGGCACCAGCTTCCACACCTCCGCCGGGACGAGCAGGACGCTCGGCTCGCCGGGGCGCATGACGTACACGCCCTTCTTCGCCGTGTCCTCGCGCCCCAGCAGCAGCGTGCGGCTCGCCCGCTCCTTGTCGCGGCCGGTGTGGAGCGTGAGCCGCACCGGCCGGTCGAGCCCCCACGCGCGCACGGACGCCGGCGCCTCCGCCACGAACTCCTTCACCTTCTGGGCGGCGAGCTTGTCGAGGAAGTCGCCGATCACCTCGCCGTCGGCGGGCAGCGCGCGCGGGCCCGTGAGGCGCCAGGCGCCGTCGCGCTTCTCGACGGTCAGCGTCTCGTCGGGCAGCCCGACCTCGAAGCCGGTGACGTCGCGCGCCTGGAATGCCAGGATGGTGCGGTCGCGGAGGTCGGTCACCGGCCGGGTGGCGTCGCGCAGCACGCTCTCGCCGATCACGAAGACGGCCGGCTTGCCGCGCTCGCGCGCGTACACCCACACGCCGGTGGGATTCTTCGCCCCCAGCTCGAGGCCGAGCCGCTTGCCGTCCTTGAGGGTCAGCGTGAGCTCGGCCGCCGGCTTGTCGAGGCCGAAGTCGGCCGGCTTGGCGGGATTCGCCTCGATCTCGCGGTCGATCTTGGCGGTGAGCACGTTGGCCAGGATCTCGTCCATCGCCGGCCGGCCGGCGCGCGCGCGCACCGGCTGCAGCAGCTCCCACTCGTCGCCCGCGCGCTTGATCCGCACCGTCTCGGCGTCGCGGCGGAGCTCGACCTCGGTGACGTCGCGCGTGTCGGCGACGAAGATGCGCCCCTTGCGGGCGGCGGCCTCCTCGCGGCCGGGGCCGAGGCGGACCTCCCAGACGTAGTAGAACCCGCCGAGGAGGGCGAGCAGGCACGCGAGGACGGCGGTGGTCTGCCAGCGCATCCGCGGACGGCTACTTCGCCGAGCGGCGGCGCACCAGGGCGACGACCCCGCCGACCAGCGCGACGGCGGGCACGATCACCACCGGCAGCCAGAACACCGTGCTCTTCTGCTGCGCGCTGAGGAAGATGGGCGCCCCGCGGGAGTCCTTGGGCCGGATGGAGATGAGGTCCTCCTGCTCGGCCAGCCACGAGACCGTGTTGAGGAAGAGATCGCGGTTGCCCGGCTGCGCGAAGTAGCGGTTGGCCGCGAGCAGCGACGTGCCGTAGGCGACGATGCGGGCCTTGTCCTTGGTGGCGACGACCGCGACGGGCAGCGGCCCGCGGGGATCGGCGGGGTCCGGCTTCACCTCGCCGCGCCGGAGCGCCGCCAGGTCGGTCTCGCCGAAGCTCTCCCGGCTGGTCATCGCCAGCCGCTGCCCGGTCACGCCGGTCGGCAGCTTGGCGGCCAGCGCCATCGTGCGGGTGCCGGGGAACAGCGCGACGATCTTCAGGTCGCGCGTGATCGGATGCGACTCGAAGGCGTCCACGATGACGAGGTCGGCGGCGCCGCTGGCCATCTGGCGCAGCGGGTTCATCTCGATGACGACGTTGTTGCCGGGCTCGATGCCGTACGTGCCGAGGAACCGCTTGAGCGCCTCCGGCTCCTGCTGGCCGGGGCGCAGGCTCGGGTCCAGCATCACCAGCAGCTTGCCGCCGCGGCCGAGGTAGGCGTCGAGCGCGGCCACCTCGGGGGCGAACAGGTCGCTGCGCGGCCCCGCCTCGATCACGACCGAGGCGTCGTCGGGGATCTTCCCCGCCCGCGCCAGGACCAGCGGCTTCACCTCGTAGCTGACCGCCTCCAGCGCCGCCTTGCCCGCGCTGAAGCCGGTGTCCTCGCTGCCGGCGGGATCGCCCTCGCCGTGCCCCTGGACGACGTAGATCACCCGCTTGCCCTCGCGGGTGATCTTGACCAGCGCGTTGGTGAGCTTCTCCTCCTGCTCGGCGTCCTGCACCTTGTCGGTGCGCCCCTTCGTCTCCAGCACGGTGACGCCGTACGCCTCGACGCCGTAGCCGCGGGCCAGCATGGGCTCGGCGTCGGGATCGACCACCCGCCACGTGAAGTTGTCGCCGGCGTAGCGGACGTACTGCTTGAAGAGGTCCTCGACGACGCGCTTGCCCGGCTGGTCGCTGCGGTAGAACGCGATCGCGTTCACCTTGCTGCGCAGCCCCTTGAGCACCTGGATCGTCTGCGGGGCGAGGCTGTGGCGCCGGTTCTCGGTCAGGTCGAGGCGGGCGTTGTGGCGGAACGAGAGCGCCTCGACCACCGTGATGACACCGAGCACGAGCAGGACCGCCACGAACGTGTTGAGGCCGTAGCGCACCGTGCGGGCGCCCAGGGTCGCCCGCGGGTCGCGCCAGAGCGGCAGCAGCGACAGCAGCACGAGCACGAGGCCGCCGAGGACGAGCGGCCACCACCACCGCCCCCACCGGCCCACCATCGGCCAGTCGAGCCGCGCCCCCAGCCCCTGCACGACGGCGGCGGCGAGCAGGACGAGGCCCGCCCAGAACGCGAGGTCGCCGAGCCGGCGCCGCATCAGCCGTTCCACCGGCGCGACTCCAGCGAGCGCAGCGACAGGAACAGCGCCAGCGCGGTGAAGTCGAGGTAGTAGATGATGTCCTTGGTGTCGAGCACGCCCTTGGCGAAGGTGTCGTTGTGCTCGAGGATCGACAGGTGGGTCAGCACCGTCCCCATCCACCCGCCGGCGAACTCGGCGATCCAGCCCACGATCCAGAACACCAGCAGGATGCCGAAGGTCACGATGGCGGCCACGATCTGGTTTTCGGTCAGCGACGAGGCAAAGAGGCCGACGGCCAGGAACATCGCGCCCATGAGGACGAGGCCGAGGTAACCGGACGCCAGCGGCCCCCACTCGACGCGCGCGAAGGCCGCGAGGATGGCCGGGTAGGCCAGCGTGCCGGCGAGCATCGCGCCGTACAGCGTGAGGGCGGCCAGGTACTTGCCGACCAGCACCGCCCCGTCGCGCACCGGGTACGTGAGCAGCAGCTCGATCGTCCCGGAGCGCCGCTCCTCGGCGAACAGCCGCATGGTCACCAGCGGGATCAGGAAGAGCAGGATCACGCTGAGGTTGGAGAAGAGCGGCCGCATGACGCTCTCGGTCACGCTGATGTCACGGCCCATCTGCGCCATCTGCATGGACGCGTTGGCGAAGTACAGGAAGATCGAGGAGAAGAACAGGCCGGCGATCAGCAGGAAGATCGTGAGGAGGACGTAGGCCACCGGCGAGGTGAAGTACAGCCGCAGCTCCTTCTTGTAGATCGGCCAGACCCTCACGCGCCCGTCTCCGTCGCCGGCGGCGCCGGCGTCTCGCGCTCCTCGCCCGCCACGATCCGCATGAACACCTCTTCCAGCGTCATGCCCACCTGCTTGAGCTCGAGCAGCCCCCACCACTGCTGGGCGGCCAGCTGGAACAGCTCGCCGCGCACGTCGCGGCCGCGCGCCGACTCGACGACGAAGCGCCCGGCGCCGTCGGTCCCGGCGCCCGCCTCCTCCACCGTCAGCACGCCGGGGATGGCGCGGACGGCGTCGCGCACGGCCCCGCGGGGGGCGACGAGCTCGACCTCCACGCGCGCGGACGGGAAGAACTGCTCGACGAGGCGGTCGATGGGCCCCTGCGCCACGATGGCGCCGCGGTTGATGATCACGACGGCGCCGCACACCATCGACACCTCGGGCAGGATGTGCGTGGACAGGATCACCGTGTGGTCGCCGGCGAGCGCCTTGATGAGGCTGCGCACCTCGGCGATCTGCGCAGGGTCCAGCCCGATGGTCGGCTCGTCGAGGATCAGCACGTGGGGATCGCCCACCAGCGCCTGGGCCAGGCCGACCCGCTGGCGATACCCCTTGGACAGGTTGCGGATCAGCCGGTTCTGCACGTCGGCGATCAGGCAGCGGTCCATCACGTCGGCCACGCGCCCGCGCCGCGCGCCGCGCGGCACGCCCTTCAGCTCGGCGACGAAGTCGAGGTACGGGGCCACGCGCATGTCGGTGTAGAGGGGCACGTTCTCCGGCAGGTAGCCGATGCGCCGGCGCACCTCCATGGACTCGCTGAAGACGTCGAAGCCGGCCACCCGGGCCGAGCCGCCCGTGGCGGGCAGGAAGCAGGCGAGGATGCGCATCGTCGTGGACTTGCCGGCCCCGTTGGGGCCGAGGAAGCCGACGATCTCACCCGGGGCCACCGAGAACGACACGTCGCGGATGGCGGTGACGGGGCCGTACTGCTTCGTCAGGTTCTGGACTTCGATCATACCGGCGGAATCGGATGCTCATTATACATACCCGAGGCCAGGGTGCCAGGAATCAGGCGGGCAGGTAATATCCTGGCTTGACTCGAGCGGCTGCGCGTTTTCATACCCGCTGGCCGAACAATCTGCGAAAAAATACCGCGGTGAGATACAGGGCCGCTAGCGCCGCGTAGAATACGAGCGGCGTTATGAGCGTGACCATCAGATAGGCGCTTGTCCATTCCGCCCACGAAATCCAATTTAGCTTTAGGAATAACCAAGTGACCGCCTCAAGCGCCGCGACAAACCCGATACCAAACCGGATTGTGCCGTCGAGGTCGATCATGCCTTCCCTCCGCCAGTCTTCTTCTCAATTTGATATCAGTGCGACCTCAGGCTAGCTGTCCCTCGACGTCGCCGAGCAGCCCGTGCAGTTCCGGCGTGATGTAGTCGCTGTCGGGGTCACAGTCATCTACCCAATCGAGGGAGATCGCTACGACACACTCCTTATCGCCCTTCGTGAATTTGACCAGAGATTCGTAGGTGTTCAGAAATCCGCTATCAATCTCGGCCTGAACAGCTACGCCCCGCCGCCTCAGCGCCCAATCCAATTTCCTCCGCGCCTCTTCAATCGAGCTCATCTCTATCATTCCTCCTCACGAAAACTCACGATCAAGGAATTGTCCCAATTGGGGATTCAAAGTATCGCACGCGCGCCAGGAAGAGTACGGATCAGTGGTTTTCAGGCTTCGGCATACCAACGGGCGTCGCCACGACCGGCATGATGGCGACGAGCCAGTCGGGGATCGCGATCATCTTGCTGGTGGCGGGGTCCCAGCACGCGTGCAGCGTGGATCCGGTGGCCACCGCCTCGCCCGCCGCGTTGACGATCTCGTAGGCGAAGCGAAAGCTGGCCCGCTTGCGCTCGCTGACCCAGCAGCGGACGTCGAGCAGGTCGTCGAGGCGGGCCGGCCGCACGTAGCGCACCGTCGCCTCCACCACCGGCAGGTGGACCTTCTGGTCCACCTCCGACATCGGCAGCCCCTGCTGGCGCAGGAACTCCACCCGGCCCACCTCGAAGTACGTCAGGTAGTTGCCGTAGTAGACGACCTTCATGCAATCCGTCTCTTGATACCGCACGCGAATCTTCGCCGACGCGATCACCGGAGGCGGACCACCGCGGGCATCGGCCGGCTAGAGGTACTGGCCGTAGCGGATTTTCTCGACGACGCCCCGCACGCGCTTGTACGCGTCGATGGACACGAGCAGATCGTCCGTCGAGACCGCGGGCGGCTCGGCGCCGGCGCCGCTGGCGTGGACCTTCGTCTCCAGCGCCCGGCGGATGATCTCCGAGATGTCGGCGCCGCTCATACCGCCCATCACCGGCAGCACGGTGCGGTAGTCGATCGGCTCGAACAGCGGGCGGCCGGCGTCGCGCTCGGTGCGCGCCTTCACGAGCTCGAGGATCTCGCGCTGCGCGTCGGCGTCGGGCAGCGGGACCTCGACCAGCCGGTCGAGACGCCCCGGCGCCACCAGCTCGGCGTCCACCGCGTCGGTGCGGCTGGTGGCGCCGACCACCAGCACCGGGCTGTCGGGGCTCAGCGCGTCGAGCTTCTCGCACAGGGCCGCCACCAGCCGCGCGCTCGCCTCGCGGGCGGCGGGGGGCGGCAGCAGGTGCTCGAGCGACAGCGCCTCCGCCTCGGCGAGGTAGAGGACGGCGCGCCCCTCGCCGCCGGCGATCCGGAGAATCTCCTGGAGCAGCTCGCCGGTGTTGGCGCCGAACTTCGAGGTGAGGTTGAGCAGCTTGACGTGATAGAAGATCGCCCCCGCGGTGGTGGCCAGGGCGCGGGCCAGCTTGGACTTGCCGGTGCCGGGGGGGCCGTAGAGGAGCACGCCCTTGGGGGGCGTGATACCCCAGCGCGCGTACGACTCGGGGTTGGTCAGCGCCAGCGCGAAGCCGCGCAGCAGGACCTTGGCGGCGGCGAGGCCGCCGACGTCGTCGAAGGCGACCTTGGGATGGATGTCCGTCTCGACCCGCCCGGTGAGGTCGCCGAACTTCTCCCCGAGCTTGGCGAAGACGTCCTCGAGGCGCCGCTGCAGCGCCCACTGCAGATCGTCGGCGGGCAGGCGCGCCATCAGATGTCGATCGCGACGGTGCGGCTGGTGGCGCTCATGGCCCGCCCTCCTGCGGCGGGCACCGGACGCCCGCCCCACGAACGGCTGCCAGTATACTGCGCCGCCGCCCGGGACTTGTTCAGCAGGGTACGGGGGGCGGCGGCGCCGGACGCGCGAGGCGCAGGGAGAGGAATCCCCCCACCGCCAGCAGCAGCGTGAGCGCCCCCCACATGCCCGGATAGCCGGCGGCGTGCGCGACGTAGCCGAACGCGAACGCGCCGGCCGCCTGGCCGGTGAGGAACATCGCGCTGAACAGCCCGACCACCGCCCCCCGCCGCTCGGCGGGCGTGTGGTCGGTGACGAGCGCGGCCAGCCCCGGATAGAGGAAGCCGTGGGCGCCGCCCGAGAGCAGGCCGGCCAGGAAGAGCGAGGGGACGACGGGCGTCGCGCTGGCGCGCGTGACGAGCAGGCCGAGCACGGCGAGGAGCCCCGTCGAGGCGGCCTGCACGAACATCGAGGGGACGATGACCGCGCGGCGGCCCCGCGTGTCGATGAGCCCGCCGCCGGCGATGCGCACCGCGATGGCCGACAGCGCGTAGGCCGTGTAGAAGAGCGACAGCGTGCGGACGCCGAGGTCCTCGGCGAACGTCGGCAGGAAGGCGAAGATCGTCCCCGAGCCGAGGCCGAAGAACATCGTCACGAACATGTGCAGGTGGAGCAGGTCGGCGAGCGCCGCCCGCACGGCGCCGGGCGCCACGCGCAGCGGCACCGTGCCGTCGCGCGGAACCTCGCGTACCGGCCACACCAGCACGGCGGGGACGAGCGCCAGCGCCGCCGAGGCGAGGAACAGCGCCCGGAAGCCGATCGTGCGGATGATCCACTCGCCCACCATCGGCGCCACCGCGGTGGACACGAACCCCGACACGCCGTAGATGCCCAGCGCCCAGCCGCGGCGGGCGACCGGGATGATGTCCACGACGTAGGAAAAGCTCGCCACGAAGAACATCGAGAAGCTCACGCCCTGCAGGGCGCGCACGAGGGCGAGCAGCGGCACGCCGCCGGGAAGGGCGGCGAGCAGCGACGACGAGAAGTTCAGCACGACGCCGGCGAGCATGAACGGGCGGCGGCCGATGACGTCCACCCACGGGCCGATCAGCGGCTGGCACACGATGCCGACCGCGCTGTAGAGGCCCATGACCAGGCCGATCTCGATCTCGCTGCCGCCGAGCTGCTGGATGTAGAGCGGCAGCAGCACGAAGCCGTTCATCGCCAGGAAGAAGAAGAAGTTGGTGACGGTCGCCCGGACGAACGGGCTGGGCGCTAGAATGGACGGCACTCGGATGATTATCGCATGCTGACGACCGACGCTCTGCGCCGCGCGCTCGACGGCGACGAGCGCTCGCTCACCCTCGACCGCGCGTTCCAGGGACTGCCCGACACCGCCCACGGCGGCAGCGTGCTGGCGCTCTTCGACCTCGCCGCCGGCGGCGCCGGGCCGCGCGCGCTCCGCGGCCACTATCTGCGGCGCGTGCCGCTCGGCGTGCCGCTGCGCCTGCGTGCCGAGCGCGCCGGCGGCGACAGCCGCTTCACGCTGCTGGACGACGCCGCCACGCTGGTAGACGGCGAGATCACCGCCGGCGCGGCCGGCGCTGACACCGCCGCCGCCCCGCCGCCGGCCGACGCGCCGCCGCTGCCGATCTCGCGCGGCTGCTTCGCGTGCGGCACCGACAACGCGCTCGGCCTGCGCGTGCAGCTGCGCGCCGACGACGGCGCCGTCGGCGGCGCCTGGCGCCCGCGCCCGGGGTTCGCCTCGCCCGACGGCGCGCTGGCCCCGGTGGCGCTGACGACGCTGCTCGACGAGACGGCGTTCTGGCTGGGCGCGCTGGCCACCGGCGAGGCCGGGATGACGACCGAGCTGCGGGTGACGCTGCACGGCGACACGCCGGCTGCGGGCGAGATCCGCGTGGCGGGCGCCCGCGCCGACGTCCGTCAGCGCGCCGACGACCCGCGCTACTGGGACACCGTGGTCTCCGCGCGCGACGCCACCGGCCGCGTCGTCGCCACCGGCGCCATCACGTTCGTGGCCGTCCGCGGTGCCGCCCGCCGGCTGGCCGCCGGCATGCTGGCCGTCAACGCCCCCGATCTGCTGCGCCGCGTCTTCCCCGCCTACGTGCGGTAGCGCCGGTGTCCATCCTGCACCGGCGCGTGTCCGCCTGACATCACTCGCGGCAGTCCGGCGGAGCGTCACGTGTGTCAGGTGCGCGTCGTCACACGCGCCGCCGGCTTGGCCCCGTCCTTGCTCCCCTGCGTTCGATTTCCCCCGACCCACGCTGGAGGTGGACATGAGTGAAGCCACGGATCCCGCGATCGCGACCCGGCTCGAGCGGTTGGAGCGCGAGCAACGGCGGTGGCGACGGCTGGCGGCGGCCGGCACGCTCGGCCTCGCCGCGCTCGCGCTGATGGGGCAGGCACGGCCGCCCGGCCGCGTGGTCGAGGCCGAGCGCTTCGTGCTGCGCGACGCCGCCGGCCGCGCGCGCGCCGAGCTGGGGGTGGACGGCGACCACTCGGTGGCCCTGCGCTTCAAGGACGCCGACGGCATGCCGCGGCTGACGGTGGGCACCGAGAACGGCACCGCGCTGGTGGTGCTCAACGAGCAGGGCGGCAAGCTGCGCGCCGGGCTCGTCACCCTGCCCCACGGCGCGCCCGCGCTGAGCCTCTACGACGCCACCGGCAAGGCGCGCGCCGAGTTCGCGCTGAACCGAGACGGCGTCCCCGCCATCGCGTTCTACGACCGCGACGGCTTGGGCATCTTCAGCACTCCCCGGCAGTAGGCCCGGGCAGGCCGCCGGCGCTCAGCGCAGCCCGCGGAAGAACGCGCGAACGTCGGCGGCCAGCGCCGCGGGCTCCTCCAGCGCGGCGAAGTGGCCGCCGCTCGGCATCACGGTCCAGCGGCGGATGTCGTACACGCGCTCGGCCCAGGCGCGCGGCGGGTGCAGGATCTCGCGCGGAAACGACGCGTAGGCGGTCGGCACCCGCACCGGGCGCTTCTCGCTGATCGGCCAGGCGGCGTGCTGGCGCGCGTAGTAGGGCCAGAACGACGAGCCGATGGCCCCGGTGACCCAGTAGAGCATCACGTTGGTGAGCAGCGTGTCGCGCGAGAACCGCCGCTCGACGTCGCCGCCGCAGTCGCTCCACGTGCGGAACTTCTCGATGATCCAGGCGGCCAGCCCCACCGGCGAGTCGGTGAGGCCGTAGGCCAGCGTCTGGGGCTTCGTGCCCTGGATCTGCATGTAGCCGGTCTCCTCGCGCATCCAATGGGCGAGCTCCTCGAAGTACGCCTTCTCCTCGGCGGTCGGCGCGTCCGGCGCGGTCTGATCGCGCCGCACCGCGAGCAGGTTCACGTGGATGCCGGCCACCCGCTCGGGATGGCTCGCCCCGAGCATCGAGGTGATGAACGCGCCCCAGTCGCCGCCCTGGGCGGCGAAGCGGCGATAGCCGAGCACGTCGGTCATCAGCGCGGCGAAGAGCTCGGCGATCTCGACGACGCCGAAGCGCGGCTGGCCCGGCTTGAACGACAGCGTGTAGCCCGGCAGCGAGGGCGCCACCACGGTGAACGCGTCGCCGGGGTCGCCGCCGAAGCGCGCCGGGTCGGTCAGCATCGGGATGATGCGCTCGAACTCCACGATCGACCCCGGCCAGCCGTGCGAGAGCAGCAGCGGCATCGGCGCCGGCCCCACGCCCGGCTCGTGGATGAAGTGCAGGTCGATGCC